>URFJ01000099.1 GCA_900547135.1 uncultured Eubacteriales bacterium | reverse complement strand
TACGATTGTGGGAGCGCGGACGGCAAGGCAGGGGCCAAGACCATGGCGGGTATAGCGGCCTTTGTGGCGGCGCACGGTGGGGGCGGTGCGAGTGCTCCGGCGTTACCAGATACAGCCACACTGTCAATAGCGGTGGGGGATAAAATATATAACATATCACTAGGGGGTAAGTAATTATGATCTGGATTAAGGGGACGATCGCTGTTATCAGTGGTATACTGGCGTATCTGTGGGGAGCGTGGGATGCACTCATAATAGCGCTGATCGTGTGTGTCATTGCCGATTATGTCACCGGCATAATTAAGGCGGCGATCAAAGGGGAGCTATCAAGCGGTGTGGGTTGGCGCGGATTGCTAAAAAAGGTGCTTATATTTGTCCTTGTGGCGGTGGCTACGGTAGTTGATAATGTTGTACCGGCAACTAACGGCGCGCTCCGCACCGCTGTAATAGCGTTTTATATAGCCAACGAGGG
The DNA here is from genome assembly GCA_900547135.1 of uncultured Eubacteriales bacterium. GTDB lineage: Bacteria > Bacillota > Clostridia > Christensenellales > CAG-138 > UMGS946. The sequence continues at coordinate 6,912 of URFJ01000099.1, read as the reverse complement.
ACTAAGCATCCTGGAGAATGCCGGCGAGCTGGGATTACCGATGCCCGCAAAACTGCGTAACGCGCTAGCCAAGCTAAGGGATGATAATAACGAGTAAGTTCAGGAGAGGGCTGCAAAGCCCTCTCTTTTTTTTTGTCAGCTACGATCAGTATATGATATAACGCTACTGTAAAATATATTATTTTTTTTATCGAAAATACCCGTTGATATTAACGGGAATATCTGATATAATTAATTATCAGATAGAGAGAGAGGGAGGAGGTGAACAAAATGAATGTCTACGTAACACCAAATGCGGATTGGTCTTGTAAGGAGTACACCACTGAGCTTACAGATATCCAAGTTGTAGCCGATATATACGGCGACGCTGATGACACCGTGGCCTTATACGACAACAACGACGAGCTAGTCGCCGTTGCATACTGGCCGATGGGCTACAAACACTATCAGTATAAGCATTACAAGCGCGTGTAAGCTAACCAATCGTGTGGGGGCGCACCACCGCCCCCGCCATACAAACTATACTAGCACACCTAATTATCGATGTCAACCGCAAAATAAAGGAGCACAAAATAATGAGATCACCTATAATGGACAGTGTAATAAACGACATACATAATACTACATTTTTTGGCAACCACGGTAAGTTGCCCGATAATTGCATTGTATATGATACCCGCTCGGAGATGAGACACGAGACGTGGGATGAGTGGGCGTCTGAGGTAGTCGATGACACATCTCTTGCCGTAGCATATGAGCATATCCCGACCCCGCTCCTTAACATGATCCAGCAGGATATTACGGATGCTGTTAATCAAGTGGTGGCCGATACACCGTTTGCTGATAACGCAAAGGGTATATTTGGCACAATGCCCTGTAGCGATATTGAGGATGCGGCTATACTATTAGTAGCGCTACAATTACTAGACGACACCAGACATATAGATCAGGCCCGCACATTGTGGGGTATATGCATGGCGGGCTACGCATGCGGGCTGGAGTACTATCTGGGGGGCAAATGGCGAGTATATAAGCAACCCCACTAAGCGTTCATTTCGCGGGAGAGGTAACACCCTCCCGCGTTCTTGCTAAAATATATAATTTTTTATCGGGAATAACCGTTGACATTATCAGGGGTATCTGATATAATAAAGACATCAAAAGACGGAGGACAAAACGATGGCATATTATGATATCAGTTATAGCTGCGGACATACAGGCAGAGTACAAATAGTGGGGCCGGGTAAAGATCGCGAAAGGAAAGCAGCGTGGTACGCCCAAGGGATATGCCCAGGATGCTACAAAGCCGCCGCTCGCGAGGCCGAAAAAGCAAGAGGGCTGGTACTTACACTGTATCTAATGCCTTATGACTTACAAACACCGGTGATTGCTAAATTTGAGGGCGATACAATATCCTGCAAAGAGCAAATAAAAGCTGCTGGATACCAGTATGACTATGCTCCGGCACCAGGTTGGCTGTCAGCACTACAACGTGAGTATAGGGCGTGGTGGACAGCAATAAAAATAGAGGATATTGACGATACAATAAGCAAAGCTAGAGCTATAGGCGCGACAACTATCAATAACGAGATCAACGCCATTGATATAGCGGCGTACTATAAGCTAAGAGATGATAGGATGGCAGAGCTCAATAAAGAGATGGCGGAGCTCGGCCCAAGACCTGCATGGCCTGACTGCATGCCTAAGGGCCGATGGAATTGCAAAATATATGGCCGCGCTGGTAATTACTCGGTATACGTCGACGGCAACAAAATAGAGTTGACTGATGACCAAGCCGCCGAGATTGAGACCTGGAACAAAGCTGATGACGCATGGCTTGATGCAAAAAACAAAATATACAAAAAATACGACTACAGGGGGTAAAAAAATGAAAACTAGTGAAGCACTACTAAAAATATTGGGCACCGGATACATGAGGCTGGCCGATCTGGCCCGCCTCACCGGCCTGCCGTACAGCACGTTGTGGGAGCGTATACACCAAGACAACATAACAGTGCATAAGTTACACGATGTTATACAGCATCTTGATTATGACATCGTGCTCATCCCCAAAGATACGGAGAGGCAGCCCGATTGGTATAGGATAGAGTAAAATATATTATTTTTTATCAGAAATACCCGTTGACATTATCAGGGGTATCTGATATAATAAAGACATCAAAAGACGGAGGACAAAACGATGAAGAACCTACAACAGTACATAGACAGCCTTGCAAGCATTAACCTCTTTGACGGCCATGGCGTACTGTCCGCTAACTGTAAGCTTTATGCAACCAAAAACGAGGCTGAGGCCGCGTGTCTGGCAAACGGCGGGGCGATTGATGCAACGTGGCGCAGGGCATTTGATGCGGCAAAGGCAGCGGCAAAGGCTAACATCCCTGAGTACAACAGGGTGTGGCGCGAGACATGGCACGCCGCATATGATGAGATTAGCGACCAGTCATCCGATGCGGCATACGCCGCCGCGCTGCTTGCGGTATGTCTATTGGTGCAAGATTACATTGACGAGAGCATTTTAGATTATGTGCGTTCACGTTGGGCGGTCTTTACGGCGGGGTGTGGCGCGTATGGCGATAGCAAGGGTACATTATATTGCTACAGGAGGCCATAAGACCCCGCCGCAATTATTGACATGTCCCAACACATCTACTACAATTAACCCGTGTATATATGTGATACAACAATTCGCAACATGTTCGAGCGCGGCCGGTCCCGCGCTCAGTTGCACGTGATGGAGTGCGGTCAAAAGTGCGGTCGCGTACTCCGCAAAAGCCCTGTAACGCCTTGTATATCAACGGTTTCACAAAATAGCGCTGTTTTCCGCCGTACAAGCATAAACCATATCGGAGAGATTTCCGAAGAGGAACTGATAGAGCGCCTTAAACAGCGGGATCAGGTGTTGTGCATTCTCAACAGCCGCAAACGGGTTCAGCGTATCTACGACGCTTTAGAGGGCGACGGGATATACCATCTTTCAACGCTTATGTATCCGGTTCACAGAAGCCGCATACTGGCTAAGGTCAAAAAACGGTTAGAGGATAAAAAGCCGTGCAGGCTTATAGCGACAAGCCTGGTAGAGGCAGGAGTGGATCTTGACTTTAGAGCTGTGTTCAGGGAATTGGCAGGGGTTGACTCCATGATACAGGCGGCCGGACGGTGCAACCGCGAGGGAGAAAAGGATAGGGATAAGTGTGAAACCACCGTATTCAGCCTAACGAGTACAGATGACATAAACATTCCCCGTAGCTTGGAGACACCCGTTTCCGTGACCAAGCAAATAATGGAGTCCCATGAAGATGTTATGTCCTGTGAGGCAATCAAAGATTACTTTGAAAGGCTATATAAGTACAAAGGTGAAAATGGGCTGGATTTAAAGGGCGTCTTAAATAATTTCAAAAAGGGATTGCGCATTCCGTTCGCGTCCGTAGCGGATGAATTTAAATTAATCGAGGAGAATACCAAACCGGTATTCATTGAGCCTACTCCTATAGATGAAGACTCACAGAAAGCGGCCGATATAGCAAAGCGCCTGAGAAGCGGGGAGCATACCCGGTCGCTGACAAGGGAGGCAGGACTTTACAGCGTAAATATATATGAAAGCGATTTTGAAGCACTCCGCGGCGCGGGCCTATTGGAGGAACCCCGTCTTGAAATATATATACTGAGGGATGAGAGACTGTACTCTAAAGATAAAGGGCTAATCTTGAAGGCAAGCAGAGGTGATGCTTTGGTTTTTTAACGGCGCAAATAATCAATAAAATAATTTTCTTGGAATGGAAAGGAGGGAGCAGATGGGTATAGGCGTTAGTATAAGGACATGGGGAGAGCTGGCGCTGTTTTCGCGTCCGGAGATGAAGGTGGAACGGTGTAGTTACGACATTATAACGCCGTCGGCTGCCAGAGGTATTCTCGAGGCTATCTACTGGCATCCGGGGATACGCTGGGTTATTGACAAAATTTATGTGCTGAAGCCGATTCAGTATACCAGCATACGAAGAAACGAGGTTAAGGGCAAATTATCGGCCAGAAACGCTCTAAGCGCAATGAACGGAGCAAAGACACAGCTTTACGTAAGCAGCAGGGAAAATATCGTTCAGCGGGCCTCAATACTAATTAGTGATGTGGAATATGTGATCGACGCCCATTTCGAATTAACCGACAAAGCAAACGAATCCGACAGCTCCGGCAAGTTTAAGGATATAATCATGCGGCGCCTCAGAAAGGGGCAGTGTTATCATACCCCGTATTTTGGCTGCAGGGAGTTTCCGGCAAAGTTTGAGTTGTTTGACGGAGATGAGGTTAAAACTGCGTATCCGGACACGGAAAGGGATTTGGGATATATGCTGTATGATTTAGATTACACTGATCCTGAAAATATCCAGCCCATGTTCTTTCGCGCGGTGCTGAAAAACGGGGTTTTGGATTTGAGTAACTGCGAGGTGATACGATGATATTGCAGTCATTGGTTCAATATTATGAAGCGCTTGAAAGCAAGGGACGTATCACAAGACCGGGCTGGTGCAGGGCCAAGGTTTCGTTTGCCCTGAGAATTTCCGAATCCGGAGAGCTTTTGGACGTAATCAGGCTGACAAACGATGTTGAAGTCCGGCAGAAAAAGGGCGGTAGCAAGATCGTAAAAGAACCTCAGCTGTTAATCGTTCCAGAAATGGTTACAACCCGCACCATAAAGGTAACGGCAAATTTCTTGTGTGATAATACAAGCTACATCCTGGGTATAGACAATAAGGGGAAGCCTGACCGCTCGCTGGAATGTTTTAAATGTGCCAAGGAGAAACACCTGGAGCTATTGGATTCGGTGGACAGCGCCGCAGCAAAAGCGGTAATAAACTATTTTAAAAATTGGAACCCAGAAACGGCAAAGGATAATACCGCGCTAAGCGCTCATTTGGATGAAATGATGTCGGGCGGCAATTTGATTTTTGATATAGCTAATTCTGATTACGCTCATGAGGACAAGGCCATAAGGGACGCCTGGGAACGCCATCTTGCACGCGCCGAGGCGGATGGTGAAGACGAGGGGACCTGTCTGATAACGGGCAGGCGTTCCAAGATAGCTAGAATACACGGAAATGTAAAGGGGATTCGGGGGGCGCAGTCCAGCGGAGCCTCGCTTGTGTCGTTCAATGATCCTTCCTTTGAATCATATGAAAAAAAGCAAAGTTTCAATGCTCCGATAGGCACATATGCTGCTTATGCGTATACCACCGCCCTAAATCATCTGATATCGGACTCCAAGCACTCCACCGTAATAGGAGATGCAACGGTCGTATACTGGTCTGAGGATGGAGATGAAGAATATCAGGACATCTTTTCAGCCGTAACAGAGCCGAAGGAGGACAACTATGAGATCGTTGACGGCGTGTTCAAAAAACTGCAGAAGGGAGAGGCCGTTGACGTTGATAATGTTGTTGACAATATATCATTTGACAAGAGGTTTTATATTTTGGCGATAGCGCCCAACGCGGCAAGGCTGGCCATCAGGTTTTTCTATCAAAACAGCTTTGAAAACATATTGGTACACCTTAAGAAGCATTACAAGGAAATGGAGATAGCGAGACCTATATGGGACACTCGTAAATACATTGGCACCTGGAAGATTCTTCAGGAGACTGTAAATAAAAAGTCAAAGGATAAAAAGCCCGTTCCCAGCATGGCGTCTTCCGTATTCCGCGCAATGATATCGGGAGGACGGTATCCGGAGACGCTGTATCTTAACACCCTGGGAAGGATTCACGCGGAGCAGGACGACGAGGAGTCCAACAGCTCTAAAATAACCAGTGGCAGGGCCGCAATCATCAAGGCCTATCTATTAAGAAATAAAATTTACGATGAGGAGGAAATTCTTATGGGATTGAACGAAGCCTGTGATAACGTAGCCTATGTGCTGGGCAGGACGTTTTCGGTATTGGAGGCTATACAGGAGGATGCAAACAATGGAATAAACGCCACAATAAAGGACAAGTACTTCAATGCAGCATGCGCCACGCCGGCATCCATCTTTCCAGTGCTTTTTAAATTAAAGAACAGTCATATAAGAAAAATCAAGAATCAAAATATGGTGATTCATTACGAAAAGCTTTTGACTGAGCTTCAATCAAAAGTGTCGGCTGCGGAGCATCAGAGCGCAGCTTATCCAAAGCGGCTTTCGCTTGAGGAACAGGGCATGTTTGTTTTAGGTTATTATCATCAGAATCAGAAGCGCTATGAAAAAAGACCAAAGGATAGTGATAACAAATCAAATGAAAATAAAGGGCAGGAGGCTGAATAACGATGTCAGAGGCAATTAAAAACAGGTATGAATTTGTAATTTTATTCGACGTGGAAAACGGTAACCCAAACGGTGATCCGGATGCGGGCAACCTGCCAAGGATGGATCCTGAAAGCGGATACGGTCTGGTGACGGACGTTTGTATCAAGCGTAAGATTAGAAACTATGTGGAAGCTGTCAAGGAAGATGCGCCAGGCTATAAGATATATATAAAAGAGGATGTTTCACTCAACCGAAGCGATAGCAGCGCATACGAATATCTTGGAATCAATGCGAGTAACGTAAAGGACGCTAAAAAGAACGATCCTGACCTGGACAGGAAGATAAGGGACTTTATGTGTCAAAATTTCTTTGATATACGCACGTTTGGAGCGGTTATGACCACGTTTGTAAAAGCGATGCTGAACTGCGGCCAAGTGCGCGGACCTGTGCAGATCGGGTTTGCGCGCAGCATCGACCCTGTAATAAGCCAGGAGGTTACCATCACCCGCGTTGCGATTACAAAGGAAGAGGATACCGAAAAAAAGAGCACGGAGATGGGCAGAAAGAGCATAATCCCCTATGCGCTTTACAGGGCGGAGGGCTATGTATCAGCAAATCTT
>URFJ01000098.1 GCA_900547135.1 uncultured Eubacteriales bacterium | reverse complement strand
TCGGTTTTTAGCATAGAAAACACAACCGCCAGATAATTAGGGCAGTAAACTAATTTAAATGCGCTTCGGGCATTTAGAGGAACTAACCATAATAATTTCAAAGGCAATAAATATTGAATATGAACAAATAACTTTTGGGTTAACATAACAAAAGGCCCCAATTAAAGGGCCGTTTTTCTTTTGCTTATATTAGAATTAAATCCTTAGACTATCAGCCATATCGGTAGCTTCCCAGGGGAATTCAACGTCAACGCGTCCGAAGTGGCCGAAGGCGGCGGTTTTTCGAAAGATAGGCTGACGTAGGCCAAATCTTGATATTATTGCCTCAGGCCTGAAGTCAAAGTGGTTTTTAACCTGTTGGGCAATATCCGCATCAGGTATTATACCCGTTCCCTGTGTATCAAGCATTATTGACACTGGATGCGCTACTCCAATGGCATACGCAATTTGTATTTCGCAGCGCTTGGCAAGTCGCGCGGCTACAACGTTTTTTGCAGCGTATCTTGCGGCATATGAGGCGCTTCTGTCGACCTTGGTTGCATCTTTGCCGGAGAACGACCCTCCGCCATGGCGGGCGTAGCCTCCATAGGTGTCAACTATTATCTTTCGTCCTGTAAGCCCCGAATCTCCCTGAGGCCCTCCAATTACAAAGCGTCCGGTGGGGTTGACAAATATGCGGGTGCCGCTGTCCAAGAGGCCGGATGGAATTACGCTTTTTATTATCTTATCGGTTATATCCTTACGTATTGTATCAAGGCTCACGTCTGGCTCGTGCTGAGCGGATATGACGACAGCGTCAACGCGAATAGGAATGCCTGCGCTGTCGTATTCAACGGTTACCTGGGATTTTCCATCGGGACGCAGATAGGGGATTTCACCGCATCTGCGGGCATAGCTTAACGCTTGAGTGAGCCGGTGCGCCAGAAAAATCGGCATAGGCATCAGCTGAGGCGTTTCATCGCATGCAAAACCAAACATCATACCCTGATCGCCGGCGCCCGTTGCAAACTCATGCTCTGAAGCTCCGTGCTTTGATTCAAATGAACTGCTTACGCCCATATCTATGTCGGGGGACTGCCCGTTAATGGCCGAGATAACAGCTAGGGTATGTCCGTCAAAGCCATACTCAGGCTTATTGTAGCCAATCCCATTGACAACATCACGCACAATCCGGGGAATATCAATGTAGCAATCAGTGGTAACCTCACCCATTACAATTACCATGCCCGTTGTAGCGGCGCATTCGCAGGCCACCCTTGACATTGGGTCCTGTTCCAGCAGCTTGTCAAGGACGGTGTCTGCAATAGCGTCGCAAACTTTATCCGGATGGCCGTCGGTAACGGACTCGGAAGTAAAAAGATAACCAGACATATATACACCTCAAAAGTTAATAGATACTACTAAAATACAAGTAATTATAACATCAAAAGGGCAGTTTATCAAGCTGCGCCATTCGTTCATCAGCCTATCTCTTTAAAAACCTTAGCAAATATCGCCGCTGCATGGTCCAACTGCTCCTCTGTATGGGTGGCCGTATAGCTTGTTCTCAAAAGGCACATATCGGACGGGACTGCCGGAGGGAGCACAGGATTTACATAAACGCCTTCCTCGAGCAGACGCTTGGCAATTATAAGCGTTCGCTTTAAGTCATACGTGATTATGGGAATTATGGCTGTCCTTCCCTCAATTATCGGTAGTCCGATTTCAAGAAGCTTACGCCTCATATATTGAGCTATGTTCATTAAATCATCAACGCATTCCGGGTTTTCCTTAAGTATGCGAAGCGCGCATAATGCGGCAGCCGCATTTGCCGGCGGTATTGAGGCGCTGAAGATGAACGGCCTTGAGTTATGCTTTATATAGTTAATTACGTCCCCGCGCGCCGCAACGCATCCCCCAAGGGACGCGAACGACTTGGAGAATGTGGTCATAATTATATCTACTTCATCCTCAAGCCCAAAGTGGGACGCGGTGCCCCTGCCGCCGGCGCCTATCATACCTACTCCGTGGGCGTCGTCAACCATCAGGCGCGCATTGTACTTATTTTTTATGCGGACAATCTCAGGGAGGTTAGCGATGTCCCCAGACATTGAAAATACTCCGTCCGTAATTATAAGCTTTGGCGAATCAATAGGCAGCCTAGATATCTTATCCTCAAGCAATTCCATATTATTATGCTCATATTTGTATACATTTTTAGCAAAGCTCAATCTACATGCATCCAATATGCTTGCATGGTTTTCGCTGTCATTAAGGATCGTGGTCTGTCTGGTTGCTATGGCGGATATTATACCTAGGTTAGATTGAAAACCCGTTGAAAAGGTTATCACACCATCCTTATGAAAGAATTCCGCAAGCTCCTCCTCCAGTTCCAGATGAAGCTTAAGCGTTCCATTTAAAAAACGGGAACCCGAGCAGCCTGTACCATAGCGGTCCAGAGCTTCATGCGCAGCCTTAATAGTGCGTTGGTCGTTTGTCAAACCCAAATAATTGTTTGACCCAAGCATTATGGTGCGCCGGCCTTCCATCATAACCTCGGTATCCTGTGCGCTTTCGAGCGCATGAAAATAAGGATATAGCCCAGTCTTCATTACCTCCTGGGGCTCGTTGTATTTCATACAAGGTTCAAATAAATCCAAGTGCATCCCTCACAATAACAAAATAATATTCATTATACTATGTCTTCAATAATACTGCAAACCTAAAATGCCATTTACTAGCCATTATAGAGGAGTAAATTTACAGTAAAAAATTATTCGAATTTTATTAAAGTGGTGTGTAGGTGTTGCAAAGTGGTGGAACATGTTTTATAATAATCGCATGATGGTGGGGGCATCCCACTTTTATAATCATATTGGAGAGGAGGGAATAGCATGTTTGTAGGCACCTTTGAACACGCGCTGGACGCTAAGGGCAGGGTTTTTATACCTGCTAAGTGGAGAGCCGAGTTGACAAATTCCATAGTGGTAACGCGCGGGATAACAGAAAACAGCAGCGGCAACTGTTTGGAGATAATGTCCGAAAAAGCTTTTGAAGAGCGTTACAGCAAGCTTGAAGACCTCCCTCTTACCGATATGGAAGCAGCCCTTTTAAGGCGTATGGTATATTCCGGAACAAATAACTGCGAACCGGACAAGCAGGGGAGGGCGTTGATACCGCAAAAGCTCAGGGAATATGCGGGTCTTTCATCGAATGTCACACTAGTAGGAGTAAGGGACCGAATTGAAGTGTGGGATACGGATATATGGAACAAAAACGAGCTGGAATATGACACAATGGACCGTAAAAAGCTCTATGACAGCCTAAAGGAGCGCGGCCTATGACCTCATTCCGGCACAAACCGGTAATGCTTGATGAAGCGCTTGAATTGTTAAGCCCGTCCAGGGGAGGGATCTTTGTAGATGGGACTCTTGGCGGCGGAGGCCACTCCGAGGGAATATTAAAACTGCTGCCTGCAGGATCAAGGTTAATTGGCATCGACCGTGACTTGGACGCACTTAAAGCGTCGAACGAGAGATTAAAGTTTTATGGTCATAAATTTTTGGGAGTTTATGGAAACTTTTTTGATATCAAGCATATTTTAAGCGGGCTTGATATCCATTCCGCCGATGGGATACTTTTGGATTTGGGAGTTTCATCGCATCAGCTGGATACGGCTGATCGCGGATTTTCATACAAACATGAGGTTCCGCTTGACATGAGGATGGACAAAAACGCTCACCTTAAGGCCATTGATGTTGTTAACTCCTATCCTGAGCAGAAGCTTGAGAAGATAATCCGCGACTATGGTGAGGAGAGGTACGCACGCAGGATAGCTATCAGCATAGCAGAACACAGGGATAAGGAGCCCATCAGGACAACCCTGCAGCTGGCGCATATAGTTTCGTCCAGCATGCCGGCTAAGGCAAAGAGGGAGACGCAACATCCGGCGCGCAGGACGTTTCAGGCTATAAGGATAGAGGTAAACGGTGAACTTGAAGGACTCGACTCTGCATTGATAGCCGCTGAGTCGCTTTTATCTAGTGGAGGCGTGCTTGCGGTAATTACGTTTCATTCTTTAGAGGACAGAATAGTAAAACAAGCGTTCCGCAGGCTGGAATCGCCGTGTACCTGCGACAGGCGGGCGCCGGTATGCACCTGCGGGTTAAGGCCGACGTCCAAAATACTGACAAAAAAGCCAATCATACCGGAACAGGATGAAATCATGGAAAACCCACGTTCTGCCAGCGCTAAGCTCAGGGCAATAAGGAAGCTATAACGGCACAAATAGAATTATCGGGCTAAGGAGTGAATATTATGGCAATAGCGGCAAAGAAAGAAGAGGCAAGATATGCGCCCGCAACTAGGGTGTATACTCATACGCGTTCATCCGTGGCTCAGCCTGAACCCATCAGGCCGCGCACACGCCCGCGGGTTAGGCCGCAGGAAAGACCCGCAGAGGTCCCAAGGCCGCGCGAAAGGCGAAAGCCGGATCCAAAGCGCGGGCTAAAGACGCTCGTGCTATCATCAGTAGCTTTTCTAACAGTGCTTGCACTGGCTGTCATGGTAGGAAACGCTATGGTGTCTGAGCGCTATGTAATACTGGAAGATATGCAGGCGGAGTTGGCTTCGATCAAAAAGACTAATGAGACGCTGAAAGCACAGCTTGAGGGATCGATAGATCCCAGTCTTGCAAGACAGGCGGCGGAGGATGAAGGCATGGCTTACCCTTCGTCTGATCAGATAGTGGATACGGATTAAAAGTTATATTAAGGTGGGGGCGACATGAATAAAAAACGTTCTACATCACATAGAAAGCGAATGCGCTGGGTTATACTTGGCATCGCTGTGCTGTTTCTATATTTAAGCTGTAGATTGTTTTACATTCAGGTCGCAAACAGCGAGGAATACCAGAAAAAGGCCCTTACACAGTGGGTTAGGGATACGGCGCTTACGGCTGCGCGGGGAAGAATAATAGGGGCTGACGGTGCTGTGCTGGCCCAGAGCGCCACATCTTATAAGGTACTCCTGTGGCCCGAGCAGATAAATGCCAGCGACCATGCCAGGATTGCTAAAGAACTTGCCCCATTGCTTGAAAACGTAAGCGAGGCCGACATACTCGAAAAGCTTAAGGATACAAAGCATAGGGAGATCGTACTTAAGCGCCAGGTGGGACGCGACGTTGTGGATAAGATAGAGACATTGAAGCTTGGCGGGGGGGTGGTCACGGCTACCGACACAATAAGATATTATCCGTATCATTCGTTGCTTTCACAAGTGATCGGGTTTACAAACGTTGATTCAGATGGACAGGAAGGTTTGGAGCTTTCCGTGGATAAATACCTTGCAGGAGAGGATGGGCGCATGGTAACGGAGGCGGATCGTATGGGGCGTACGCTTTCGTATGGCGTTCAAGAGTATATAAATCCAGTTGACGGTTGCGACGTTATATTGACCGTGGATACCAATATTCAGGCAATCCTGGAAAAGTCTCTTGAGGAAGCCATGGCGGTAAACAACGGAAAAAACGCTCAGGGCATAGTGATGAACTGCAAAACAGGCGAAATCGTCGCTGTAGCGACTTCGCCGGGGTATGATCTGAACGAACCGCCCAGAAGCGACCTGGATGCGCTTTCCGCACTTTCCCGCAACAGGATAGTAGCCGACGCATATGAACCAGGTTCAACGTTTAAGATAATTACATTGTCCGCGGCTTTGGACAGCGGCGCCATAAACGAGGGATTTACAGCCCATTGCCCTGGCTTCAGAATCGTAAGCGGGCAGCGTATAAAATGCTGGAAGGCCGGAGGACATGGAAGCCAGAACCTGACACAGTGTACTGAAAATTCATGTAACTGCGCATTTATGGATATGGCCCTTAGACTGGGAGTAGAGGGGCTATACGATTATATATATAAATTCGGATTTGGCTCTACGACTGGAAGCGGCCTGTCGTCGGAGTCGGCGGGAATAGTTATACATGAAAAATATATAAGAGATATAAATCTGGCCCGAATCGGGTTTGGTCAAAGCGTATCGGTAACCCCGCTTCAGCTTGTAACCGCGGTGAGCGCGGCTGTAAATGGCGGAACGCTGTATGAACCAAGGATCATAAAGGAAATTGTAGCCGCGGATGGCACAGTTGTAGTTGAAAACGAGCCGAAAGCGGTAAGGACGGCGATAAGTGGGGAAACGTCAAAGACTGTACGCACGATCCTTGAAAGCGATGTAAAGAATGGAAGCGGGCGTAATGCTCAGATTGCCGGTTACCGCGTTGGCGGCAAGACGGGAACGGCACAGAAATACGACGAAACAGGAATCGCGGCCGGCAAGCTTATAGCTTCGTTTATCGGTTTTGCTCCGGCTGACGATCCTGAATACGTTACATTGATACTCGTTGACGAGCCCCAGGTAGGATCAATATTTGGAAGCACCGTCGCTGCTCCGTTTGTAAAGGATGTGCTTGAAGAAACGCTTCATTATTTCGGGTACCTTCCAGAGGGTGGGGACGAGGTTGTCACCGTACCGGATCTGCGCGGCCTGACGACGGCGCAGGCCAGCGAAAAATTGGCCGAGGCTGGACTAGGGGCTGTATTCCAGACCGGCTCGGAAGTAACGGCACAGGTTCCGACAGCTGGAGAATCGGTGCTCAAGGGCTCGGAAGTGCTCTTATATACCGGGGATATGACGATTATAGATGAAGGCGATGATCCGCTGGATCTTGAGCAGGTAAAGGTACCTGACCTTGATGGAATGGGCAGATTGGAGGCTTATGACACGCTTAAAGCGCTCGGCCTGGCGATGAACGCAGAGGGAGACTATGACGGAGGCAAGGTAATCTATCAAAGCGTGGAGAAGGGCGCTAGCGTCAACGTAGGGAGCACGATTACGGTCAGATTTGGTACCAAGGGAAATGCTTCCGAATAGGGCGTGCTCATATGGCGGGCCATTGACCATATTGGAGGACACAATGCGGTTTACACAAATTCTTGAGGGCATAGACTATATCCTAAAGGGGCAGGACGACGATATAAGCGAGATTGAATATGACTCGCGAAGGGTTCAGCCTGGCAATCTGTTTTGCTGTGTATCGGGGACATATGATGATGGCCACCGCTATGCGCGGCAGGCAGCGGATGCGGGCGCTGCTGCCCTGCTTGTGGAGAGGGAGCTGCCAATCGATATTCCCCAGGCTATTGTGCCTGACGTGAGGCTCGCTATGGCGGAGGCTGCGTCCAACTTCTTTGAAAATCCATCGCGTTGCATGAAATTTGCGGGGGTTACAGGCACTAATGGGAAGACCAGTACCACCTATATGTTAAAAACAATAGCGGAACAGCAGGACATAAAGGTTGGATTAATTGGAACAATACATATAATGATAGGATCTGAGGTGATGAATGCGGACCGTACAACGCCGGCAAGCGTGGA
>URFJ01000097.1 GCA_900547135.1 uncultured Eubacteriales bacterium | reverse complement strand
TGGCGTTTAAGACCATGGCGTCTATCCCCTCTGACGCCTGCGCGTAACCCTGATCAAAGTATAGGAAACATCCGCCATAGCCCTGCGCCTCCAGCTCCGCTTCAAACGCATCCGACATGCCGTTTTTCAATACAATTGAGTATAGTACATCCATGTTATCCGTTTCATAGCCCTCCGGCGCTGGCGGCGGCGCTGCCGATGAGGCGGGGATGAATACCGTATTCGGCGAAAACGAATAGTTGCCAAATGAAAAACCTATCGACCGGTATATGCCCACCACCGTGTATTCCTCCGCTTCGCACAGCTCCACGTCAGGGGTATATGGGCGCGCCGCGATTAGGGTGGTGTAATTATTGGGATCATGGCCCCCAAAGACATACTCCTGTTTTTCATATCCGGAATTATAGAATGAAAGCTCTAATGCGTCCCCTGTCCTCAGGCCATTTTTCTGCGCATAGTCAGCGTTTATAATGCATACCTTTTCACCGTTTTTGTACTCGTCTATATTGAATGACCTGCCCTGGGTTATATATGCCTCATGGTTATTAAATAACAGCATGCTCTCGAGCTTATCAGTGCTGATTACTGGCACTGACTGCAGGGTTATCTCGCTGACTTTCATAATCCCTTCACGCCATACCCTTCCTTCATCGGAGGATAAAAACGCCTCCGCGTCCATTCCTTCGGGAAGCTCGGTACATATGGGATAGGCTTCCAGCATATTGGTTATCCGATATAGCTTCCCTTCCTTCTCATAAACTTGATCCAAGTCAGCCGTAGGCCCTCTGTATACTATGTGGTTATTCAACGTCAGCATTGGCGTTACGCTCTCATTTACCTCCCAAGTATCCAGTCCTGTCTGTTTCACGGGATGGTCAGCGAACCTCCCCCAGACTAGATAACGCCTTCCCTGTTTAAAGGGGATCTCTCCCTCGTTATTCATTATATTGCCATCAATTATAAGTTCCGAAGGGATTTTATAATCGCTGTGCAGCGACAGGCTTTCCTCGACATCGGCCGATATCGTATATTGGGTTACGGTACAGACCCGTTCTTTTTTAATATCATCATCGGATATATATATTTCAGAATCAAAGGTGCTTTCATAGCTTTCAACCTTTGAGCATAATATAGCAAACACAGCAAGGCTATATGGCTGGTCTAGCTCCTGTCTATATTCTTTCCAATCAACGCTTTTGGATATGAGCGCGCGGCTATTCAATATATATGCCGTAAATATGCTTCTTTTTTCCGCTAAGGAAACATGCTCTGAAACCGCAGCAGCCTCCTTAGCCTGAATTAATAACTGTTTGCGTTTATTATCTAATCGGATAAAGCCAAACCAGTCTTCCATCTTCCAATCATCATCGGGTGAGACATCCGACAGCTCCGGAATGCGGTAATCCGGAACAGCTATAGTCGTATAGGTTTCATTCAGCGCCGCTACCTGCTCATTAACGCCAGCATATGCGTTAAGACCAATACATAGCATTGCGCCCGACAGGGCAAGTAAAAGTATAAACGCCACGATTCTTACGGGCGACCTGAGAAGCTGCTTTATAAACGTCATAGTTGCTCTCCTTCCATAGTTATAAAGGGCGGCCAAAAATAGCGCGCTCATTCGCTAACTATGTTATTTTGGCAGTAATATCATGGATAAAGGCAATCCTGGACAGTTCCCAGGGCGTGGGCATGGCACAGTTATTGTGTACATATACCCAAGGCAGGTTTCGCATCTATAATCATAGTAGTGTTTCTCGCCTCCGCAAACAGCCTTGTATATCAAGGCGTCGTGGTGATTCTGTTCCATACTTCTGATAACGCGAATTTTAGTAATTCCGCATTTTGAACATGTTGAGCGGGCTGCAGTTACAAAATTATGCTTCTTTGTTGATATGCTCTCATAATATGTAAATATAGTCTCGCTCCCCCAGCTGTGGCTGCACGCGGCCGGATTCGCCGCGTCACCCGCTTGTTCCGCCGCAAACGCGGCCGGAGCAAGGATAAACGCAGCCGCCAGCACGGCGCAGAGCAGTGATTTAATGTGTTTCATAGTTGGTTCCCCTTTCTCAATTTGCAGGCCATTACAGTTTATTCTCCGGCCGCCCTTTATTTCCGGTTTATTATTGAAAATTTCTGACTTGGCGTTAACCGTTAGCTTAAAGTTATTGTTATTTTGATTGATAGCATATGTAATTCAATTTACCATTTATAATCTTATCCGACAGGCTGAATTAAGTCAATATCGGTAATAGTCGAAATTTGACTTATCAACCTTTTGGCCGCTGTTAAGACCCATGGTATAGCCGGACAAGGGCCTGCTTTAATTGTTCATTAGCTAATGGCAATCAGCAATTTGGCAGTATTTTACTCCGGTAGGATTATATCGTAAATTTATCAAATGATGATATTACCTTGTATAAATTATTAAAATACTTTATACTTCCGAGCGATATATTACCTATTAATAATTAATTAGCGTAATATTGCTGGCAAGGCCAGTTTGAATCCGCTTATAATTTCACCCTCAGTTAAAGGATACAATTAACTTGCAATGATTTAGCGAAAATAAAATCCCTGGCATAAAATGTTCTAAACAGAATATACTTAAAAGGGGTGATTATTTTGAAAAAATTCAAATGGCAACCATATGTAATATTTATATTATTTACCGAGGCGGTGGGCGCCCTTGCTGGAATCCTTACACAAAACAGCATGGAAGCTTATGAAGCGCTTACAAAACCTCCGCTTACTCCGCCAAGCATCGTATTCCCAATAGTTTGGGGCGTGCTCTTCCTTCTTATGGGAATAGGCGCGGCGCGTATTTATTTAAGCGATAAACCTGGACGAAAGCGGGCCCTCGTCATATTCGGTATTCAACTGGCTGTAAACTTTTTTTGGAGCCTGCTCTTCTTTAATCTTCAGGCCCTTGGCTTCTCCTTTATATTGCTGAACGGCCTTTGGATTTTGATAATATTGATGATCGTTTCATTTTGGAAGGTTGACCGGCTCGCGGCGCTGCTGCAAATACCCTACCTTCTGTGGGTTACATTTGCCGGTTATCTGAACCTGGCTATATGGCTTTTAAATAAATAAACGTAAAATCAATATATAAAATGGGACTCTTGCCGCGGTAGGCCGGAGTCCCTTGTTCTTATGCTTCTGTATAATCAGTAAAGACAAAATTTATTATAATAGTATGGCACATGCATTGAATATTAAGCAAAAAAACGATATTATGTCTGTAACAATTGACAATCAATGCAATGGAGGCTGATTATGCTGATTAACGACCGGATGAAACGGGAGATCGAGCAGGATATTGCTTTGAACCCCGGAATGAAGCTTTCAATCGGAATACTAAAGGATGGCGTCAGTGAAAAGTACCTCTTTGGAAAAAACGGCCAGGAACCCTATAAAAAGTATTATTACGAGATCGGATCCATAACCAAGACCTTTGTTGGGATGCTGGTTGCTAAGGCGGTTTCCGAGAGCAGGTTGAGCATGGATGACTCTATAGCCAAGTATATTCCGGAGCTTAACGATAGAATGTACTACCCCACAATTAAAAGGCTTGCTACGCATACGTCCGGCTATCCCTCTGACAACGGAGATGAATACGATGAACATGGCCACATAATGCTAGGCAATCCATATAGGCATATAAATGAGCGTAAACTAGTTGAAACCATAAGCTCTTTTAAACTTGACGATATGGATTATCCCTTTGCCTACTCCAATCGGGGCGCCGCAGTGATTGGCCATGTCCTGTCAAAGGTCTTTGGGCGTCCTTTTAACCGCCTGATGGAGGATTTTTTAAAGGAACTGGGCCTTAACGATACCTATACGCTGGCTCCGCCAAGAAACCTTGAGGGAATCAGGGAAGACGGTTCGCCCGGAGAGCATTGGGGCTGGGATGAGGACGACGTTTATACGGCTGCTGGCTATCTCGTTTCCTCGCTGGATGATATGTTGAGTTATGCCCGCCTTCAGATGGATGAAAGCAATCCTATAATTAAGAGCTGCCATCAGAGCAGGGCCTTTGTTACGGATATAGGCGCCAGGCAGGAGATAGGCCTATTCTGGATTTTGTTCCCGTCCCTTGGACTGATATTCCATAACGGCGGAACTGGCTGCTTTAACTGCGGCATCTGTGTAAACCGTGAGAAGAAGGTTGCCGTAGTAGCGCTTTCAAACTGCTATACCGATTCCGCCAACCGCGTCATAAGCTGGGCGCGGGAGCTTTCGTCGGATAAATAGCCAAGCTACATAGGCTTAGCCATCATAAAACGTAAAAATGGGCTTCTATGAAGTCCATTTTCTTTTTCCGCTATACATCCCTTGCTGTAATATGGTAAAATTGTCTATGTAAAATGACGCAGTATTGATTTTTAAATGATTAGCTGACGCACAGCTTCTGAATCTTTGATCTTAACATCACGCCGAAAATGGAGAATCATTTTATGTCTAACAAAATAAGCTTTATGAACGTGGATCAAAAAGTCGATATGGTAAGCTGACGCAAAAAGCACCTGTAGGCGGAGCAGGAAATACGTGAAGTTAAGAGAATAACCTATTTTTGCGCTTAACCAATTTAAAGTAATGTGTAGAGGAGGGCTTGAAAAGAAATACGCTAAGGAGAAATAATATATATATGGCTTATATAACGTATTCCGTATTAAAGCTTATGATTTGCCCAGATTAACCACAAAATGTACTAAATTGATTGACAAAAATTACATTTGAGCATACAATATATTTATCCATTATTTAAGGAGGTGTATCATGCCCAAATTACTTAAGCGAATACTATCCCTGTTCATAGCGGTCGTTTTAGTTGCGGCATTATCATCGCCGCAGGCTTTAGACGAAGGCGCGGCCGCTGAGCAAAACCCTGATGTACCGCAGGATGTGCTTGTTACCATACAGAAATTTTACTCCTGCGAACCTGGCACATTCCCCGACGATGTATCGGATGAGGATTGGTCCAGGATGTTGGAATATGGCGGCGACGCGGCAACGGAATTGTTTTACTACATTGCCCAACACGCAACCCCTGGCGAGGAACGCGTAACGATTACTGACGAGGAGCTTGATGAGCTAACCAAAGACAGCTCCGAGCCATATATACCCGTCCACGACCCTGTCTCATATGATCCTCATTCGGGCGAGGTTACCCAAGAGGATGTATCACACATAGACGAACTGGTTGAGCAGCTTCAACCGATTGAGGGTAACAGCAAAGATAATACCGATTATGATCAAACACCGGAGATCAGGCCGAACGAATATCCGTATTTCTGGAATGAACCCAACCCGCAGAATTTTTTTAACACCCGCACCACCTTTAAACTGATATACCGCAGTGAAGGCGCGCTTTGGGTTGGCTCGGCATTCAAGATCAACAGTGAAAGCCTGGCGACAGCGGGACACAACCTCTATATTCCGGGCTACGGCTGGTCGCAGGATATGGTTATAATTCCTTCCTGGCGACTTGACTCCCCACAGGAACCCTACGGACGCGCGCAATGGACGCGGTCGACAGTGGGGGGAGACTGGTTCGCAAGCGGCGACGTCAACGACGACTGGGGCATCATCAACGTCAGGACCGCAAATATAGTTCCAGGCAGGCTGCTCATGCGCGGGGTTGGCAGCTCGAGCCTAAACGGCCAATGGACTAGGGGACAGGGATATCTAGGCCGTAACGGCGGAGATATTTACATGCATCTCGTTGTGGGCAATGTAACCAGCACGGGCCGGCGAATGGTCCGCGTGCAAAGAAAGTATGTAAAGGGTATGAGCGGCGGCCCTGTTATAGACCGCAACGACAGGATAATAGGCATAGTTAACAATGAGAAGGGGTTCATAAAGCTCGACGACTGGATCTATACCTATTTTTCACAGCAGCCATAAGTGGAGGATTATATGTCAAAGTCAAATAGAATTGTTATCCGCATAACTGCCATGGCCCTAATAGCTGTCTTTATAATACTGTCTGGCTGCGCAAAGCCTACCTTTGATCAGGTGCTCGACGACTTTTACCTGTACATTAAGGATAAGGAGGGAATGCCGCAGGGGATTACGGACGAAAACTATAGGGATGCGCTGAGCCCATTTGAATACGATTTTATTATCGAAGAATCTAGGGACAGCACCCCCGGCCCAGCGCCGCTGATAACGCCAAACCCCGCATTTACACCAAGCGCGGATGAATATGCGTGGTTATATCTAGAATGGCGGCAGTTCAGGGGGCTGGACGACTGATACCAATACGGCGGGGCATCAGATAGCTTTTTAGGTACACTCTCGGGTAATAAGGGAGGATTATATGTCAAAGTCAAATAGAATTGTTATCCGCATAACTGCCATGGCCCTTTTAGATGTCTTTATAATTCTGTCCGGCTGCGCTAAGCCTACCTTTGACCAGGTGCTAGATGAATTTTACCTGTACATCAAGGACAAGGAAGGGATGCCGGAGGGGATCACGGACGAGAACTATAGGGATGCGCTCAGCCCCTTTGAGTACGATTTTATTGTCGAAGAGTCTGGGGACACAACTGGCAAGACTCCTCTGACAACGCTAAACCCCGCGTTCACACCAACTGGGCCGGAAGCTTCGTGGTTATTGGAGGAATGGCGGCACTTCTGGGGGTGGGACGATTGACGCCAATACGGCGGGGCGTTATATAGCTTGCTCTTAGTGGTAAAAGCGGGAGGAGCTCCTCCCGCTTTTACCACATAATAAAGCCAGGTCTGCCTTTAGATTCGCTTTTAGTGTTAAATAGCAATAAAACAGTACATAGCGGTAGCAAATCAAGATGATTTACGACTGGATCTACAACTATTTTTTACAGCAGCCATAAGGAGGAGAATTATATGTCAAAGCCTAATAGAATTGCAATCCGTATAACCGCCGTGGTTCTGCTGGCCGCGCTGGCAATACTGTCCGGCTGCGCAAAGCCTACCTTTGACCAGGTGCTCGACGACTTCTATCTGTACATCAAGGACAAGGAGGGCATGCCGGAAGGGATTACGGACGAGAACTATAGGGACGCGCTCAGCCCATTTGAGTACAATTTTATTACCGAAGAGTCTGAGGAGGGCACAACTGGCAGGACCCCGCTGATAACGCCAAACCCCGCATACACACCAAGCGGGCGGGAAGCTTCGTGGCTATTGGAGGAATGGTGGCAGTTCAGGGGGCTGTACGATTGACGCCAATACGGCGGGGCATCAGATAGCTTTTTAGGTACACTCTCGGGTAAAGAAGCGGGAGGAACCCTCCCCCGCGTTCTTTTACGCTTGTGCTTTGCTTCATCCCTTAGAGCCTTCTCCGCTTTGTTGCTCTTTGGTGGAAAAGGTATAAAGCAAAGCGGAGGTGTAAAAGTAAATGAGTGGTGGACAGGAACGTAGAAAAAAAGAAGCGTGAGATGAACTCACGCTACTTCGTTTGTAACCGGCAGCTGCCTATCTTCCCAAGCCGTCGCCAG
>URFJ01000096.1 GCA_900547135.1 uncultured Eubacteriales bacterium | reverse complement strand
GCCGCTTTAGCGGCGGCCTGTGAAAACTATGCGGTTGGCAAATCGTTCAATGAGCCTTTAGGCTCAGCCTGTATTATGCCCTTTTAGGGCTGGTGCATACCATCAGTTTAACTGTTGGTTTTTTAGTAAAGACCTATTCCTTATAGTTGGGGTTTAGCTGTATAGCCGGATACGGATTTCCCGTCATAACCGGTATTAAAGAGGAGTACTCATAATTTGTATTATAAAAAGGATCGCCATGAGAAAGCATGGTTCTATATGCGTCATAGCATCTGACAAGGTTGTCATTATCCGCGTCTTCATAGCTCATAACATCTCCATTATATAAAAAACGGGCGAAGGGCGTAAATATGCTATGGTAGCCATGCCTATATAACCGTATGCATAGCTCCGTATCATATCCGATTGATTTAAAGGTAGTATCAAAACATCCAATATTAAAAAATGTTTCAGAATTTATTGCCATGCAGTATGCGCTTACCGCGGTTACATTTCTAAGGGTGTTTATAAAACGGTTCTTTGATTGGCTACCCAACCCGTCGGGCTGACCTCTGTATGGGCTGTCAGCCCAGCCCCCTAAGCCTATTACCATTCCAGCGCTGACAATATTACCCCGGCTATCTACAAGCTTTGGGCCTATAGCTCCTATGCCTTCACGGGTTGCCTGCTCAATGATCAGCTCAAAAGCGTCGGGTGTTAACAGTTCGCAGTATGGGCTCATGAAGAGCAGAGTATCGGAGTGAATTTTAGAGGCTGCCTCGTTGAGCGCTTCAGGCACGCTAATTAAAGATTCGGAAGGTATTATTCGCGCAGCCTTATTTTTATCAAGAATAGAGTAATATTTAGTAAGATGGACATCTTTGCTGCCCATGTCCGCTATTATAAACTCATATTCATCATAGACGGTATTATCCTCAATAGATTCCAAACAGCGCCTCAGAGGCTCATATGTATTGAGTACGGGTATAATTATGGATAGCCGTTTCTTTCTGCTTTGAGAGAACCTTGCGTTAAAGCTGCCGGGGTGTAGTCCGGATGTTACATAAACAGACTTTATCCTGTTCTTCAATATCTTCTCTATGTATTTCCTTCCGGATACAGGGTCAGCTTTTTCCTCTGCGTTCCCGCGTGTTAAAATTATTTTTGGAACATGAACTACTTTGGCCGAATTGTCGGCAACTCTTAAAGCGAAGTCGTATTCGTCGGCTGGCTTGAGTCCCTTTAGTCCTCCTGACGACATATACACCCCCCTAGACACCAACATAGGCCTTCCAATACTATTATAGCTTAGCAGCGTTTCCATTCCGAATCCGGGCTTTAAAAAAGGTATGTGCTCACCATCATCCGAAAGGACAACTTCATCACCAAATGTAAGGTCGCAGTTTCCATTATCGTTAATAGCCTTCACGAGCTCCATCAATGCGTTAGGCATCAGTATATCGCCAGGGGTTAAGAAAATTACCAATTCCCCATTGGATTTATCAAATGCCGCTTTAATTAGGCTTTTCTCGTTGTCTATAGATACTATTAATTGAGCGTTTGGCAATTTGCTGATTTTAGCAAGATCTTTTTGGTTGTCTAAAGTAGAGGAAACACATAACTCCCATTGAGTGTATTCTTGTTTTATAACAGAGTCAACACTGAAGAGCACTGAATCACGCGCACCTCCTTTATATACAACTAAAACTGAAACAAGCGGGGTTTTGCCTAGCTCTTTCATAGTTGTTCTATTGAAATAATTATCGGGATTAAATCCGGTGGCCTGCCCCCGCATCTCATCTCCCGAGTTTTTAACCGAACATACCGGATTAATTTTATTATCCATAAGCAAACATCTCCATATAGGTATTGTTTACTTATGTCGGAATCCATATACCGGATAATTATATATTTGCCGTGAAATTGATTGGTTTCTAGAGGACTTAGATTATAAATTGAAGTGCAGTAAAGCGAAGGTAAAAAGATAGTGCCCATTTTTGAATAGAATTGCCTGTGGCTTTACAATCTAAGTATAAGAGGCTAAAATAGACGCCCAAGTCGCCTTTTTAGCCTCTTGTTTCAATTAAATAAAACTATACTTCCAAATAATCTATTATGGCGAAACCCCAATCGTCATTGTGTCTTATAAGACACCACCCGCTTACCGTATAGAAATACTCCACACCTGTGCCAGCGGGCAAAAGCCGTATTATGCCGTATGACGTGCCAGGCCCTGTACGAAGATTTACTTTTGAAGAGCAATTCACAGCCCGCATACCCTGACTGCCGTCAACGTGAGCTATTCCGATTGTTCCAGACGCTGTTATTTGCATATACGCCTTATTTACATACCCCGTTGAACCATTGCAATAGACATAATACCATTCTTGACACTCCCCTAATACCGACATTACAGTTCCGCTAGGAAGGAGTTCAATTATATCTGCTTCCATTGAGGCGCTTGCCCTAAAATTCAGCCGTCCTGTAGTAACACCCGTTGCGGGGCATGGAGGTCCATCGCCATTTTGCTCAGGAACGCTTTCGATACGGACATAGGCCGCGTATAGATAACCGCGCATCCCATTATATTCAGCCTCATACCATCCATTATTCAGTGAGTACAGTGTAATCTGTGTTCCCCTGGGAAGCTGTGTAATCTTTGGCGAGGAAGTTGAAGGTCCTGTTCTAAAATTGACGTTTCCGGTTGTAATTCCTATGCCTATGGGTTCGCTATTCTCTTCGGAACCGTCTCCATCCGGCGAATCGGAGGAATAGGTTATTTCAACATAACTGCCGCTTACAAAGCCCCTCCTGCCATTATATTCTGCTTCATGCCATCCGTTGGTAAGGCCGTAAAGCGTTATTGTTGTTCCCTTTGGAATTACGTCAATGACGCTGTAGCCAGTCGAGGGACCCGTGCGGAAGTTTACGTTGCCTGTCGTCAGGCCCAATCCAATGGCTCCGTCTGGCAACTGGACGTATTCCCCAGTTATTCTAACATAATTGGAGTGGATATATCCCATCGATTCAAAAGCGCTTGAGTAAGCGTAATACCAGTCTCCGGTTCTGCCGTGGATTATCAGCCCGCTATTTGCGCTGAGTTTACCCATGGATTGATAGGATGTTGACGGTCCAGTTCTAAAATTCACCCCATTTTTAGTAACTACAGCAGTGTATAGCTCTCCCCCAGTATCAGGCGAAGGCCGGGGAGAAGGCGTGGGGCCATCTGGCCGGCCGGTTATTTCCACAAACT
The DNA here is from genome assembly GCA_900547135.1 of uncultured Eubacteriales bacterium. Taxonomy (GTDB): domain Bacteria; phylum Bacillota; class Clostridia; order Christensenellales; family CAG-138; genus UMGS946. The sequence goes on along the minus strand of URFJ01000096.1, from coordinate 4,326 downwards.
GCTTTGAGACATAGCCGACTATATTCTGGACTACCGCGCAGTACCAATCTCCATGTTCTCCCAGGATGTAAACGTCTTCCCCAGAGTAGAGGCGCGTAATTACCTGATAGGAGGTGCCAGGACCAACCCTAAAGTTAACCCCGTTTGCATTTATTTTACCGTACGCTATTATGTTGGGTACGCTGGGCGGGGATGGGGATACAATAGGCGTCGGAGAAGCGCTTGGGCTTGGCGAGGGTGTTGGATACGGCGCTTCGGAGGTAATCTCCACAAAGCTTCCGAGGATATATCCGATCCGGCCGTCTTGTGTTACCGCATGGTACCATCCGTTATTAGTTCCAAGTATATCAAGTTTATGGCCCCTGTACAGTACCGTAATTATGCTGTAATCCGTAGAAGGTCCGGTACGGAAGTTTACGCCGTTAGCGGTGACCGTTCCCCTAGCTATTATGTCGCCCGGATCCACGGGCGGCACAGTAGGTTCAGCGCTTGGTGACGGACCTATGCCCGGAGCAGGGTTTTCCGGACTGTTTACCGTTATAGTTGCGAATTCAGCACCCGGGAAGTAAAAGCTAAGGATCTGCCTGTAGGTATGTCCGCTGTTGGCGCGCTGTTGAGCGCCTCTTTGGCTCAGGCCTACGCCGTGCCCCCATCTGCAGTGATATACATTATAGCCGCCGTCTACATTTTCACCCCAGTATATACGAAGCGAACTATTGGAAAAAACTCCCGAATCAAGTAAGTCTGAAGCTGGAAAGTCCAATGTTATATTCCTCTGGGTAGTATTCGCGCCATCGCCCGAAGCCGATATAAGCGCAGTCAATGATACTGTCATACGGGTCATATTGCGCTGTGTATTTGCATGGCGTGGAGTGTTTAAAGAAGCCGAATTTACGGCGTTTATCCCCGTTACATTTAAGCCTGACGCTTTACGGGCCTTGTTCATTAGCATTGTATACAGGCGGCCGCTCGTCAAATTGCCTTCGCCTATCGGAACAAATACTGTTTCCAGCTTGCTGTAGGGATTGTTAAAATCGTAGCTGTCTATACTTAAAGCATAAGCGCCATCTATAGCGCTGGACGACCAGGCATAGGAGGGCAACGTAGTTTCTCCTCCATTGCTGGCGGCATAGTAGGTATATAAAATTTTTCCGTTATATTTAAGAACTACATCTATGGTTTGATCTACGGCGGTAATAACATTTGTAGCCGATGGATCGTATCCCTTATAAACCTGTTCGGTGGAGCTGTCGCCTATATCATAACCGTCCCTTGGAGACATTTTATTGAAAACATAACACTTTGCGGCTATGGCCTGGGCTTTAAGCGCCTCGATGGGATAGGAATTGTTCATTTCATAGCCAACGACACCATATAGGTAATGAGCTAGCGGCACCTTGTTTACAACTTGAATATATCCGTTCGAGGCCAATTTAATATAGAAATGGCCTAGATACTTTCGGGAATTTGTACTTAATTGTGCATAGCCTGCTGAGCGGTCCATGTCCATACGCAAAATTGAAATGGAATCACCTTCATATATAATTCCAGACGCAGAATGAGAAACCTTAAGCTTGCTTCCAGATTTGGCAACCGTAAGGATGCCGCCGCTGAAGGAGGCACCGTTTTCCCTTATGAAATAACGTCCGTTAATGCTGAAACTGAGCGTTGTAGCATTATTGGTTGAAAGCTTTACCCTGATATAATCGTAATCACCATTTCCGGCAGCAACGGAATTTGTTATAGGAGCTACGGAAACCAAGGTGAATAGGACCAGTAAAAAGGCAACTATAATTCTTTTGGTACGCATATGAAAATACCCCCCAAGACTATACACAGAAATTCATTAAATTTTATTTATTATAGCATATAATCGGAAGGATTGAGATAATATGTAGGTTAATTAATAAAGAGTTCACAATTTTCAGCCATTATTAGCAGAAGCAGGCGTACCATAACATTGAAAACATAAGTAATTTTTACCTTAAGCCAATCAACAAAACCCGCACCTCGAATTTTGCATTTGAATACGATTATAGAAAGCCCAAAATAGATCGTTTAGGAGGAGCATGTATAATGATGACATCATATTATACAAAGACTTTTGCAGCGTTGATGCTGTTGCCGCCTGCGGCAAGAGCTTCGATAAGGGGAAGCGCGGAATATCCTGGGTTAAGGGGAAACCTCAACATATATCAGGCAGACGATGGCCTGCTGATAGCAACGGAGATATGGGGACTACCTACAAAGCAAGGGGAATGCGAAAACAACATATTTGGTCTGCATATCCATGAGAATGGAAGATGCACCGGTAATGAAAGCGATCCTTTTGCCGACGCGGGCGGACACTATAATCCCACACATTGTCCACATCCTGCGCATGCGGGAGATATGCCGCCGTTGTTCGGGTTTAACGGATATGCATGGGGAGCGTTTTATACAAAGCGCTTTACGGTTGACGAGGTGGAAGGACTGGCGGTAATAGTTCATAGCCAGCGCGATGATTTTACATCTCAGCCCGCAGGGGATGCAGGAAAACGTATTGCTTGCGGCGTAATAAAGATTATGGGATGATCAATTATTCGAAGCCCGCGCTGTAAATCAGAGCGGGCTTTGGAGCATAGTTATTCTTTTCTTATAAAAAGTATTCCCAGAGTATATGGACCGCAATGGTTTGAGATGGTGCATCCGGCGTGGGTTTCAATTATTTCTTTGAAATCCCCATATTCCTCAACCGACTTTCGAACTGAATCCACTATTTCAGGGGGACATGCGGGATGCGTGATAAATATCCTGTCATAAACTATATCATCCCTGCCCTCAAGCCGGTCGCGTACATATTTTCGCAAAGCGCTGTCAAATGACCCCCTGTACTTTTTGCCAACGCCCATCTTGCCGTCCTTAACCTCAATACAAGGCTTTAATCCAAGAATATTGCCTCCAAGGGCTGCTAGGGACGAGCAACGACCGCCTTTATACAGATAATCAAGCCTTTCTACGACAAAACTGGCCTCAACCCTGTTTACAAGTTCATCCAAGCGTTGCTTTATAGTTCCTGCAGGGAGGCCCTGCTCTGCCATATGAGCTGCCTCCATAACTATATGCCCGCTTCCTGTAGACAGATTGCGCGAATCAACCAGATATACATTTTCAAATTCGCCTGCCGCAAGCACAGCATTTTGATGGCATACAGAGAACTCAGAGCTTATATTTATATGTACAACAGAATCCCCATTGCTGGTAAGAGGGCTGAACAGGTCGTAATAATCCGATACTCCAGCCGCTGCTGTTTTACAGAGTTTACCGGTGGAGTCAACATATTTAAAAATATGCGAAGGCGTAACGTCTACTCCGTCTCGAAGCTCTTTGTCATCAATTATTATATAGAGTGGAAGTATTTCAATATTGAACCGTTTTATAATATCGCTAGATAGATCGCACGTGCTGTCCGCGCTAATGCGTACCATATGATCCTCCTAAATATAGACTAAACATTGATTATAGGTTTCATATAAAATAACCCATAATTTTAAAGTATACCAATAGGCTGCCGCATTGTCAAATATGATGGAAAGAAGGTTTTACGCACGCTTATGTCAGCCATATAAACATTAACGGTTGGCATACGTTATACACTAAAGCTTAACATAAGAAAAGGCAGGAAGCCTCCTGCCTTAAAAGGATTTTGAACTGGGGAATTAATTGAAGAATTTCTCGATTATATCTACGATTTCTGCGCCTATACGTTTTTGCGCCTCATTGGTTGACGCGCCTATATGCGGCGTACAGGAAACCTTTGGATGAGAATAGAGTTCCACGTTCTTTGGCGGCTCTTCGGCGAATACGTCAAGGCCGGCGCCAAAAACCTTACCGCTGTTAATGGCGTCAAGCAGAGCTTTTTCGTCTACGTTGTTGCCGCGGGAGGTGTTTATGATAACAACTCCATCCTTCATTTTGGAAATAGTATCCGCGTTAATGAACGGTTTGCCGTCAATACTGGGGGTATGAAGCGATATGAAGTCGGAGTTGGCCAGCAGCTCCTCCATCTCAACATACTGCATATTTTCGTTTTCCAGCTCAGGGATTTTATATATATCGTATGCAAGCACCGTCATACCCAGCGCCTGGGCACGGCGGCCAAGCGCCTGGCCGATTCGTCCGTAGCCTATAATCCCGAGCGTCTTGCCTCCAAGTTCAATGCCCTTATACGTTTTCTTCTCCCATTTGCCCTCGCGCATTGTGTGGCCGGCAATGTTAATAAACCTAGCTACTGAAAACATATGAGCAAGAGCAAGCTCAGCCACCGTGTCGGAGCTTGCCTTGGGG
>URFJ01000095.1 GCA_900547135.1 uncultured Eubacteriales bacterium | reverse complement strand
ATTAACTATCTCGGATAACTTGAAAACTCCTGTAGAAGAGCCGTCGGAATAACTCATACATACCCAAGAACCGTTTATATAGTCAAACGCTTCCTTGAATTTATCGTAAGCTGCTGTATGAACTTTAAAATTATGGCCTCTGAACTCAATCGATGTGATATACCTGTTATACCATTCGTCGTCAATATAGATTCGGCGTGACGCCCTTTCCCTTAGCTTATACCTAAACAGGAAAGAAGCATCACCAATAAGCTCATAAAGAGAGTCGTATCCCGTCGTATGGATTTTATCCCTGGTCAGCGTAACCCATTCGCTTACATTGAAACTTGCCCTCCACAGAACTACGTCGGTTTCAATTCCGTTAGAGCATATCAACTCAATCCTCTTCTCGCCAAGCTTTAGCCTGGAAAATGATGCCATACTATTCAAGCTGCCCTCATATCCGTTAAGGGAGTATTCCAATGCTTCCATATCGCTTTGGCGGGCGGAAACCTCAATCTCCCTGCTGTTATCATTAGTATTCCATACGATTAATTTTACCTTTGTTATCGGATGGTCGCTTACTATCTTCCCCTCAATGCTGAAAGACTGGCCAAGCACTATAGCCGTGCCTTCCCGCGGCATACATTCCCACTTAAACTCAATGGTATTTGAGTCTTTATCCAATAGTTCAACAGGCGTTGGGGTAGGCTGCATTGGATTGTACTGTCCGGCGCCAGGAGTGCCTTTATTGTCAGTGGGAGATATGAACGGCGCATATGTAGGCATTACTATATCATACGGCCTTTGCGTTGTATCAATATCAGAGGGGATACTCGTATCGTTCTTTTCAGCGCAGCCTGTTGCCGCCAGCAGTAGAATAGCCGCGATAACGCCTGTTAACCTTTGTTTCATATAATTATCTCCCTGAATGTCGTTTTTTGTTTTATTAGCACGATAAACATTCCTGTATTTAGTATAATGGCTTTTTGTATACATAAACAAGCGGGTTAGTAATTGTTTACAGATTGTTAAAACATACATTCTATAAATCTACGCCTAAAGCGCGCCCTATTTATAGCCTTTTTATATGATCCATGATATAATATTCCCAACCTTGCTAAAAAGGAGAATTGATGGATGGATATATTTAAAGCAATATCCGATCTAGTCACCGTCAATGGCGTAACCGGCCATGAAACGGCCGTTTCCGAAGTGGTGGAGGAATACTTCAGGCGCTTCACGGATGACGTGTGGCATGACGTTTCCGGCAACACGTTTGCGCGTATCGGAACCGGCAATCCGGTTGTTATGATCATTGCCCATATGGACGAAATCGGAATGATGGTAACGGATATTGAGGATAACGGCATGCTCCGTATCCGCTCTGTGGCCGGAGTGGATCCAAGGGTCCTGCCAGGATCCGATGTAGTGGTCCACGGAGTTGAAACGTTGAAGGGCATAGTCGGCGCCGTCCCCCCTCACCTTATAATGGGCGGAACCGACGCAGCGTACAAGATGGACGACCTTTGCTGTGACGTGGGGCTTGATCCCAAGCGCGTAAAAGAACTGGTAAGGGTCGGCGATATAGTCACCTTTGCTCTTGAAGCTCCATTAAAGCTGAAAAACAATTTGATAGCCGGCAAGACGCTTGACGACAGGGCGCTGGTCGCATGCATGTTCAGATGCGCTGAAATCCTAGCAAACCGTAAGCTGGCATGCTCAGTAGTGCTTTGCGCATCCACGCAGGAGGAGTGCGGAGGGCCCGGCGCAGGCGTAGGCGCGTACAGCGTGGAACCTGATATTGCTATAATTCTCGATGTAACCCATGCCGACCAACCCGGCGCCGATTCGCTCGACGCCTGCGCGATCGACAAGGTGGCCGTCTGCCGCGGAGGCAATATACACCCAAGGATAGCGGATATGCTGTTCGACGCTGCAAACGAGCTTAATATCGCTGCGGAAACCGAAATTGCTATGGGCTTCTCGGGCACGGACGCCGACTTTGTGCAGATGTCGCGGTGCGGCGTTCCTACAGGCCTTGTATCTCCGCCTGTAAAATATATGCACACAACGGTCGAGACTTTGAGCCTGGACACGCTTGAAAAGACTGCAAAGGTGGTTTCCGAGTTTATAGCCCGAATCACATCCGACTGGGAGGAAAAACTATGCTTGGACGATTAAAGGAACTTACTGAGGTAAATGGCGTAAGCGGCGATGAGGGCCAGGTGCGCATATATATTAAAAATATCGTATCTCAATATGCCGACGAGGTATGGACGGACGCTATGGGCAACCTGTATGCGCATAAGAAAGGCGCTAAAAGGCGTATAATGGCATGCGCGCATATGGACGAGGTTGGCATGATGGTCCGCGGCATACGCGACGATGGGCTTATAGCTTACACTGCCGCAGGGATTGATCCGCGGGTCGTACCGTCAAAACGGGTAGTTATAGGCAAAGATAAGGTACCTGGTATCATAGGTTCAAAGGCGATACACCTCCAAAGCCGCGACGAATTTCAAAAAGCTTATAAGCATAAACAACTTTACATTGATATTGGCGCCAAGGACAAGGCTGACGCCCAAAAATACGTCAAGCTGGGAGATTATATTTCTTTTGTTACTGAATTCAGCGAATTTGGCGAAGGGCTTATAAAGGCAAAGGCGCTTGACGACAGGGTTGGATGCGCCATAGTTATGGAGCTTTTGAAAAACAGCTATGACTGCGACTTCTACGGCGTATTTACCGTACAGGAAGAATTGGGGTTAAGGGGCGCGAGGACGGCGGCATACAATGTAAAGCCGGAGCTGGCGCTAATACTTGAGGGTACGACGGCCAACGATATGCCTGAGACAGAAGGGCATCAATGGGTTACCCGTGTTGGAAAGGGCGCCGCTATATCGTTTATGGATGGAGGAACTATCACGAGGCCTATGATGTTCAGCGAACTTAAGGACTGCGCACAGAGCAATGGCATTGCTTGGCAAATACGCCAGGGTACGCGCGGAGGCACCGACGCGGGACGGATCCATCTGTCAAACGGAGGAATAATTACCGGCGGCATTTCCGTACCCTGCAGATATATTCACTCGCCGGCGTGCGTTGCCTCCATCAGCGATTTTAACAGTGCATACATGCTGGCGGACCGTTTTTTGGCGGAAAAGCGCTTTGACAGCGTGCTGGACAATGTTCAAAACGTATAAATAGCCAGTAAAAGGAGAATTGACCAATGTTTAAAGATATGTTGAAAGAGATTCTGGCGGCTTATGGAGCAACGGGCCGCGAACAGACGGTAAGCGACGTAATTAAGGCATATGTTGCGCCCCATGCGGATGAGGTATATAACGACGTAATGGGAAACCTTATTGCCATCAGGCGCGGCACTTCCGGCAAGAAGATAATGCTCAGCGCTCACATGGATCAGATCGGCTTGATCGTATGCGACATAGATGAAAAAGGGTTCCTTCGGGTTTCTAATGTTGGCGGAGTCAGCCCAATCGTAAGCGCAGCGCGCGAAGTTGTATTTGAAAATGGCGTTCGCGGCGTGGTATATTTTGAAACCGAAAAGGCAGGAATAGACAAAGCTAATCTCTCCACATTATTCATTGATATCGGAGCCGAGTCCTATGGCGAGGCGGCGTCCAAGGTTCAGATTGGCGACGTTGCGGTTTACGCCACCAACTTTGTCGACATGGGCAAACGGTTTGCGTGCGGCGCGCTGGACGACAGGGTATGCTGCGCCATAGTCGCCGAAAGTTTCATGACGGCGGTAAGCGAACACGACATATACGCCGTATTTACCGTGCAGGAGGAGGTTGGCCTTAGAGGCGCCACAACGGCGGCATACGCCATCTCCCCGGACTTTGGAATCAATCTTGACGTTACGCTTACAGGAGATACGCCAAAATCATCCCGCATGTCGGTGAAGCTTGGCGCCGGCCCCACAATAAAGGTTATGGATTCATCCTCTATCATTCCAGTATTCGTCCGCCGGTTTATGGAGGAAGTAGCCAGGGAAAACGATATCCCCGTTCAGAATGAGGTGCTGAAGGCGGGCGGAACCGATGCTGGAGCCGTACTGAAGACAAAGGGCGGAATACCGGCGTGCTGCGTTTCAATACCCACTCGCTATGTTCACACCCCTGTAGAAACAGCGGATATGGACGATTGCCTAAATGCCGTCAAGTTTGTTAACGCAATGATGGCTAAAAAGGAGCTTCCTAAGCCGTAGAGTACATTGTAAATAATTTTGATAAAACGGCGCGCAGACGCTGCGCCGTTTTTCTTTATGCCGTAGGGTATTGCCAGCACGATATAAGGATCTCTTAAAAAGCATATATCCAGTTCGACACGGAAACGTTTACCCATACATGTGGGGCAAAGGCTTAACAAGGAAGCCTTTTAGGTATTAAAGCCGTTTCCTGTATGCCGGCTCGCTAAATACGAACTAAAACTGATTCGAATATACAAAAAAGCGGTTGACGGTTAAATTATAAACCGTTATACTGTTAAACGGTTAATTGTTAAACGTGATAGTAATTAAAGGGGGTATGAGAATGGACAGGAGCGTCCGGTGTGTTGTCTATAGGATGAGCCGCCTGGAGGTGCTTAGAAAGATCAGGCTTAGAAGCGCTCTTAAGGGGCTGGGGCTTCATTTTAAGCAGCCGCCAATACTCGAATATGTTATGAAGAACGATGGCTGTACTCAAAACGATATAGCTGAAGCCCTTCACGTCACGCCAGCATCCATAGCAACAAGCACAAAGCGAATGCAGAACGCAGGGCTTATAACCAAAAGGGCGGATGAGACAAATCTAAGATGCAACCGGCTCACCCTTACAGACAGGGGTATGGAGCTTGTTAAAATGAGCAGAAGTAAATTCGATAGCGTTAATGAAAGCATATTTGAGGGTTTTTCAGAGGAGGAGCTTGAGCTTTTTGCTAATATGCTTGACAGGATGCTTGCTAATATTTCTGATGGAGGCGCATATGAATTGGATTTGAGGCAGCTTATTGCTATCGAAGAGGAATTGAGTGGGGAGGAATGCGATATATGATACGTAAACTGCTTCCATATGCAAATGGGTATGGATTTAAATCAGTTTTAGCGGCAATAACAATAATAATTGAAGTTCTTCTCGAAGTATATATACCCTTTGTAATGAAGGATGTAATTAATATCGGCATAGCTAACGGCGATATAAGCTACATAATACAACGGGGCCTTTTAATGATAGGGCTGGCGGTTTTTTCTCTGGGTTTTGGCGTACTAAGCGCGCGTTTGGCGGTGGTAGCCAGCACCGGCTTTGCTAAAAACCTCCGTAAAGGGTTGTTCTACAAGGTGCAGGACTTCTCTTTCAAGAATGTGGATAAATACAGCACCGCCTCTCTGATAACAAGGCTAACCACGGATGTTACCAACATACAGCAGGCATTTATGATGAGCATCAGAATGCTGGTACGCGCCCCCGTAATGCTGGTAAGCGCCACTGTAATGGCAACGGCCGTAAGCGGCGAAACCGGCGTTGTATTTATTTTTGCCATACCGGCGCTTGCCATTTCAATGGGTGTTATAAGCATAATGGCATTTCCACGCTTTCAGGCAATGCTTAAAAAATACGATAGGATGAATGCGCGTGTTCAGGAAAACCTTACTTCCATGCGCGTAGTAAAGGCGTTTGTGAGGGAAAATTATGAGTCAAGCGAATTTTATACTTCGGCTACCGAAGTAACCAAGGCGCAGGTTAAGGCTGAAAGGCTGCTGGTGCTTAACTCGCCCATTGCACAGATGGTTCTTTACATATGCATGATTGCAACCTGTTGGATAGGGGGGAACGCCATAATTGCCGGCACTATGCAGACGGGCGACCTTATGAGCTTCATAAGCTATATCTCACAGATACTTAGCTCAGTCATGATGATAGCTATGGTATTTGTTAACCTGGTTATGTCAAAGGCCTCCGCAAACCGTATACTGGAGGTGATCCGCGAACCGATCGATATAACCGACGATGAAGCTGACAATAGCCTTAAGGTTCCTGACGGATCCGTTGAATTTAGAAACGTTTCGTTCAGCTACTCAGGCGACAAGGACACCAGCACCCTGATTGACATAAACCTTAAAATCCAGGCTGGCGAAACGGTGGGTGTCATCGGAGGCACAGGCTCCTCTAAGACCACGCTGGTGCAGCTGATACCAAGACTGTACGACGCGGATTCGGGCAGCGTTATCGTTGGCGGTCACGACGTGCGTGAATACAGCATTGAAAGCCTGCGCGAGGCGGTTTCTATGGTTCTGCAAAAAAATGTGCTTTTTACAGGTACAATAAAGGATAACCTTCTTTGGGGCGATCAGTCGGCTACGGATGAGGAGATAAGGGAGGCCTGCAGATCCGCTCAGGCCGAGGAATTCATAGAAAACATGCCTGACAAATATGATACCGAGCTTGGTCAGGGCGGCGTAAACGTGTCCGGCGGACAAAAACAGCGGCTTTGTATTGCAAGGGCTCTTCTTAAGCATCCAAAAATCATCATCCTGGATGATAGCACCAGCGCGGTGGATACGGCGACGGACGCAAAAATACGAAGCTCTTTTAGTGATAGGTTGTCCAATACCACTACCATAATTATTGCCCAGCGCATAACATCGGTTATGGACTCGGATAAGATCATAGTCATGCATGAGGGCCGCATAAATGCCGTCGGCACTCATGATGAGCTCATGCGCTCAAATGAGATATACAGGGAAGTATACAATTCTCAGCAAAAGGGGGTGGCGTAATATGGAAAAGGCTAACAGATCCACTGGCGGCCGCGACGCAAACAAATTCCGGCGCCCCAAGAACACCAAGGCGGCAATAGGCAGAATATTCTCCTACATGTCCGGATACAAGATTAGGATGGGGCTCGTTGTAATCGGCATAATACTCTTCGCCGGTACCAATATAATGGGAACCTATCTTTTAAAACCGATAATAAACGAATATATAGTGCCGTTTATTGGCCAGCAGGATGTGGATTTCAGCGGCTTTATCGGAATTCTTATGCTGATGGGGGCGGGTTACCTGGTAGGCGTATTAGGAATGTATATGTATCAGCGCATAATGGTAACAGTGTCCACTGGAACGCTGCTCAAGCTTCGCAAGGATATGTTTGATCATATGCAGAAACTGCCGGTCAAATTCTTTGACCAGCGAACCCACGGCGAGATAATGAGCCGGTATACCAACGATATAGACGCTATGCGCGAGCTATTAAGCCAGGGCATACCTCAGCTTATAAACTCGTCGATTCGGGTTACCGGCGTTTTCATCATGATGGTTGTAATCAGCCCGGTTCTAACCCTTCTAGCGGTTGTAATGCTGGCTATAATGATGCTTGTAGTAAAGGTGCTGATGAAAAAAAGCGGTTTTTATTTCAGGAGACGCCAGAAGGCGCTGGGCGAAGTAAACGGTTATATTGAGGAAATGATAGAGGGCCAGAAGGTAGTTAAGGTCTTCTGTCATGAGGAAGAGGTTAGAAAGAACTTTGACGTATTGAATATGGAAGTTGAAAGCGCAACCGCCTCCGCCAACACATGGG
>URFJ01000094.1 GCA_900547135.1 uncultured Eubacteriales bacterium | reverse complement strand
TGAGTTAAAGTAAGTTGTACCGTACGGGGGTGGTTAGTAACTAAAGTAAGAAGATTAATTCAGATGATGGAGATGCAATTTAAAGCCTTTAACAGATCAGAACATAATATGATCAGCTTTAGAGGATAAGGCACTATGATGTGATTTGAGCCTGAACAATTATTGGTGTAGCTTACAACCGGACGGATATCCGTATGCATAGCCGTAAAGCGGGATCGGTTGGGTTGACGTCTTTAGACAAATATATAATTGGAGGATAAAACAATGGAATTTACAACATGGGCGGTACTCGCTACCCAAGCGGGAGCCCTATTGATGGTATGTGTCATTACACAACTAACTAAAGGATTGGGGGCTATCAGTAAGATACCTACTCAAATCTGGAGCTGGGTCATAGCGATTGCGGTACTGTATCCAGCGTACTATTTTACAGGACAGCTGGATCTAGGAAATGCGTTTTTGGTGCCTCTTAATGCCGCAATAGTCTCTTTGAGCGCGAATGGGGGGATTGACATGGTAAAGCGATTTACAGGAGGAAAGGGGGAATAGTTAAATAATACATACTAAAAATCATTAGGTTTAACTGATATGGCGCGGGTAATAAACCCGCGTCATGCTCTGGATAGGCATATCTATTGGTTTTATATGTACGATCAAAATGTACAAATAAAAATCATATTAACACTTTACAAAACGATACGTATGGGTTATAATTATTTTCGGCTCAGAGTTTTGCTCCGTTAGCCAAAGCAATAGGTTGACGAAAATAGTCAGATATAATTTTGGGGCTTTAGCGAAGTTGGCTATCGCGCTACACTGGCAGTGTAGAGATCACCGGTTCGAATCCGGTAAGCTCCACCATAACGCGGAGATACGAACACTTTTTTATAGCCGGGAAGATCTTCGCAATTACAATTAAAATAGAAAGCCGTTGATAGCGGCTTTCTATTTCTTTCTATCCACGCATCCATACGGGGGTATTAAATAACAAATATAAGATTTCAACCCACGCACCCACAGGGTGCGACAGTGGTTTAATTAAGCAGATAATATATTGATGTAGTTTTCATTATTATGTTCGCTCCACTTGATAATATCTATATCGTAAGCCGTAAAGCCCTCGGTAACTCCTTTTTGTATAATATTCTTATCGTTTAAAATAACAATTAACTTGCTATCTTCTCTTCTTGTAGTTTTTATGTCGCTCCATGCAAATAAAGTGTTCATCATATTAGTTTTTGTCGGCTTATTTATAGCTTGACATAATCTTTCGGGCTTCTCTTTAGAACGCTGCAAAAGAAAATCGTATTTATGCTGAAATCCGGACTTACCTGTAAACTGGACGTCCTCCGTATAATAAATCTCCTTTTCTTCAAAGAAACTCACAATATCGTCCAAAAAATATGACTTCACTCTGGTTTGAGTAATCATATACATGTCATCGACGCGAAGCATAGCTTGAACAAACATATGCTTTTTTTGAGGGAACTGAGATAGCGGGGCTTTTGCGACCAACTCATTACCGGATAATTGAACGCCAAATTGCCTTAATATGTTCTTAAGCTGTGTTCTGCGACTTTCAGTAAACTGGAACCCGTTCTCCATCAGATTATTAATGGTATCGCAGTCATCGGATAAATGAACAACATTGTCTTGATCTATGGTAACATATATTTGGAGATAATCATTCGAGCTATTCAAGTAGGGCACATTGATTTCATAAAAGTCACCTACTTTTGAAAACGATATCTCCTGTTTCAGCCAATCTGTATAATCTTTTATCATTTCTTGAATGTTCATTGCCTTTTGTCTCCCGTGCGGTACTGATATATGATTTTAGGTTTCTCAATAATATTAAATTTATTAAAAAACATTATTGAGTTCTCTATAAAATCATCAGCATTAATGTCGGGAGCGGGATATGCTTCCCTACAAAAATGCTCTTCAGTATATATATGCCAGTGCGACCCTATTATTTTTGCACCATCAGGGTTTTGGTGTACCTTGCTGGGGCTTATGTGTAATTTCAATATCATTATACCATTTTTCTTTATCAACGCGCCATAATTATATTTTAACTGGTTATATTTACTCCTATAGATATTTATAGTAAATACATCTTTGAATGTGTCGCCTCTGACCTCGAATTTAGTATCTTTACCCATCGGCGGAAACTCAATAGCTGATTTTAAAGACACCTTTATCATCTCTAATAGTCTTCGAGCTTCTGAATCGCTTAAAATAACATTATTCATATGAAATCTCCATTAAAAATCTGAATTTAAACTGTATACACATTAATAATAACATTATGTATTGAGACATTTCAATGCAAACTACCTAATATTACCAGCGTTACTTTTTGTCGAAAATTAGGATATATAGTAATAACCGGCAAATCCACTAATAATATTGACACGTTTGTTCGGTTCTGGTAAAATATTCCGGAACAAACGTTCGAAAAGCAGAAAGGAGAATATCATGTCGTTCTGTCATCACTGTTACCGATTAGTTTATTGGTTTGCAACGAACTCTTGTGGCCACAAAATCTTACACGGCACATTCTCATAGTCACTAAGTTTATTAGATATGGCGGCTACGATATCATGCTCTATATCGGATAAAAATGTTCTTGGAAGGTTGGCAAATGTTCTTTTCAACATTTCGTTTTCCCTTTCTTGATCGTTATCCTCTTCATAGTTTCGGAGGTTTAAATCTAATACATATGATTCATGTACGCCGTTTACATACACGTCGCGAATATGACCTATTAAACTGACTAAAGGGTATACAGGGTATCTAGTGTTTTCATTAATTCTAAAAACAATAACAGCCTGAGTTTGGGAATTGGTGAGTGTAACATCGGATAAAACAATGTCTATAGGATAATATGATATAAGCTGATTAGGAGTGACTTTGAGATACATGCATAAAGAATTTAATGTATCGAACTGTATCCCTTGGCTTTGGTTGTTTGCTAATGCAGTCAAGGTAGTTCGTGAAATCCCTGTATCCTTAGAGACCTTAGTGATTCTAAGGCCCTGCTCCGCCAATACAACGGCCAAATTGCTTCTAATCATTAAAGTTAACACTCCTTCGCGCTTAAAACTAATATAATTGTACAACAGTATGGACAATTTGTCAAATAATTATTCAAAAACGCTTGACATACAGGTATACGTACAGTATAATGCCAACAAAGAATTGTCCATACTTTAGTACATATATGGGGGGTAATAAAACAAAATGAGCACTATAAAGAACAATTTGTCAGCAATACTAGGCAAAAGGCTAATAAAAATTAGCGAAGTCTCAGATGCAACAGGGATTTCACGAACTACATTAACGAACCTTTATTATAGGAGAAGTTCCGGAATAACGTTTGAAGTTTTAGATAAGCTTTGCAAGTATCTCAACTGTGACGTAGGAGAGTTATTTGAATGTAAAGAAGTAGGTTAACGAAAGGAGTAAAACATGAACAACTTACAACTGGTAAAATCAGAAAACTTTGGGGAAGTCAAATGTGACTTCTACCGGCAAAACGATGAGTGGTATATGACTATAGCACAGCTGGCCGATGCATTGGAGTATGCAAATGGCAGAAAGGGCATAGAAACTCTTATTGATCGTAATAGCTATCTTAGAGAAGAAGAATTTTCAGTTACCCTCAAGATGAGGGCTACTGACGGAAAGCAATACAACACAAGGATTTTTACTGAGGATGGCATATATGAGGTTACAATGTTGTCAAAAACAGAGAAGGCAAAAGAGTTCAGGACATGGGTAAGGAAGATATTAAAGGCCTTGCGTTCAGGGGAACTCAAACTTGTAGGTACAGCCAAGGACGAACTAACAAAGCTAGAAATCCAAAAGAAGCGCGCAGACGCGATGTACATGAACGCCCAGGCGAGAACCGTTAATATCTTAATGAAAGCAATTAACGATAAAAAGCTATCACCTATTGCAGCGGAGGTCTACGGCCTTAAATGCGTAGAGCAAATAGCAGGTGTGGACATGGGACAGTATCTGCCTGAGCACGAGAAAACATACTCTGCAACCGAAATAGCAAAGATGTTAGGGTGCACCCCCAACAGGATTGGCAAGATAGCCAATCAATATGGAATTAAGACACCTGAATATGGAATAACGGTGCTGGATAAAGCCCGTGGACACAACAAGGAAGTATGCAACTTCAGGTATAACCAAAGGGGCCTCGCGAAGCTGCAGGAGCTTATTTCCTAGAGTAGCCAGAAAAGGAGAGTATCATGTCACGTCATAGTCACGTTGTAATAAGCATTTTAATTTTACCTGCCTAACTCCAATTAAATAACGAACCATCCAAAACATACGGCGCTGGATGGTCTGTTAAGTGTACCTTGATAATTAAATACCCACCACAGTGAGTTATATATACGTGGTCTGCGAGCATAGGAAATGTAGCTGAAGGGTGGGGGAAAGATTGCCTTAATGTATTATGTAATGTATAATAAAGGCAAAAACGGGAGACTGCAAAATGAGAGGAAGATCATTCAGCACTCGTATACAAGACAAAAATATCGTACTTACAATACCGGACACGTGTCCACATTGTAATACGGTTGTGTTTATGAAATACATTAATGGAGCATTGTTGCCTGTTAAGTTTCAGACGGAATTCATACAATTTTGCGCCGTAGCGGTTTACGAGTGCCCTTCAGCTGACTGTTTGAAACAGTGTTTCGTTGTTTATTCAACTAACAAGCCCATGTCACCCAACCAGACTAATTATATCACGACCCCTATAATGATCTATCCGGCTCAATACGATAAACAGAAATATGATTTCTGGGAGAAAATCTCGCCTGAGGCCGTTAAGTCCTACAATCAGGCGATAGAAGCAGAAGGCATGGGCCTAGATACGCTTGTAGGAATTGGTTTAAGGCGCTCATTGGATTGCCTTATGTACGATGTAGGAGAAATGTTCTTTCCAGAGCATAGCGAATTTAACAATAATCCGAAAACTACGCTTAAGCAAAGGATTGATAGGTATATAAATGATGATACAATGAAGACACTAGCTTCTGCTTGCAGCTGGTTGGGGAATGATTTCACTCACCCAATCCGAAGGTATGAAGGCTTTTCACTAGATGAATTAAAAACCTTAATAAAGCAAATGTTTAGTTATATGGATTGCTTCTATTCAGGCAAAAATGCATTGAAAAGCCTTAACACCAACAACCCTGGTCTAATACAGCCCTAAAGACTGAATTGTGATTTGCTGCGCAACGCCCACTCGCGCATTTCCGAGATACGTTGTTCCTGGATCGTATCGTTATGAGCGTCTACTTCGTTGCGCGTCCTTTCTATTAGTTCTTTGGCTTTTTCATCGTTAAGAACCTGCATCGCCTCTGAACCCTTGATTAATATAGTGCTCATTATCTATCCTTCCTTCCTTATAATTTTACTCTGTTATGGTTTTGCGATACAGACTATCAATAATGCCCTCGACAGCTTTACGATCTTCAGCGTCAAGCTGATTGTACTTATTTAATATCTCTTTTTCGAGATCGGACAAGTCAGTACGCAATTCGTATTTATTCATAAAAGGATCCCCTACTCCTGTGCGGAACCATTCTTCAGATACATTAAAGGTTTTGCATATTAGCATAACATTCGTATTGCTAACACGTACCTTCCCTCTTTCGATGTCAGACAGGCTACCTTGTTGAAGTCCGATTTTTTTAGCAAATTCGCCTTGACTTAGTCCAAGTAAATTCCTTAGTTCTTTAAGTCTTTCATTCATTATGTAATCACCTCAATTTACTATAACACAAAAATTTTAGAATGTCCATAAATTAATATAGATTCTTTATTGACATAACAGAAAATCTATATTATGATATAGAAAAACACGAAAGGAGCAACGAAACCATGATGAACAAAGAACCCTCTATAGACGAAAAGTTGAAGGTAATAGATTTGGCAGATCAGCGTTACGTAGAAGGAGTAATAGATGGAATTTTGAGAAAGTCAAAGCCGTCAAAGGAGAACGGACAGTCCATTACAGCCCAACAGGCGAGTTAAGGGGAGAAAGGATTAGTAAAATGATCGAAAAACGCATCTATTCGCAATGGGCTTTTAGCGATAATGAGGCAGAGATGGCCAAATGTAATTCGGAGATCTACAAAGAGTTGAAAAAGAAATACCGCATTTACAGGCATGATTTAAAAATGGAACTCACGAATGGCGTGGATTGCAATTTTGCCGAGTACGACGTCATCATCGGCAGAAAAGCGGGATACGCCCACGCACTCTACAGAATCCACAAGAACGCCCCTAAACTCTCTACAGTGGAGCTTGCCCTTTTGTGTGATGGTGGGAACTTGTGCTTTGGATATACAACCAACGGGCAACTTATCAAAGTCCATGAGGATTAAGGAGGCACCCATGGAAATCAAAGTAATCCGCAAGCGCCAGACAGCCAGGGACGGAACCGTAACAGTCGTCCTTAACGGCGTAGAGCTGGCAACATACAGAGATGATATCAGGCTGGTGGACGGTACAGGGCCTTACTACAGCGAGATCGTAGACGGCTACGCCAGCGTCGTGCCGGATGATGATTATGTGTTTGATGCGGTGTTTAACCGCAGAGCAGCGAGTTAGTGAGGAGAAGCAAAATGACATATCTGGAACTACGTGCCGAGATGTTGAGGCAGGGGATAGATCAGGAATGCCTGGGTCGGAAGATCAACCGCAGCCTGCAATATGTTAACAGACGATTCAACAGACACGCCGACTGGAAACAAGGGGATATGTACGCGATATTGAGCGTGCTGCGCATACCGCTCGACCAGATATACAAGTACTTTCCGCCGGACGGTATAGCGTCATGAAAAACCGTATTGCACCCCTAATCACCCTCGCATCTCTGGTGGTCATGGCCATAGCCCTGCTAACAGACGGACCACCCGTCACGCGATACACAGTAGCGCTGATCGCGCTTACGGCGTGGTGCGGCGGGATTATGTGGACGATGATATAAGGAGGACTAACATGCAACTACCAACACACGTACAGGATTACATCGACAGTATCAAGACAGTTGACTACTTCAGCGGGCGCGGCCCGCTGCCGGAGGGCTGTGAGATGTACGAGACAAAGGCTGCGGCACGGGTTGCGGCATGGGATGCGGCACGGGTTGCGGCATGGGCTGCGGCAGGGGCTGCGACATGGGATGCGGCATGGGATGCGGCATTATTAGCCGTATGCCTGCTGACGCAGGACCGCGTTGACCCCAAACATCTGGAGTATGCCCGACTGCGCTGGTCGATCTGGCAAGCAGGGTACGGGGTGGCTGCTGAGGTTGATGGCGTGCATTACTGCTACAGGAGGCCATAAGGAGGATTAACATGATTACGGAGCTAGGGAAGTTTTTGCGAAGACTTCGAATAGACCACGGCGAAATATTATACAACATGGCAACCAAGCTGGGTGTTAGTATCACGTTTTTATCTTCAGTGGAAACCGGTAAAAAGAACATGCCGTCAGAGTGGGTAGATAAATTATCTGCGTTGTATTCACTGAGTAATGACCAAAGATTGATTTTGCTGAAACTTATTGATGGGAGGACTAACAATGACACAACTACCAACACACGTGCAGGAGCACATAGACAGCATCAAGACAGTTGACTATTTCAGCGGCTCCGGCCCGCTGCCGGAGGGCTGCAAGGTGTACGGGACACGGGATGCGGCACGGGATGCGGCACGGTATGCGACACGGGTTGCGACACGGGATGCGGCATGGAATGCGTCACGGGCTGCGGCACGGG
>URFJ01000093.1 GCA_900547135.1 uncultured Eubacteriales bacterium | reverse complement strand
GGATACCTGCGGTTCCCGCCGTCATCCGACAGGGGAAGGGCAAGTATATAGCAGTTTCCCGTATCAGATACGGGAATAGCTATATGCCCCCCTTTTACGCACTCTCCTATACGCTGGCCGTTAACCTCAATCATGGCGTTAACGTCAGTTTGTATTAAAATAAGAGGTATGGGCGTCATGATTAAATCCTCCATTCTGCCTAAAATGTATATGACGTTTCAAGACCAAAAAGGACGGATGGGGATAATATAACTAATGAAATACTCTTTTAAATTTAACTCACATTGACCAGAGTAGCCTTTTATTGTAAACTATACGTGAAAAATACCACCTGAACGGAGGTTGACATGAAAAGATACGAAAACTCTGTAGGCATCCTTGTTCCCGAGGTGCTTATGCCCAACAAGGACGTTGATCTTGCTAAGTGGGCTGTCGTAGCATGTGATCAATATACTTCCCAACCCGAATATTGGGAGGAAACCGAGCGTATAGTTGGCGACGCTCCTTCAACCCTCAGGTTGATGCTCCCAGAAATGTATCTGGACAAGCCGGATGAGGCTGACCGTATTTCCAGGATAAACGCCCGCATGGACGAATATGTTAAAAACGGCGTATTGGAAAGCATAGGCCAGGGATTCATGCTTTTAAGGCGCAGCGTTGCGGGAAACAGGCGCTCCGGCTTAGTGATGGCGCTCGACCTTGAATGTTATGATTACAAAAAGGGTTCGACAACCCTTATAAGGGCAACTGAGGGGACGATTGTTGAGCGGATCCCTCCCAGGCTGCGTATTAGGGAAAACGCTCCGCTTGAGATGCCACATATAATAGTGCTAATCGACGATCCTGAAAAGGCGGTTATTGAACCGCTGATTGATAAGGCGGACGAACTGGAAAAGGCCTACGATTTTGAACTGATGCAGGACGGAGGCCATATTGAAGGATGGTTTATAAACGATGAGGCTGCCATTTGTAAAATAATTGGCGCTCTGGAAGCGCTGGCAGACCCCGTAAGGTTCAGGGAAGCTTACGGTGCGGACAAGCCACCCATGTTATTCGCCATGGGCGACGGCAACCATTCATTCGCCACCGCAAAGGCAGGCTGGGAAAAGGTGAAGGCCGGCCTTGCCCCGGAAGAAATTAAAACGCATCCCGCACGGTATGCACTTGTTGAGATTGAGAACGTACATGACGATGGAATAATATTTGAGCCGATTCACAGGGTCATATT
The DNA here is from genome assembly GCA_900547135.1 of uncultured Eubacteriales bacterium. Lineage (GTDB taxonomy): Bacteria > Bacillota > Clostridia > Christensenellales > CAG-138 > UMGS946. The sequence goes on along the minus strand of URFJ01000093.1, from coordinate 6,595 downwards.
TAACATTAACATGGGCGTTGATGATGCTGCAGAGTGGCTTTGTGACAGGATAGCGAGGGATAACGGCAGCTGTGAAAAGCGCTGGTACGACTCCAGAGAGGATAGGGATCACGCAATGGAGAAAGAGACGGGGAAGGGCCGACATCTGCTTCCATTTTGTGCCGAAGGCGGATACGGTTTCTTCTCCGTGGGATGCCCCTCAGCGCAACTTGAAGTGGGAACCCTTCAAAACGCGCTTGACGATATGATAAAGGAAAAAGGAATAGCCATAGACTATATACATGGAGAGGATGTAGTGTACGACCTGGGTATGCGGCCCGGCAACATGGGCTTTACGCTTCCGTCCATACATAAGAGCGCGCTGTTTAGAACCGTTGTATTTGACGGCGCCCTTCCAAGGAAGACGTTTTCAATGGGCGAAGCGAATGAAAAGCGCTATTATCTTGAGTGCAAACGCATAAAATAACATTAGCCTACAAATATTTAATATGTGAGCAGGAGGATCGCTCAGCGGCGGTCCTCTTTATTATATTGATAATAATTATATCATATCGGAGCCATTCCGCTTCTTTTTGGTAGGTTAGGCTGCTTAGGCTAATGCATAAAGCAGAAGTAATTGTATCGAGTATTTATCGATTTATGAGTGCCTCTTTACTTATTACTTACATACCTCTTATATGCCATATTTGCTAAATAAAGTTGCAAAAGAGTATTGAATTAAAACTGTTTTCTGCTATAATTTAGAAGTTGTGCGCAAAGAGGGGAGGGAATGTGCTTATACTCCATCGGGTTTGAGATATATAGCGCAGATCGGCGCTGTTTCTCTAAAGTCTCTTGTTGTGGACCAAAGACAGGTCCTGAAATTTATAGGTATGCATAAATGCATAAAGATGTGGGGAAAACCCACCGTACTTGTAAAACAACATGAGAGTAGTAAAAGTACATATGGGCGGGGGTTCTACCCGGTTCGGCTACTATATAGACTCAAATTGTACCGATCGTTGGATAAATAAAATGAGAGTCAGTATCTGATTCGATAATAAATAATACAAAAAGCGGTTTTGTTAAATTACAAGTACAATTAATTTTAAGAAAGCAGGGATTTTAAACAATGAAAGCGTTCAAGAATTTAATTGTATTTTTACTCGTCTCACTTTTTCTCATTACGTCAGTGGGATGCGAAGGCGGCGAAACTTCTGGCAAGGGTTCAGAAACGCATGGGAATTATACCGATGGAATGAAGATACCCTATTCGGTTGACCTATCAAAAGAGGATGGCGCAGACCATGTCGAGCGTGAGGGCGACCACAAGGATTCGCCTTACTTTTCGCGCCTGGACTTTTACAATATGGAGTCCACGGACACGCTTACAATAATTCCTAAGTTTAAAACCATGCAGCAGACCAGCGAATGGTCGTGCGGGGTTGTGGCGGCGCTCACGGTGATGCAGCACTATGGCAAGCTAGGAAACGAAACAGAGGAATCATTGGCGTCGTACCGTTCCAACGGCCTTTCGGCTGAGGGAACCTCCCTCAGGCAGGCGCTCGATATATTTGATAAGGTTGGCGGATTTAATACCTACAGCACCTTTGACTGCGCTGACAATGTCTATGAAGTGTTTACTCTTGATTATATAATCAGCTCATTAAAGGAGAACAAGCCTATAATGGTAGCCTGGAACGATTGGGGCGGGCACTGGCAAGTCATTATTGGATATGATACGATGGGAACCGAAACGACTCAGGACGACGTTATAATTGTGGCTGATCCTTATGATACTACAGACCACAACCAGGACGGTTATGGAGTGTACGGCGCTGAGAGATTCCTCTATAATTTTACTATGTATGATTTCTTTGAGGAAGAAGAGCTCAACGATATGCTCTTTATCGTAGCTACGCCCGAATAACAAACAGTTTTAGCACAGTCCAAAATAATTGCGCATGAGACACAACGGCGTAAGCATATTGCGCCGTTTTTATATTATTTATAAAACATTAGAATTAGGTTATAAAAATAATGTATTTAAAACATTTTACCAAAAGTTTTCCTTAAAATAATGAATCTGGATTGATTATTGAGGAATGCCGATATATAATTACTTGTTAGTCAAATAAAATGGCTTAAACTCAAGACAAGCATGGAGGTAGCTTTAATGGTAAAAAAGTATGTTTACCTATTCAACGAAGGAAATGCTAGCATGCGCAACCTTCTGGGAGGAAAAGGCGCTAACTTGGCAGAGATGACGTCTCTGGGTCTGCCGGTTCCATACGGATTCACGGTAACCACGGAAGCCTGCATAAAGTATTACGAAGATGGCGAGACGGTTGCTCCTGAAATAATTGACCAGATATTTGATGCGCTTGAAAAAACGGAAGCAGCCGCAGGCAAGCGCTTTGGCGATGCCGAGAACCCGTTTTTGGTATCAGTCCGTTCAGGGGCCAGGGCATCCATGCCGGGCATGATGGATACTATACTTAATCTTGGACTCAACGACGAGACGATTGTAGGATTGGCAAGATTAACCGGAAACGAGCGCTTTGCATTTGACAGCTATCGCAGATTCATCCAGATGTTTTCCGATGTTGTTATGGGCGTTGAAAAGAAAAAATTTGATGATATCCTGGACAGTCAAAAACACAAGAACAACTGCATACTTGACACGGATCTTACCGCAGACAACTTGAAAGAAATAGTATCGCTTTATAAAGCGCTATATCTCAAGGAAAAGGGAGAGGAATTCCCTCAGGATCCCAAGGCGCAGCTTTTGGAGGCTGTCAAAGCTGTATTCAGAAGCTGGAATAACTCCCGTGCCATTACATATCGCCGGCTGAACGATATCCCATCATCATGGGGTACGGCGGTAAATGTGCAGACCATGGTGTTTGGCAACATGGGCAACGATTGCGGGACAGGCGTAGCGTTTACCCGCAACCCTTCCACAGGCGAGAAGAAGCTGTACGGCGAATACCTTATGAATGCGCAGGGCGAGGATGTAGTTGCAGGAATCCGCACACCCGCACATATAGATGAGCTGGCAAACGCTATGCCCGATGTCTATAGCCGGTTCGTTGAGATAGCAAACATTCTTGAAAAGCATTACCGCGATATGCAGGATCTGGAGTTTACAATAGAGCGCGGCAATCTGTTTATGCTTCAGACAAGAAACGGAAAGCGCACGGCGGCCGCTGCGCTGCAGATAGCCGTTGACCTTGTAGATGAGGGCATGTTGACAAAAGAAGAGGCGCTTCTCAAAATAGAACCTAAGAACCTTGACTCGCTCCTCCATCCGACCTTTGATCTGGAGGCGCTCAAAAATGCTAAAGCAATAGCAAAGGGCCTGCCTGCATCGCCCGGCGCGGCCTGCGGACATATCTACTTTACCGCTGAAGAGGCAGCTGAGGCGGGAAACAAGGGAGAGCAGGTAATACTTGTCAGGTTGGAAACCAGTCCCGAGGACATAGAGGGAATGAATATAGCTCAGGGAATACTAACAGCACGCGGAGGGATGACGTCTCACGCCGCAGTAGTTGCACGCGGAATGGGTACATGCTGTGTTGCAGGTTGCTCTGAGATCGCGATAAATGAAGAAACAAAGACGGTTACAGCGGTTGATGGTACTGTACTTAAGGAAGGCGAATGGATTTCGCTGGACGGATCAACTGGAAATGTATATGGTGAAAAAATTCCAACCATTGCCGCCGAACTTTCAGGCAATTTTGGAACGATTATGGAATGGGCGGACTCAATCCGCAGGCTGAAGGTGCGTACAAATGCGGATAATCCAAAGGATTCCGCTGTTGCGGTACAATTTGGCGCAGAGGGCATTGGACTTTGCCGCACTGAGCACATGTTCTTTGAAGAGCACAGGATTCCCGCTGTACGCGAGATGATAGTTGCCTCAGACGTTGAGTCGCGTAAACGCGCGCTTGATAAGCTGTTGCCAATGCAAAGAAGCGACTTTAAGGGCATATATCTTGCAATGGGGGAACGTCCCGTTACAATCAGGTTGCTCGACCCACCGCTCCACGAGTTCCTGCCCCAGAAGGAGGAGGATATACGCGCTCTGGCATCCGAGATGGGACTTACGTTCGAGAAGCTTACAGCGACGGTGGAGAACCTTCATGAGTTCAACCCAATGATGGGGCATCGCGGATGCAGGCTTGCCATCACATATCCGGAGATAGCAGAGATGCAGACGCGAGCGATAATCGAGGCGGCTATTGAGGTTAATCAGGAGGCAGGGCTCAATGTTGTGCCAGAGATAATGGTCCCATTGGTAGGTGACGCCAAAGAGCTTAAATACGTAAAAGGATATATTGACGAAACCGCTAAGAAGGTAATGCAGGAGCGCGGTATAGAAATTCCGTATATGGTCGGCACGATGATTGAAATTCCCCGTGCCGCTCTTACAGCGGACGAGGTAGCCACGTATGCGGAGTTCTTCTCCTTTGGCACAAACGACCTTTCACAAATGGCATTTGGATTTAGCCGCGACGACGCTGGCAAGTTCCTGAACGACTATTATAGCAAAAAGATCTTTGAAAGCGATCCCTTCTCCCGCCTTGACCAGGATGGCGTTGGAAAGCTTATGAAGATAGCTGTAGAGTTCGGAAGGAAAACAAGACCAAACATCAAGCTGGGTATTTGCGGAGAGCACGGCGGCGATCCGTCGAGCGTTGAATTCTGCCATAACCTTGGCCTTGATTATGTAAGCTGTTCGCCGTTCCGCGTGCCGATTGCAAGGCTTGCGGCTGCACAGGCAGCTATCAAACAAAGGTAGGCTTTCGTCCCGCTTGCGGGAAACTGAATAGACTTATCATATATATGGTGTGGATGCTTGTTGTCCCCACCATATTTTTTATTGATTAAAGCCCCTAAAATGTTTTATAAGCTCTTATAAGTATTCCAAAAAGCAGCTTAAATCAAGGATTCCCCCGTATCTTCTTATTTCACGTCATATCTCCTTACAGAAAAGTCGGGCACCCATTTGGGCACTGCAGGCGTTATGTAAGACATGGTGTTACTGCCACAGCCAGTTCCCATCATTCCCGACTTGATACCGCAACTTTTGGAAGAGCAAGCATAGGAAGGGAGAGTCTGTATTCCAATAATAAAAGTTGATGGTACAAAAGCAAAAGAGTACAGTACAGAAATTATTATAAGACAGTTAAACGACTATTGTAGACGAGATGATTAAATGCTGGTTTGCGGAACCATAAGCATAGCCATCCACACTTGTCAACGACGGCGAAGCCGTTCACTTTATCACCTATAAGGACGGCTGGCTCTGCTACTTTAACATAGGAATCCGCTCGTTTGGTATGCATCTGCTTATTTTCGTCCATTGAAAAATGTAATCGACTTTATATGAGTTATTATGCCGTAATATCGCTTGTCTTATTTCCTCATATAGCAATTACCCATCTTGCAAAGCCTTGTAATCGGACATAGTTTCAAGAAAAGCAATATATTCGTCCGCACTATATACTTTTTTGACATCATAGAATTTCATTGCTATATCTTTAAAACCATATGCCTTTAGATCCCTCAAATCTAAAGCCGATATAGATTTCCGAAGGCTTTACAAAATCCTCTTTCGACTTTTCTACTGGTCTTTAGTTTGATGTATAATAGCTGTAATAATATTTTTCACATATTGATTGAGTTGCCTCATACAGTTAATCACCATCGCCCGCGATCAAATTATAGCGAAATAAAGCAATAGTACCACCATTTTTAAATAGACGGAAGGCTTTTGGTTTTGGACATCCGGTTTCAGCATCTACGCAATGGAAAGCGGAAGCGGCATATATCAAATCGTAGCTGTCTTCATTCAATACAGCATCCTCAAATGTGGAAGTAATTACACGCAATCCCTTATAGCCCACAAACTTTTTAAGTAGAATCTCCAACATATTTTCACTTAATTCTACGGCTGTTATATCATACCCTGCATTTAGGAAAGGAGCAGTTGCCTTTCCCGTCCCGGCCTCTATCTCAATCTCTCTTTTGCTTTTATCCTGTCCGCAATATGCAATAGCATCTTCATTAATCTAATCAAAATGATTTCTTTCTGTCACGTTCCCATCCCGTTGCACTATTTTCCATTTTGTCACTCATAAAATATCAATTCATTTGTGTCCCAGTCCGCTTCTTTTGATAAGATTTTAACATGTCTCCTGTTAATTGCCCACCTGGGACACGCCAATGAATAATTATCCGAAAAAACAAAAAGGTTTGGGAACAGTACCAACATGTCATTTTTCGCAAGTGTGGCCACGCTTCCTATGCCTGCTCCGTGATTTCTTTACCTTGACAACGAGGAAAGGAAGAGAAAGGAAAGGAACATATCGCATCTATCAATTTGATGTGGAATGACAAGCAGTATTCGCTTCGCAAAAGAACATAATTACCATATATTTTATCACTGTTTATAATTCCTTGTCAAGTCTGGGCGTGAAAAAAGCGTCAAACGGCATGTAGGACTACAATACATATTGGACAGGGGAGGGAGTGAAGAAAGAAAAATGATGAAGGATTCGCACATATCGGTTATTGTGAGTTGAAAGAAGCAAACAATAATCGAAAGGAA
>URFJ01000092.1 GCA_900547135.1 uncultured Eubacteriales bacterium | reverse complement strand
TATTATCGTCCCTTATAATAAACCCTATAACACCCGCCCCCTGTTTATCCTCATGGGGGGCTGACGGCCCGGTTGAAGGGGCTGGCTCCACCGCTGTACCCGTTGTTGGATTGATACTTGGCTCTAATTCGCCGTGCAGCCCATTTTCAGCGGAGCAGCCGACCGCAAGCATGAATACCGATATTAATATTAAGGCTATAATGCGTTTCACAAAAGCCTCCTGTGCTCTATCCATAGTGTATATTTACCCATCTTTTAATTTTACTCTATCTAAAGCGGTTTGTCATCCATTGATTGCATATTTACATTCAGTTCATCCTATAATCCTATTGTTTGTATTTTTTCTAAAAATAAAGCTTGGCCCGTATGGCTTTTCTGCCTGAATTCTGGGGGCTGTTAGATTGCATACTGTGATAAAACCGTGTCTCCCAATTTTTTACTGATGATTATTCCGTTGGTCGCGCTAATCCTATGGATTTATTTGGGTATATATCCTCGCCCGAAGGCCTATCATTTCTTTGGCGGAACCTGGCTCCGAACACCCCGTAGGATAAAAACCAGAATGATATCCAAGACGCCGCTAACCTGGGAGCCTTGGATAATTTTGATTGTATCATGGTTCTTGCATGCCCCATTAATGCAACAAAAATATTCATACGATAAAAAATGGGCGAATAGTAACCTAGTATAGCTGCTTAAGCGGTTTAACTAAATAACGCAATGTGAATTGGCGACCAACTTCCCATTGAGCAGATATATGCCCTTAATTACTTATAGAATACATTGCCGCCAATGAATTCACGCAGGATGGAGGTTGGCGGAATCTCATCCTCAACGTTTGCATCAAGAAAATAGTTTAGGAATTTTACAACCGATCTGGCCCTGCCGTAAAATGGACTTTCAGGGGGTACCTCCTTCAAAAGCGGATATACGTACTTTTTTAAAACTGCCAACTCATAGTGGAGCGTTGTATTAAATATTATGTCCGCATTCTCCTGATAAGGGAATATCCACCGCTCCTCACCGCGCCTTACGGAAGGCCACATGGACAGCGTAAGCTCCATTGACGCATTGCGCGTTTCATAATCCCTTACAAGCCTTCTCAATAGCCTGACATCCGTCGTCTTTATCCTGTTGTGGTCATCAAGGTTTATAGTTGTTAGGGCGCTAACATAGACCCTGAATATCTTATCATGGCTTATATGCTCATTGATCAGCACAGGGTTCAGCCCATGTATTCCCTCAATAATTATAGGCTGGTCGGGTAGCAGACGAAGAACCCTTCCGGTTTCATCGCGTCGGCCCGTTTTAAAGTTGAAGACGGGCGCCTCGGTTTCCTCGCCGTTTAACAGCAATAGAAGGTCATGATTGAACCTGCCAATATCAAGAGTTTCTATATGTTCGAGATCCTTTTCGCCATGTTCATTTACAGGTATTTTATCCCTGTCAATATAGTAGTTGTCAAGCGATAACATAATTGGGTCAAGGCCCAGCACGCGAAGCTGCGTTGCAATCCGGTTCGCCGATGTGGTCTTTCCAGATGAAGAGGGACCGGCAACCATTACTGCCTGTGCATGCCTGCTTGCTATATCGTCCGCTATCTTTGCATATTCCTTCTCATGTAGCGCTTCGTTAACTCTGATAAGTTCATGTATGCTGCCGTTTTCAACCCTATGGTTCAGCTCGACCGCATTTGAACAGGTCATCAGCTTACCCCAAATATCGCTCATTCTATACACTTCGGACAGCTTAGGCATATGCTCGTACTTGGAAGCCCCATCGGGGCTTTCCGGATCCGGCATGAGCAACACTACAGCGTCGGTTAGGCAATGTATGTCGAAAACGTTTACATAGCCGGTGCTTGGAGCCATCTCGCCATAAAAATAGTCGACATAGCCCTCGGCCATATATACATCAAAGTAGTTGAACTGGCGCCATCTTAGCAGCTCCGCTTTATCCCTCTGGCCGTCCGCCTCAAATAGGGACAGGGCTTCTTTAATATCAAGCCTTTTTCGAACGAGCGGAATGTTGCGCCCGATTATCCCGGCGCACTCCGCCCTTATGTCGGCAACGTCCTGCTCTGTTAGCTCCGGCGTCTTCTCAATTGTTATATACAGGCCCTCGCCCATGGAGTAGCGCACATATACCTTAGCATTTGGAAATAGCTTTCGTACAGACATGATGAACACAAACTGAAGGGTTCTCTCATATACCCTCTTGCCCTCCTCCTCGCCATACCTGAGGAGGTGAATTGACACGTCCCTGAAAGGTGTATAGTTTAAATTGAACACCTCTCCGCCTATCTGTGCCGCCAGGGGTTTCATCCTCAGTGCATCGCTGTCCAGGCCAAGCTGATTTACTGCATCCAGAATTGATTCTCCGTATTTTATTTCAGTGATAATCCCGTCTATGTTGATGTTCATCCAAGTCCCTCCGAATTTTATGCTCGTTGAGCTTTCTGAAGCCCCGCATATTCGCCGTTAAGCCTCATAAGCTCGTTGTGAGTGCCCCGCTCTACAATGCCTTCGCCGCCTTCAATAACAGCGATCTCATCAGCGTTCCATATTGTAGACAGCCTGTGGGCTATTACTATCGTGGTCCTTCCCTCGCTGAGCTTGTCAAACGCGTTTGTTATCCTGGCCTCAGTGGCGGAATCAAGCGCGCTGGTAGCCTCATCCAGTATCAGAATCGGCGGGTTCTTAAGGAATATGCGCGCGATGGATACGCGCTGCTTCTGTCCGCCTGAGAGAGTAACTCCACGTTCGCCCACCATTGTATCATATCCATATGGCATTGCCATTATATCATCATGTATTTCAGCAGCAACCGCAGCGTCAATTATCTCCTCGTCTGTAGCGTCGATCCGCCCGTACCTGATGTTCTCCCTTATCGTATCGGCAAATAGGAATACATCCTGTTGCACTATCCCTATATTTGCCCTTAACGAGTTCAATGTAACGTGCCTTATGTCCTTTCCGTCAATGGTTATGGTGCCTTCCGTTGGTTCATAGAACCTGGGTATCAGATGGCATATGGTAGTCTTTCCGCCTCCGGATGGCCCCACAAGCGCCAGCTTTTTCCCCGCCTTAATATTTATGCTTACGTTTTTGATCACATCTATTTCTCCATCATATGAAAACGATACATTTTTAAACGCTATGTCTCCATTTACGTTTTTAAGCGGCCTGGCGTTTTTGATATCCTCTATATCCGGATCGGTATCCATTATTTCAATAAATCTTGCAAAGCCGGACATTCCCATGGTATATGTCTCAGCAAACATGGCCAGCTTTCTTATCGGTGAAACAAAGGATGTTACGTATAGTGAAAACGTAAGCAGAGCAACCATATCCATGCTGTTGCTCATTATAAGGATTCCGCCCAATCCTAGCACTACAACCTTCAGTATGCTTGTAAATAGCTCCATGCCCCCCATGAATATGCCCATTGCCTTATAGTATTCCTTTTTGGAGTTCACAAACCTGGAGTTTCCCCTGTTAAACTTTTCAATCTCGTAATATTCGTTTGCAAACGCCTTGGCCACCCTTGCCCCGGATATAGACGACTCAATGCCGGCATTAATAATAGCGATGCCTTCCTTTACCCTGTGCGATGCGGTGCTCATGCGTTTTCTCAATAATATTACAAAGAAGATCATTACTGGAACAAAAGCCATCAAAATCAGGGCCAAACGCCATTCTATCGTAAGCATCACGGCGAAAGCTCCCAAAAAGGTTACTATTGATATAAAAAGGTCCTCAGGGCCGTGATGGGCCAGCTCCGTAACATCAAACAGATCGTTTGTACAGCGGGAAAGTAGAAATCCGGTTCTGGTTTTATCATAAAAGCTGAACGGGAGCTTTTGTATATGGGTAAAGATATCCCTTCTCATATCAGCTTCTATTCTAACGCCTGTCTGATGCCCAATAAAGGTCACAACATAGGTGAATATAGACCTGACGATATATGCCAGCAGCGAACCAAAAACTATAATAAAAAACGCCCCGTACATCCCGCTGGGCAAGTACTCGTCAAGCGCTATTTTGGAAAGCAAAGGATATACGACGTCAACCGCCGCTATCACCAGCGCGCAGAACATATCCAGCAGGAACAACGGAAGGTGCGGTTTATAATACCCCACAAATCGCCTGACCAACGATTTCTTTTTCATCCCCAAACTCCTTTAACTCTTAATCAGCCAGGAAAGATTATAGCATACAACGATATAAAATAAAAGAAAACGCGATACCTACTCCATCGGTAAATCGCGTTCACTCGACCAATATACTTTTTCATTGTTGCCTAATGCGTTTAGCTCTTGCCTTCTTGTAACACAAATACAGCCATCATTACAGCAACATTAACCAATGCCGCAGGATTGATTCAGCATTTATATGGCGATACCCATATCTAGCTCAATTAGTTCAATGCATCCTTTAACGCCTTGCCGGCCTTGAACGCCGGCGTTTTGCCTGCCGGTATTTCGATTTCTTCCCCTGTTTGCGGGTTGCGTCCCTTATGTGCGCTGCGCTCCCTTACCTCAAAGCTTCCAAAGCCCACCAACTGAACCTTATCCCCGTTTCTTAGAGCGTCAGAAATTGTGAGCAGCATGGCGTTCATCGCCTTTTCCACATCCTTCTTCGTCATAGCCGTCTTATCGGCTACAGCATTTATCAGTTCGGTTTTGTTCATCGTTGAGTATTCCTCCTTGGATTCAATTATCTTCATTTTTTAATTAATAAACGCCGAATCACATTATACAAGCCTTTTGCCGGATGTACAAGCACTTTTTTATATTTCCCGGCCTATGCTTTGGTTTTCTCCCAGAATTCATCCATTTCATACAGATTCATATCGCTAAACCGTTTCCCGGATTCCAAAATAAGGGATTCCATGCGCATAAACCTGTTCGCGAATTTATCCGCCGCTTCATTCAGGCATAACTCCGGATCAAGCTTAAGCAGCCGCGCTACATTTACAGCGGAAAACAACAGGTCGCCTAACTCCTCTCCGATGCCGGCGCCGGACTTTATCGCCTGCATCAGTTCATTGGTTTCCTCACGGATTTTGAAGAACGCCTCTTCCGCGCTATCCCAGTCAAAGCCGACATCAGCAGCCTTTTTCTGAATTTTTAAACTCCTAATCAGTGCTGGAAAACCCTTTGGTACTGCATTGATTGCATCCGCCTGGGTCTTTTGCGCCTTTTCCCTGCGCTTTAATGTCTCCCAATTTGCAAGGACTTCTTCAGAATTCCTGACCTTCTCGCCAGCAAACACATGGGGGTGCCTGTATACCAGCTTCTTCACTATTTCCGTGCATACGTCCCTCATAGTAAACTCACGGTTTTCCTCCTCTATTTGTGTGTGAAATACCACCTGAAGAAGCAAGTCTCCCAATTCCTCGCAAAGCGCCCCGGTATCAAGGCGGTCTATCGCGTCCAGAACCTCGTATGATTCCTCAATTAAAGGCGTTTTCAAGGTCTCATGCGTCTGCTCGGCGTCCCATGGGCATCCACCTGGAGAGCGGAGCCGCCTGAGTACTTGCTGGAGGTCCTCTAACCCGTAACGGTCAAGCATATCGAATTCAGCGCTTGGAATGTATAAAACCGTTGCGATACCAAATAGTCCTTCCAGTCTGTCAAGATCGCACAGCATTAGCTTCGTTTTACAATATTGCCCGTTGTCCGTCATATATGCCAAGTATACCTCAAATTCATCTGGATAATACTCCTGCAGCGCTAATTTTATATCCCCTGCCAGCAACCTCGTATCCAGCTCTTCTATGCATATTGGAACGCTTGGATCTATCCGCTTTGGCATTGAACTGGCCGAACATATCATAACAGCCGAAGGCGTTGCTATTCCAATATCGGACATGGCGGCCTCCGCAAAGCCAGATGACGGCAGTATTACCACTTGCGTGCCGCTTTTACCAGCCGCCTTTAATATCTCGTTCATCAGCGTCTCAGAGCATCCACGCCCCAGGGGCGCGTAAACGGCGTCGTCACCGCATACGATGCGTGCGGCTATCAGCTCATTAAGACGGTCAAAGCTATCGGCGGTTTCATAAAGGTCATCCATTGATACCGCGTTTAGCCCCTCTGCACTAACCCATCTAGGCACCGGATGCTTAAGCGTTTGAATAAACAGCTTATCCGCTTTCAATATTTCCTGATATACGTCTCTGGTCACTGCCCCGCCTGCCGACAGCGGAGCAATTATCAGCTTTGGCATAACTTAATCTCCTTTAACCGCTTTTGTTTATCTATTTATAACCTCGCCGTGTCTATCTTTCGTTCCTATACATAAGCCTGCGAAGTCTCTGGCCGCCTGGCATGAACTCCAACTCATCCGGGCTAAACATCCTTAACAGGAACATCAGGGCAGCATATACGACCACTCCCACCGATACGCTTCCAACCGTTGCCAGGGTATTATGGCCCGCAGCATGTAAAGCATTGTAGCAAAACGATACTGCTACCGCCATGATGAGGGCAGCCGCTATTGGCTTTAAGAACATATCCCAGAAATTAACGCGCATGCCCGTTTTTCTAAGCACATAAATCGTATCCAAGATTCCTGCCGCAGCATAGCATATAATTGTGGATATCGCAGCCCCCTGTATGTTTATGTTGGGGATGCGCATGAGAATCAACATAGTTATAACCTTCAATATCCCCCCGAACACTAGGTTGATTACAGGGATGTTCGGCCTGCCCATCCCCTGCAATACCCCCGTCATAGTCTGTACCAACGACAGGAACAAAACGCCCACCGAGCAAGACCGCATAAGATCGGCTGCCAGCATAAGCTGTTGACCTTTAAGCTTTTCAAATAATAACCCTATTATCGGCTCGGCCAATACATATAGTCCAGCGGCGCATGGCGCCCCGATTATCAGCGCAAGCTTCATCCCCATCTTGGACGCGCTTCTCACGCCCTTATAATTTTTAGTTGCCATCCTTGCGGAAATAGCCGGCACTAGGCTAATTGCAAGAGCGGTTGTAAGCGACGCGGGCATATTGATAATTGGAGTTACGTTCCCCCTGAGAATGGCGTATGCGGAGGAAGCCTCATCAATAGTAAATCCAATACCGGCCAGGCCTCTTGTTATCATCGCGCTATCCATTATTCCCGTTAAGGGCATAATGGACGCGCCTATGGTAATTGGAATAGCAATTAATAAAAGATTATTCGCTATATGCCTGAACCGCATTGGCTTGGTGCGCTGAGATGAGGATAGTTTTGCGTTAAATTTGCCCTTATTCCGCCTGTAAAACAGCCATATGACGATCAACGCAATAAGTTCTGAAGCCGATACTCCCAATAGCGCGCCCATAGCCGCATATTCCGGGCCTTTGGGAAAAAGCTGTGCAGCCAGCGTAAAACCTATGATAAGCTTTCCGACCTGTTCTACAACCTGGGACACAGCCGTTCCCATCATCAGCTGCATTCCCTGCAGATATCCCCTATACGCGCACATTATAGAAACAAACAGCAATGCGGGCGACAGCGCCCTAAAAACCATACTCTGTTTCTGTATCATTTCCTGCGCATAAGACGGATATGTGATTCCTGCAAATATCCCGGCACGAATCTGAATTATCAGCTTAGTGACATTTTATATAACTATGAGTATCCTCTTTGCAATGCGAAAGATATCCCGTGCTCCCCTGTAGTCGCCTAGCATAACACGTTCTGAAACAAGCTTTGATATAGCGGTTGGAAGGCCTGCCGACGAGATAACCAACAGCCAGCTATACCACGGATACGCCACTTCATAGAATTTAAGGCCATCGGTTTCTATGATGTTTGCAAGAGGTATGCGGTAAATAGCTCCAATGAGCTTTACTATTAGTCCGGCA
>URFJ01000091.1 GCA_900547135.1 uncultured Eubacteriales bacterium | reverse complement strand
TACTTTGCAAACAGGGACTCAAACCGCGGGGAGTGCGCCCAGCCCTGCAGATGGGTATACGAGCTAAGGGAACGCGGCGGTAATGGGGAATACCTAACCATTGAGCAGGACGATAAAGGCGCCTATCTGCTTAATTCCCGGGATATGAATATGATTGAACACCTTCCTGAGTTGATGGATTCGGGTATATACAGCCTAAAAATAGAGGGCAGGATGAAATCGGTTTCATATGTGGCAACGGTAGTAAATGCATACCGCATGGCTATTGATCTGCTTGCAGAGGCAAGATCAAGCGGCAGGGAATATGTTCTACCGGAATTTATCTCCAAGGAGCTTTATAAAGCGAGCCATAGGCCGTTTACCACAGGGTTTTATTTTGGCAACCCAGGAAGCAGGGGGCAGGCGGTTGACAGCGGGGGATATGAGCAGGAGGGGCGCATCATGGCCGTAGTTTTGGAATATGATGCTGTAAAACAGGAGGCGCTTATTGAGCAGAGGAACCGGTTTGCTATAGGCGACATGTTATCAATTCTTTCACCAGGCGATATATTAAGGACTTTCAGGATAACGGGGATTAGGACGGAGGATGGAACTTTGGCTGATTCCGCCCCGCATCCTAAGCAACGGCTATATATTGAATGTCCGGAGCTGCTCGAAAAAGGGGATATACTCAGGAGCGTTATATAAATTTACATTTGGCGGTCTTCGCCCCTATATGGCTGTAAAACGGTCAATTAAATCGTATACTGTAATCTTATTGGGAAGATTCAAAATTATATCCGTTTTTTCTATTGACAGTCGAAGCAAATTCATTTATAATCCTTTTGTTAAGCAGAGGCCGCCCGCTTCTCACCCGCCGACTTAATGTCAGGCGAGGTCATGGCATCATATATTTGTATGGTATGATTAGCATTAGTGGGTGTTCTGCACCCACTATTTTTTATGGAGGTGTATACTCATTAGCAGTCAAGACCTTATGATCAACGAGGAGATCAGGGACAGGGAAGTAAGGCTCATAGACGAAAAGGGCAATCAGATGGGAATAGTGTCCATTGTGGCCGCCATGTCGATTGCGGACGAGAGGGGCCTGGATCTTGTCAAGATAGCTCCGCAGGTAACCCCGCCGGTGTGTAAGATAATGGACTATGGCAAATACCGCTTTGAACAGGGCAAACGGGAAAAGGAACAGCGTAAAAACCAGAAGATTATCGAAATTAAAGAGGTGAGGCTATCCGCTACGATTGACACCCATGACATGGAGGTCAAAGCCAAAGCCTGCACCCGCTTTCTGCAAAACGGCGACAAGGTGAAGGTGTCTATACGCTTTAGGGGGCGTCAGATCACGCATGGCGATATCGGTCTTGAAGTGATGAATACCTTCTATGAGATGGTAAAGGACTATGCTGCAATTGACCGTCCTGCAAAGCAGGAGGGCCGCAACATGTTCATGATTTTAACGCCAAAAAATTAAAATATAAAGAGGAGGAACCACCCCATGCCCAAGATTAAAACTCACAGGGGTGCTGCAAAGCGCTTTGGCCTTACCAAATCTGGTAAGATCAAGAGAGGCAAGGCTTACAAAAGCCATATCCTGACCAAAAAAAGCACCAAGAGAAAACGCGGACTGCGCCAGACCGGATTCATATCAGAGGTCGAAGCAAAGAAAATCCGCAAACTGATCCCGTATAAATAGATAAGGAGGGTACTATTATGGCCAGGATTAAAAGGGCAGTAAACGCCGTTAAGAAACGTCGCAAGATTTTTAAGTTAGCTAAAGGCTATTATGGGGCTAAGAGCAAGCAGTATCGCTCGGCTTCGCAGCAGGTCATGAAGTCCATGGCATATGCATACGTCGGCCGCAAGCTTAAAAAGAGGGAATATCGCAAGCTGTGGATCGCGCGAATCAATGCAGGTGCGCGTATCTGCGGAACCAACTATAGCCGCCTTATAAACGGACTAAAGGTTGCTGGAATCGATGTTAATCGAAAGGTTTTAGCCGATCTTGCTGTAAACGACATGAACGCTTTCAAAGAGCTTGTGAACACAGCCATGAAGGCTATAGCATAATTGTTTAACAAGGCCGCTTTCCCGTTTTCCAGGGAGGGCGGCTAAACGTATATCCAGGGGTTGTGAAATAAACAATGATTATTGAAAGTACTAAAAATGAATTGATAAAAAGGGCTAGAGCGCTTTCAACCAAAAAAGGCCGCATGGAGCAGGGCCTTCATTTTATTGAGGGTGAAAAACTTGTAAGAGAGGCTGTGGTCTCAGGAGCTGAGTTCTCAGACGCGTTTATTGAAGAGGGGCACGAGCTTATGGCTGCGGTGCTTTCCGGAAGCGGCGCAAACGTACATCTGGTAAAACGGAATGTTATGAAAAGCCTGACGAATACGGAAACTCCGCAATGGGTTTGCGCCACAATAAGAACGCCTGAAACCTCGGTTCCAAATGTTTATCCCGTGGGGTTGATTGTAATACTTGACCGGGTCCAGGAGCCAGGCAATTTGGGCGCGATAATAAGAACCGCCGACGCAATGGGCGCGTCAGGCATTCTTATAGGCGAGGGGTGCGCCGATCAGTTTGCGCCAAAACCCGTGCGGGCCTCAATGGGGTCCATATACCATATTCCAGTATGGCGGGGAGATCTTCTTGAAGAACTAAAAAAGCTGAGCAGTACCCATGTTCTTATCTGTGCGCATTTAAAGGGAAATAGCGAACTTCCGGATCCAAACGAAAGCTGTGCCCTCATTATAGGAAATGAAAGTGCAGGCGTTTCAGACGATATTGCTGATATGTGTACCCTATACAAGCTTCCCATGTATGGTTTTGCGGAATCGCTTAATGCGTCGGTTGCGGCAGGAATTATAATATATGAGATAGCAAGAAAAATGAACGGTGAGCGTGCTATCTTTTAATGAACAATATTTTTCGATGTGCTTGAAAACACATGACGCCCAATACTATAATGTTTTTATATTCGCATAAGCAAAAGAGAAGGGAATTTACCTATATATGGATTATGCATCTGAATCATTAAAACTGCACTATAAATGGCGTGGAAAGCTGGAAGTTGTGAATAAGATGCCGGTTGCTTCAATGCTTGATTTATCTCTTGCATATACGCCAGGCGTTGCGCAGCCCTGTTTGGATATACAAAAGGATCCAGACCTAAGCTATGAGCTCACTGGCCGTTGGAACACTATAGCGGTAGTTACGGATGGGACGGCTGTATTGGGCCTTGGAGACATTGGGCCCGAGGCGGGTATGCCTGTCATGGAAGGCAAGTGCGTTCTTTTTAAGGCGTTTGGAGGGGTTGACGCCGTCCCCCTGTGCATACGTTCTAAAAACGCGGATGATATTGTGAATACGGTGGCCTTGCTTGCGGGCAGCTTTGGAGGAATCAACCTAGAGGATATATCAGCTCCCAGGTGCTTTGAGATCGAGGCCAGGCTAAAGCAACGCTGCGACATACCGATCTTTCACGACGACCAGCACGGGACGGCGGTGGTGGTGCTTGCCGCCATGATAAACGCGCTTAAGCTTGTCAACAAACGGCTTGAGGATGTAAAGGTGGTAACAAGCGGCGCCGGAGCGGCGGGAATAGCCGTAATAAAGCTGCTTCAGGCAATGGGATTAAAAAACGTTATCCTGTGCGACAGCAAAGGCGCCATCTACGATGGACGTGGTGACCTTAACGATATGTCAAACCCATATAAATGCGAAATGGCCCGTATAAGCAATCCACATAGGGAAAAAGGCGGACTATCAGACGTGATTAAGGGGGCTGACGTATTCATCGGGCTTTCCGTACCGGGCACTGTAAGCAAAGAAATGGTCAGATCCATGGCAAAGGATCCTGTATTGCTTCCAATGGCTAACCCGATACCCGAAATAATGCCGGAGCTGGCGAGAGAGGCCGGAGCAGCTGTAATCGGCACAGGCCGCTCCGATTTTCCAAACCAGATAAACAACGTTATAGCCTTCCCAGGGATATTCAGGGGTGCGTTGGATGTAAGGGCATCGGACATAAACGACAGCATGAAGCTTGCCGCGGCCTTTGCAATAGCCGGCCTTATTAAAGATGATGAGCTTATGCCGGATTATATAATTCCAAAGGCGTTCGACCCGCGGCTGCGTGATGCTGTTTCAATGGCGGTATCACGTGCTGCTACAGAGAGCGGGGTAGCGCGCAAACCCCAATAAAACATAAGTTTGAGGGTTTAATCTATAAAATAAATTTTAAATGAACGGAGAATTGTATGAACTATATCATAAATCAGCTTTTTAAATTAACAGCTATACCAAGTCCAAGCGGCTTTACGGCAAAGGCGTCGGAGTATGTGCTTAACGAGTTCAACAACATGGGATTTACGGCGTCTATGACGAGAAAGGGCGGGGTTCTCGTCAACCTGGGAGGGGAAGGAAACCCGCTTGTACTTTCAGCTCATCTGGATACGCTTGGGGCGATGGTTGCCGAGATTAAAGGAAATGGAAGATTAAGACTTTTGCCGGTCGGAGGCATGCAGCCGAACAACGCTGAAACGGAAAACTGTACAATACACTGTAGGCTAAGCGATAAAGCCTATACCGGTACGTTGCAGATGAACGATCCATCGGTTCATGTCAATCATGATTATGCTTCGCAAAAGCGCGAGTTTAAGGAGATGGAGGTTGTCATTGACGAACGCGTTTTTAAAAAGGAGGATACGGTTGCGCTGGGAATATCGGCGGGCGACTTTGTATGCTTTGATCCGAGAACGGTTGTAACCGACAGTGGATTTATAAAGAGCCGTTTTCTGGACGATAAGCTAAGCGTGGCTATACTTCTTGGGCTGGCAAAGCATATCATGGATAGCGGCGCTAAGCTTAACCGGAAAGTATATGTCTATATAACCGTTTACGAAGAGGTTGGTCACGGCTGCGCTGGATCAATACCAGATGACGCGAATGAGATAATTAGCGTAGATATGGGCTGTGTAGGCTCGGGACTTGATTGTGATGAGCATAAGGTGTCAATATGCCCTAAGGATTCGATGGGCCCCTACGACTATGAGGTAACTACAAATCTAATAATGCGTGCAAAGGAAAATAATCTCGAATATGCGGTGGATATATATCCGTATTACGGATCGGACGCGGACGCTGCGTTAAACGCAGGCTATGAGCTTAAGCACGGTCTTATCGGACCAGGAGTGTATGCGTCCCATGGCTACGAGCGGTCGCATATAGATGGCGTAAGGAATACCTTGGAGCTCCTTAAAGCATATACGCTTGAAAGATAAGATCCACTAATTGGAGGAATATATGCCAGGGTTTGAGCATAACGGCGCAATGCTAAATTATGAGCTGATGGGAAATTGGGACTCCGGATGCCTTCCAATTCTTCTTTTGCATGGCAACGGTGAATCGATGCGCGTTTTCGACGATTCCATTTTCCCATTATTGGACGAGTGCGCTTTTATAGGCCTGGACAGCCGTGCCCAGGGCCTTTCATCAGGTGAACCAGCCGGATACAGGGTAATGGCGGATGATGCCCTGGCCCTTTTACGCCACCTCGGCATCAATAGGTGCAATGTCGTAGGTTTCAGCGATGGAGCGATTATAGCGATTATGTTGGCGTTGGACAGTGATATGTTCGACAGAGCCGTGCTTATTGGCGCCAACATAGATCCGAAGGGCTTAAAGCCCTTTGTCAGGTTGGAAATGCAAATTATGAAGGCTTTCTACAAAATTAAAAGGGACGATAGGTCGGCCCAACTCTTTGACTTGATGCTTAAGGAACCCAATATATCGCCACAAAGCCTAAAGTCTATAAACGCCCGTACATATGTGGTTGTCGGAAGCAAGGATATGATAAAAAGGGCTCACACGCTATCAATCCATGAAGCAATAACAGGCTCTGAATTGGTGGTGTTTAATGGGGTTGGGCATATGATACCACGGGAGGCTCCGGCTAAACTGTCGGATCTTTTTAAGGACGTTTTTTTGGATAAATAATGAAACATAATATATTTGTTTCAATTATGTTGCAATCTTACAACAATACGTTTATAATTCCCCATAGAACAAATGCAGAAAGGAGGCCTTGTCATGATAAAGTATATTTTCATAAGTGGAAATCTTGTCCTATGGGGCGATTTTATATGTATTGGTATGTGCGCGTGTACATGGCCTTCTGGTGATCTTTTGCTTTAAACGCTAAGAGCTGGATCTATGCGAACCGCGGACATACACCGCGGTTTTTTGTTTATGTTGAAAGGAGTGTGATAGCATTGGACCAAACAGGCACAGAACAGACGAATACCAAGAAGCGGAAGCTCAATTTTAAGCTCATCTCCCGAATGATGTATGGCCATAAACGGGCGATGATAGCGGGGGCGATTGCAATGATTATAGCGGTAGTTGCCATGTATATACGACCGTTTATAATCAGCTTTACCGTGGATTATGTCATTGGCGGCATTGAAGAAACCGATATTCCACAAACAGTAATGAACTGGATTGAATCCATAGGCGGCCGTGATTATATGATAAACCATTTCATACTTTGCGCTGTTGCGCTAGTGTTGGTAACGTTTATAAATGCCGCGGCAACCCATTTCCGCGGGCGTTTTGTGGCAAAATCATCCGAGGGAATGGCTAAGACGCTGAGAGACGACCTTTACTGGCATTTACAGGCCGTACCATATGACTACCACAAGCATGTATCAACCGGTGATCTTATTCAGAGGTGTACATCGGATGTTGAGACCGTCAGGCGGTTTGTCTCAAATCAGCTTCTGGAGATGTTAAGAACACTTGTAATGCTTATTGTGGCAACAGCCATAATGTTCTCGCTTGACGCCAAGATGGCGTTGCTGTCTACGATGCTTCTGCCGTTTTTATGTATTGCTTCGTTTGTTTATTTCAGGAAGGTGCGCAGGCAGTTTACAATTTCCGACGAATCGGAAGGCATGCTGTCCGCTACGCTGCAGGAAAATCTGACGGGCGTTCGTGTCGTAAGAGCGTTTGGGCAACAAAAAAGTGAGGTCGAAAAATTTACTGAGCGCAATATGGATTATAAGGAAAAAACCTTTAAATTACAGAAAATGCTCGCCTTTTACTGGGGAATGTCCGACTCGCTGGGTTATGTCCAGATAGCTATTACGCTGTTCGCGTGTTCGTACTTTGCGGCTACATCCGATTTTACGCTGGGCGATCTGTTGATATTCAGCACATATACCAGCATGCTAACCTGGCCTGTAAGGCAGCTTGGCCGTATCTTGGCCGATATGGGAAAGGCCGCTGTATCGATCAGGAGGATTGACGACATACTGTCACATCCGGAGGAAAAGGAACCTGGCCTGGCCCTAAAGCCGGAAATTAGGGGCGATATAGCGTTTAGGAACGTATGCTTTGGCTACGACGCCTATGACGATGTCCTTAAGGATATCAGCTTTACGGCAAATCCGGGCCAGACGATCGCAATACTTGGCTCTACCGGTTCGGGCAAGTCAAGCCTGGTGCAGCTCCTGCAGAGGCTATATACCTGTACGGCGGGTTCAATCCATATAAACGACGTCAATATAAATGACATTGCCCATGACCATCTGAGGCGCAACATAGGAATCGTACTTCAAGAACCATTCCTGTATTCCCGTACAATTATGGATAATATCCGCATCGTAAACCCATCCGCTTCGGTCGAAGAGGTATATGAGGCGGCAAAAGTCGCGTCAATACATGATGTTATCATGGGTTTTGAAAACGGATATGACACTATAGTGGGCGAGCGCGGTGTAACGCTATCCGGCGGGCAGAAGCAAAGGGTGGCAATAGCCAGAATGCTTATGCAGAAGGCTCCGATACTCATATTTGACGATTCGATGAGCGCGGTGGATACGGAAACCGACGCGGCGATACGTGAAGCGCTTAAGCTACGCAGGAAGGACAGCACGACGTTTATAATCTCCCATAGGATTACAACGTTATGCGAAGCGGACAACATCCTG
>URFJ01000090.1 GCA_900547135.1 uncultured Eubacteriales bacterium | reverse complement strand
CCGAAAAAAGCAAGCAAGAAAGCCAAACGGAAAGCCAGGAAAAGAAGGTATTCAAAACAGGGAGAGAAGGCAGGAAAAACTAAGAGGGAGCAATAAAAGAAGCAGGCCAGAACTGAAAAAGAGTTCTGGCCTGCGATTTCGCTGGAGCCAACGACCGGACTCGAACCGGTGACCTGCGCATTACGAGTGCGCTGCTCTACCAACTGAGCTACATTGGCATGCCCAACGATCATAAATTATAGCATATAAATCGCGCTCTGTCACTATTTTTTAATGAAATTCAGTCCATTTTATCATATATCTTTTTAGATGAGTTCAAAGAACGTCCAAGCAATACCCCTGTCTGAGGATATTGCTCCTTCCTCGTCATCTCCACTAATCCAAGTCTTGTGTATCCGAGGACAAAGCATTTGGACCGGTCCTTCGATACCCCATCATTCAATGTTTTAAGCACGCTTTCCCGATTTTTCTGAAGCGCCATATCAATAAAATCGATGATTATTATTCCTCCAATATGTCTAAGGCGAATCTGCCTTGATATCTCCTTAGCAGCCTCAATATTGATCATAGTCGCATTATCCTCAAAATTGCCTTCGCCTGTGCAACTT
Source organism: uncultured Eubacteriales bacterium (assembly GCA_900547135.1). GTDB lineage: Bacteria > Bacillota > Clostridia > Christensenellales > CAG-138 > UMGS946. The sequence goes on along the minus strand of URFJ01000090.1, from coordinate 7,416 downwards.
CCTGAGTTAACGTCTATAACCGTCATTGCCTCCACCTTATCAATTATAATATTAGCTCCGCATCCGAGTGGGACGGTTCTTGTCAGCGTTTCCTCAATAAAACTATCTATTATTCTTCCCGTGCAGTCTGCATCATATCTTAGATTTGTTTTATCCAGCATGTTCTTTGGAAGATACCCTAGCAGCTCGTCATAGAGTCGCCTGTCCAAAGCTATAATGCTATCTATATTAAGAGATATGTTTTCGCGAATCAATCTGCAAACCAGGCCGCCGTCCCTGTATACAAGCGCTGGAGCTTTATAAATCCTCGCCCGATTCAATATATCATTCCAACACTCTACCAATACGTTTACATCATCGCGTATCAGTTCTTCACCAATATATTCCGCGGATGTCCTTAATATCAAGCCGCAATTAAACTCGTCCTTTATCTTGTTTGCGATGGAACGCAGACGCCTCTGTTCATCAATGTTTTGGATTCTTTTAGAGATACCTGTTCCAGTATCGTACGGCGTTATGACAGAATATGAACCCGGCAGGCTTATCTTTGTCGTTACCTTGGGTCCCTTGCTTCCATAACCATCCTTGTTGACCTGAACGAGTAATTCCTGTTCTTGATAAATTAGGTCTTCAATTCTGCCCTTTTTATGCATATCCATCCCATCATTCAGAATATCCGACAAAAACAATACCGCGTTTTTTTCTCTTGTTCCAAGGTCTACAAACGCTGATTTCATGCCTGGTAGCACTACTTTTACACGCGAATTATAGACACTACCGACTATACTTCCTAAATCATTCTCCTCTGCATAAAGTTCGATGGGATACCCGTCTTCCGTTATGGCGGCTCTGATTATTCCACCTGCTATATCAACAATCAGCTCTTTCATCAGACCTCCAATTTTGGAAATAACCTTCCATCATGCGAATATATACACTGCCGATGCACTAGGAAATGTGCGTTGCCGGTCCAATACTCTTTTAACCTATTCAGGAGAAGATCCATATTTAGGCTTTCGCCTGCGCTAATACTACCCAACACCATCAGTTCAGCGTAATTGTCAGTTACATTAATTAATTCTATCTTTTTTACCAGCGGTCTTAGATCTACCTCGCGCTCGCCGCCTTTACCGCGTTTTTTAACCATTATACTGCCGCTCATCATATTTTCAATAGAATTTTGCAACAGGGAATAATCATAATCGTCTGCAACGGCCTTTACCTTATACATGGCCGCGGCCATCATCACTGACAGCGAAGGCAATGCAGCGGAATCTTTACATGCCTCTTTTATCGCGAACCCGTTGGGCAGCGTTCCGTTTAACCGCTCCATAAAGACGGAGGGCTCCATATGCTCAGTAAGCTTTACGTCAAACCACTCCGCTTCGCTTGTAACTCCCACGGAAAGGGCTGTTGCAAAAGACATAAGCGGATGTGGGTTAAATCCATTTGAATACGCGATTGGAAGCTCCGCACGCCTCATTGCGCGATGGAACAGCCTTTGTATATCAAGGTGGGAAACAAACCTTACCGAGTTATTCTTTTCAAATCTTGCAATAATCCGCATATCTTTCTCCAAAACATCCATTGCAGCCCTGCCTGCAGTCCCTCGTTGTAGCCGCCCTCATCGCCTTTAAATATTCACCCTTTAGATAATCCTCAGTCACCAGCATATCCACATGCGACCATGGCAGCGGCTCTTCCAGGTCGCGCCGCCGGTTTGCGTATTCCGCCGGATCCAACCCGCACTCCAAAAACGCCTCTGAATAATGTTCCCTCTTAAAGCATTCATCCCATGAATCAAACCGAGCGCCCTTATTATACGCCTTTACCAGCACCTCCGCCAAACGCCTGTCGCCCCTGGCAAACACAGCCTCAAGAGCGCTTGTATGCGGAGCGTGATAGGCGAATTCTACGCCGCGTATGCCCTTTAGCGCAACCTTGAGCTTACTTTGCTTACTAAATATCATTTCCGCACTATCCTGCGGCTCCCATTGAAACGGGGTAAACGGCTTTGGAACAAAGGAGGATACGCTTACGGTAATTCTAAGGCCCTTGCCACGCTTTTCCTTTGGCAATGAATAAAACTCTGCGGATACCTTGCGGGCAAGGTCGGCAATTCCCATCAGGTCCTCATCCGTTTCCGTAGGAAGGCCCAGCATAAAGTAGAGCTTAACGCCTGTCCATCCGGATTCAAAAGCGTCGCGCACGCTCCGCAAAAGATCCTCTTCTGTAACGCCTTTATTTATTACATCCCTCATGCGCTGAGTACCGGCTTCCGGCGCAAAGGTAAGCCCCGATTTTCTAACCGACTGTATTCTTTCAAGATCGTCCTTTAAAAATGAATCGATCCTGAGCGATGGAAGTGATATAGATACGCGCTCGTTTTTAAACGTATCAATAATCTCAGGAACAAGGCTATGGATGTCAGAATAGTCGCCGGTGCTCAGTGAAAACAGCGATATCTCATCATATCCCGTACACGAAACCAGCCCTTTGGCCTGCTCCATAAGCTTGTCCTTGCTGCGCTCCCTAACAGGCCTGTATATAAACCCTGCCTGGCAGAACCTGCATCCCCGCGTGCAGCCCCGGAATATCTCAAGCGCAATACGGTCATGTACGATGCTCATATAAGGCACAATGGGTTTGCCTATATATTCCGCTGAATTAAGGTCCTTAACCACGCGCCGGGTTACCCTGTCTGGGGCTGAGGGGGCAAGCTTGTTTAACCTGGTGAACCTCCCGTTAACATCGTACTCGTCCTCGTACATCATTGGTATATAAACGCCGCTTATTTTTGAAAGCTCCCGTAAAGTCCCCCGCCTGTCAAGCCCGCTGGTTCTTGCGCGCTTATAGGTTGATATAAACTCCCCTACCAATTCCTCTCCGTCGCCTATCATCACAGCGTCCATAAACGGCGCAACCGGCTCTGGGTTGCATGTACATGGCCCGCCGCACACTATTAGAGGATCATCCTCCTTCCTGTCTCTGGAATAAAACGGAATGCCGGACAGATCCAGCATTGTCAATATGTTGCTGTAACACATCTCATACAACAGCGAAAATCCAATTATATCAAATTCGTTTAGGGGGCGCATACTCTCCAGTGAAAACAGCGGAATCTCACGCTCCCTCATTGCCGCCTCCATATCTATCCATGGCGCAAAGGCACGTTCGCAAACCGTATCTTCACGGGAATTTAAAATATTGTAGATTATTCTCGACCCTAAATGCGACATGCCGATCTCATATACATCAGGAAAGCAAAGAGCAAACTTTACGTCCGCATCCTCTTTTAACGTCATATTCAACTCGCCGCCCGTATAGCGCGACGGCTTTTCTACCCTGCCTAACAGGAGCTCTAATGTATCCTTATTCAAAAACATGGCCTCCATTGACGGCCTGAATTAAGCCGTATTGACATGCGTACAGTGTAACAGCAATAAGCGTTAAGGTCAATCAATTAAAGATTTAAGTGTTGTATCCGATCCCTTTCTAGCGATTCCGTCCAGCAAAGCCCCCTCGTCAAGATAGCCCATCACGCTCATTCTTTCATCAATGACAACGATCAGGTTGTAGTATCCCGACGAAAGCAGCCTAAGCGCCGTTCCCACGACAGCGTCCCCTCTCAGTGCCAGCTGGCGAACCTGAAGCGCTTCACCCTTTCTCAGCACATCGGATCTTCGTATCATAGCCCTCATCTGTGCGCCCTCAGCGCATTTTAGCTCCTTTAACGCAGCAATTAACAAAAATAATCCCATTACGAGAACCGTAATATTTATAAGGCCCTTTATAATCCCATAAATACCCAGAGCGAGAATCGCAGCTCCAATTACAACGCCAATATATGCCGTTATCATGGTAGCGGTTCTCTTGCTTGAGATCATCGATATGGCGGCGCGCAGCATTCTGCCGCCGTCAAGCGGAAGCGCGGGAAGGAGATTAATAATTGCTATTGTTAAATTAATAGACGAAAAAACTGACAGCGCTTCATCGATAGCTGGAAAGAGCTGACGCGCCGCAACGCACGCTGTGCCGATTATAAAACTGCATACGGGACCGGCTGATGCTATAGCTAACTCAGAGTGAACCGACAAATATGAGTTTTCCTTAAGCCTGGCTACAAAGCCAAAGGGCTGTACCTCGATTTTAACTACCCCAACGCCCAAGCTTCGGGCCGTATACGCGTGACAGAGCTCATGCGCCGAAAGCGCAATAAATGCCATCAGCAGTATGTCCAGCATCTCAAATATCGCGGCAAGCGGTATTATAAGCAATACGGGCAAGCTGCATTCCACACTAATATGCCTGATCGAACAGATTCGCATCAGTTCCCCTGAATATCTATATACTTGCTTACATCCTGCGGTTTGCCGCCCTTTGTTATGGCCATGCTTAATACGCCGTCAGCGCCCAATTTCCCAAGGTTATCAAGCCGCCTAAGCGGCTGGCCCTCTTCAACAATGATTTCATCAAGGCCATAGTATACCGTTGTTATATCGTTGTCATGGGATACCGTTACATATCCGCCAAGTGACGCATCCTGGCCGACCGACTTAACCCTTCCGTCCTTAACGCATATCACAGCTGCCGAACCTTGTGAAAAAAACCTCGCAAGGTTGCCGTTTTCGAGCAGTTCGCTCCTTGAAAACTCTACAGGGGCTACCATGTCTCCTTTCTGTGCGAACACTGACAATAGGCCCGGAAGCTCCACAAACTTCAACTTTCCCGCCGGCTCCTCCATCTCGCTCCCGCCATCGTCAATTATTTCCTTTATGCTTTCCAGGGCACTGTTTGTAAGCGGAGTATCAACCCACTTTATCAATAATACCAGGGCGCATGCCGCAGCGCATATGCCAAACTTAAGAAGCATGGACGATGCCCCGGAAGCGTCGAAAGAGCCACGGCGTTTCCTTCCCCTGCCGCCCTTTTGCGTACTTCCCCTGTTAAACCGGCGGCGTCCCTGCCGCGTTTCAGTTGTGACAAAACCGGAAAGTTCAATCTTTTCAGGTTTATTCATATAAGCACCCCCACTTTATCTGATTATTAATATGTTGGCGAGCGCCGGAATATTGCAGAGTGGCTTAAACAACTTTTAATATAGAAAGATCGTAATATTTAGGCGGTCGTGGCCTATCGTTCTTAATAAATTTTGCGACTTAAGGGTATTATGCTATAACAGGTTATAGTTCTGAATGACTTAATGTGTTGTATTTAAAACGGTTTTTTCAATAATTAATGGAGGTTAAGCATTAAAGGAGGCATTTCGCCCCCTTTATCCCGTTTAAATACGTATTTCTGAGCTTACAATCGCAGCTTTGCCTGGTTAAAGCCATCCTTTTTCTGGGGTCTTCGCATCCATACATTCAACACAATACCTACGCAAAGCATGTTGGTAAGCATATTAGACCCGCCGTAGCTGATAAAGGGCAACGGGATACCCGTAACCGGCATTAAGCCGATAGTCATGCCAATATTCTCAAAAACGTGGGCTATAAGCATTCCAATAGAGCCGACCACAAGGCATGTACCGAAATTGTCCTTTGCCTTAATCGCAACCCATAGCCATCTGAACGCTAACAGAAAATATGTTATTATTAATACGGCCCCCCCGACAAACCCAAGGCCTTCACCGATGCCTGAAAAGATAAAATCCGTATTCCTATGCGGCACAAACCTAAGCTGAGCCAGCGTACCTTCCGTAAAGTAGCCCTTACCCCACATTTGGCCCGAGCCTATAGCAATCTTTGATCGCGATACATTATAGCCTGCATTGAGAGGGTCCAAATCAGGATTTAAGAACACGTCGATCCTGAGCCGCTGGTAATCGTCAAACAAATAAAGGTAGCATATAGGGAATACAATGGCCGCTATAACGAGCGCGGCGATTATATACTTCCAGCTTATCCGGCCCACGAAAAATATGCAGATCAAAATTATTATGAATACAAACGCCGTGCCAAAGTCGGATTGCCATATGACTATACCCGCTGGAATAGCGCACAGCACCAGGCATGTCGCTATGTCCTTAAAGTGTTTTAGCCCGCCGTCCTTGTCCATAGCCCGTGATACTATCTTTGATAAAAGGACTATAAGCGTAACCTTACACAGTTCAGATGGCTGAAGTGCCCTGTCGATCTGTTCAAGAACAAACCATCCAAGCGCGCCGCCCCGTATTTCTCCGACTACGAATAATAACGCCAGCAGGGCGAGATTGCCGATATAAACATAAGAAATCAGCGGCTTATAAATCTGATAATCAATAACTAATATCATTATCATGGCCGCAAGCCCGAACATAAAATTCTGGGCCTGCTTCTGCACGTATTCAATATTGAGCTTACTAATATAATCGCTCAGGCTTTGCTCCTGGCCACTAAACGGCGTGGCCATTATGTTGGCCAGGCTAATCAGCCCAAAGCCAACCAATGCAAACACGATAATCAGCGTTATCCAATCAATACGCTTCCATAATTTCTTTTCTACACGGCTCATTGGTATCACACTCGGCCGTTATTGGCCAAAGAGTTCCTTTATCTCATCATATATGCCAACATATCTGGCAATCGTCTCATTCCTGGCTATGGACCTTCTTACGCTAAAGCTTTTCACGGTAACATATTCCGACATCAGTCCGTCAAGAAGTATTACAGACTGAGCAGCCACGTCAAAATAAGGCGTTACCGACAATCCATATATATCGTTGCCGCTTAGCAGGGCTATGTTTTCATCCGACAACTCGGATCCGCATATGGTTACGGCTATTTTGCTGTTATCCAGAGCACCCTCCGGCGTTTCATCGGGGCGCTCCGTGTCCTCCGCATCTTCTGACCGGTATAGCTCCTGAGCGTTTTTGCGCGCCGCCGCCGCTATTGGTGTAGACGCAGCATCCGTTACAAACATGCCCTTTATATGCCGGTTGTCATAAAGATAGCCGCTAAGCTTATCTATATCGCTCTGTTCGCTGCTGCCCGTTCTCGTCAGCTGAGCTACGCTATATTGAGGGTAGTGGGCTTTAAGGGTATTTGAAAACGATTCAAATTCCCTTTGAGTTTGGGAGCCATAAACAAGTATGGTTCCCAGATCAAGCCCCCGTTGTTCCATTCGTTCGGCGATTACCAGGCATGCGTCTTCCATGTATTTCGTATCATCAATATATATATTAGCGTTGTCTGCATCAGGCTCATACTTCTCCACGGGAACTACCACCTTAATACCATATTCCTTTGCCCGTTCAATCGCTGCAGCGTTTGCGCCTCCGTCGCTCATGATTAGCAAACCCCGACATCCGCTTTCATACGCGTTTTCCACAGCTTCAAGCGCTTTACCGTCCTCGTATTTAAACAGCATTGACGGTCGCCCCAAATCCCTGGCGGATTTTAAAAACCCATACATCAGTTCATATGTTCCATAATT
>URFJ01000089.1 GCA_900547135.1 uncultured Eubacteriales bacterium | reverse complement strand
TGCCCGAGCATATAGAGGAAGTAGCTTTGGTCTTTGTTGCCGTCCGCTCCGCGCAGAAGCAGCTTCTTGCCGTCCGCCGCGTCGCCGAGCTGGCAGAAATGCCCCGTCGCCAGCCTGTCCGCGCCGAGCTTCATCGCAAAATCCAGAAACGCCTTGAATTTGATCTCCCGATTGCAGAGCACGTCGGGGTTCGGCGTGCGCCCGCGCCGGTATTCGTCGAGGAAATAGGAAAACACGCGGTCGTAATATTCCTTGACGAAATTGACGGCGTAATACGGAATGTCGATCTTTTCGCAGACGCCGCGCACGTCCGCCCAGTCCGTTTCGCTGGTGCAGACGCCGTTGTCGTCCTTCTCTTCCCAGTTTTTCATAAAAACACCTATTACATCGTATCCTTGACGCTTTAACAATAATGCGGCAACCGATGAATCGACTCCACCGGACATGCCCAGGACAACCCTTATTCCCCCAGCTTCAGGCATAACCTACTTCGCCTCTATTGATATGATATCGAATCCTATTTCTTCAATCGCAGCTTTTATCCTATCAACATCTCCCGAAAAATCCGCAACTGCCGACCCTATCTTAACGCTTTCAACCGATGCTCCAGCATCATTTAGCGCAGCCGTGACGCGTGCTACACAGTGCCCGCAGCCCATTCCGTCAATATTTATTAAGTACTTCATTCTACTATCCTCTCTATAAAAATTTTAAAATCCTGCAGGATCTTCATAATTATATTGTACCTTATTTACTGTGAAACCAATCCCGGGTTTTTTATAAACGCATTGCCAAGATACAGATTGCCTATGTTGCCCATCCTGTCCCCCGCTTCAGTCATCCACACTCGGTTTACGCCTGGTATTTCACATAGGGTATTTACAACGCTATAGATAAATAGCTGTATTTTACGCTCTGAATCAACAGATTCGCTGTTAAGCATCGAGTTCAGTTTATCACTGAACCCGTACTGCCAATCAACAACGGCACAGCTTCCGCTGATGTATATGGCTCGCAAATCTGAGGGCCTGAACCTTTCAAATTCAGAATTAGACATTGAGATAATTCCTATAAGAAGTTCAAGCGAGTGCCTATAATCATCGGCAAGCGTGTAGTAAACGGATCGTGTATGCCTATGCATCACTGATGCGTTTTCTTCAGTATATACCAAAGGGATGCGATGGCCAATAAGGCCGTCAAAATTTTCGGCTGCATAGTTCCCGTTTTCAGGCAGGGACTCTAGAGCGCCGTTATCACTAATGTACACCTTTACCCCGGAAATGTTGGGGATATATCCTATTATTGAAAGTGTTAGCGCCGAACATATGATCTCATGGTCAATGTCTTTTGATCCCTGATTAATCAGAGTCAATTCCATTATATACTCATCGCCTTCAATGCCTTTAATGCTTGCTTTTTCAAACGCGACTGACTGTGGAATAGGAGCGTATAGCCCCGTATCCCCGTTCGGAGCGGATTTAAGGGCATCAATTATAAGGCGTGCGTAGTCATCGGCCTTCATTTCTCTTGAAATATCCAGCGTGTAATTGCTTGCGATAAGCATCGCGTCTCCGCTTGAGTAGTCAGCATAATATAATGTTGCATTACTTTGAAATTCAAAAGCCGATTTTAGAATATTAGACAGCTTAGGAGGGTTCCTTATTGCCCCCAGTGCTTCGCCCCCACAACCTGGTTCCTTACCATTTAAATATACGTTGACAGCCTCAATCCGGGAATCGGCGCTAAACACTGTGGATGCGGCAGCAGTTCTCAGTTTTAGCCACTCCTCCTCCGTCACCGAATATTCTCCAATATAATACACGTTACATACGCCGTCTAAAAGAACAACCTTATCTAACTCCATTGCGTCGGCGACAGTGGTGATTCTTCCGTCTTCTACAGGCTCCGAAGCCAATCCAATTAACGCGGATTCAATTTTTGAAACCCCGTTTCCATAGGTCAGGCTATGTTTCTCTCCTACCAGATCCCCGCTATTTTCGTCGACAAAGTAAAGGGTAGCGTCAAACTCAATCGGTGATGTAATAGGCTTTGGAAGCTCAAATCCTGTTTCCTGAAGCGGCGGGACTTCCTCAGCGCTTCTACCACATCCTATTATCCCTGAAACGAAGAAAATGCATAGCATGGCGCAAACTGCACGTATCTTTCTCATAGCTATTTCCTCAATACATCCAAGAAAGTAATATAATCAACTAGATATATTCCACTCTCCTCAAGCAAGACCAACTCACAGTTATATATGATTTCGGGAATTCCTTCCTCCCTTTCTATAACAAGCCTAAGCCGCACTATAGCTTCACCGTTTGGATTCTGAACATATCCCTGCATATCATATTCAGTGATTTTACATAAATGGCTAAGCTGATTCACGAAGTCATCAAGGTCAGGCTTGTATACATTATTCGTACCGACAGCCGCAATGTAATCATAGGCTCTCTCATAGTCTTCCAGCGTCAGGTGATTCAGTAAAAGCTCCACAATAGTAACAGGGGTTGCGGTTTGACTTGTTACTAACGGCATTGGCTCAACTAGCTCCCCGCTTTCAATGTCATCTGAAAGCCCAACCTCGTATAAAGTTGGTCTAACGCCCTCACCAGTACCGTTTTTATCTACCAAAAGCTGAATCCTGTCAACGTCAGAAACGCTTAACATGGAGTTCACTATTGAATATACGCTTAACCTCATCGACTTGAAATACTCTTTATCAAGCGCGTTTAATATAGATTCATATTCGCCAGGTCTCAGTCTGTCCTTCTCTTCCTCTATTTCCTGCCGCCTGCTTTCCAGTTTAGCTTTGTCCAGAAACTCCTTGGACAAAGTAAGATATAAAATGCTGCCTTCACGCTGTGAGCTTATTGCCTGCGTTCCTTTGGGAAGATCGCTTACTACCAAATCCGAATGCTCCTTCGGCGTTTGTGACAGTATCCTTAGGACAGCATTTTCCACGCTTTCATACGATTTTACATATATCGTGCTATTGATCCTTACCACGTCTTCCCTATCAACAAGGCTATAATATAAACTTCCTTGGACTTGCCTTGTTACTCCTTCCTCCGGATCAATTTGTGGAAGGACAACATCGTTTTCTATCTCCCTTATCTTTACGAAGCATCCCGAAACAAGGAAAACATACACAAACATTACTATTAGTATTGATATATAATTTCGTCTCATTTTACTTCTCCAAATGGCGCATAGGAAGATAGAGGGTAAAATCGCTTCCTTTAGCAGGTTCGCTCTTAAGACTGATATAGCCGTTATGCATAGAGACGATCCTTTCAACTATAGCTAAACCAAGCCCCGTTCCTCCAGTTCCTCTAGACCTTGCCTTATCTACCCTATAAAACCTTTCAAAAAGCCTTTGTTGCGCATCCTTCGGTATGCCTATTCCCGTATCCTGTATCATAAGAACCGCATTCTCGCCTTCTTGTTTTACCGTTACTACAATCTTTCCTGTATCAGTATATTTTATTGCATTGTCAACCAGGTTGGATATGACCTGTTCAAGCCGCTCAGAATCCGCTTCAAAAAGAACGGGACTTATATGGGTTTCCAGTTTCAATCCTTTTTTCTCGCATAGCGGCAAAAGTCTTTTTACCACCCTAAGCGCCAGTTCGTCCAGCCTTACATCTGATATGTTAAGCTCGGCTTGGCCACCTTCCTCTCTTACTAGGCTTAAAAGGTCGTTAATTATTCCTGTAAGCCGGTCTACCTCGCTATTTACATCCAAAAAGAACTCACGCATTACCAGTGGGTCAGGATCGTTCTCATATAGTATTGATTCAGAAAGAACCTTCATAGCCGATAGTGGTGTTTTCAACTCGTGTGAGGCATTGGATACAAACTCATCCCTTACCCTGTCATGATCCTCAATTTGCTCACTCATGCGGTTAAATGCCCTTGACAGCTCTGCAACCTCTCCTACGCTCCCATCTTTAACCTTTACCCTTGCCCCAAAACCTTGAGTCCCCATTCTTCTTATTACGCCTGTAAGCTCAACAATTGGTTTTGTTAATAATCCTGAAAGGATAAAGGTTATTACACCCATTGCAATAACAGTTATAAAGAAAACAGTGGTTATGCGCCTTATTATGTCAGTAATTCCATCATGTACATCTTGAATTTCGGTTGAAAACAGAACTGCTCCTAAATATATTCCATCGTTTATTATTGGAGCGGTGTAATAAACGGCCCAAATCTGGCCAATGCCCTCGCCTGCGCCAGTCTGCGAGTCTAAAGCTTTGTTTTGATCGATACGATGAAAGCCGTAAGTACAATCGGATGTCCCATGCAGTACTTGGCGAACCTCGTGGAACGGCAGCGACATCCCATTGTAAGCGGATGCTGAATCCGCCTGAACTATGGCGTAGTTGTCAAGTATAAGGATTCTACCACCCAGTTCTGAAGCTTTTTCTAATATGTGACTATAAAGTTTATCTGCATTGTGTTCATTGAACCACGGAGCAATTTCTAGAGCAACCCTCCTCGTTTCACCAGATTGCACTTCTATGCGTTGGCTAACCAATAAGGATTCCATTATATTGGATATAATTACACCTATTACAAGCATGGCAAGAAAGGTGACGCAAAAATATATTGCCACCATTCTCAGTCTTATTGAGCCAAAGAATTTTTTAACCCGCAAAATAGTATCCTATACCCCATTTAGTCATTATACATTCCGGCTTATTAGGATTTCTCTCTATCTTTTCCCTCAGTCGCCTAATATGAACATCCACGGTGCGCAGATCCCCTACGTAATCCTCTCCCCAAACAAGATCAAGCAGTTCCTCGCGGCTGTATACCCTACCTAGATTATTCATAAACAGGTTTAGGAGGTCAAATTCCTTTACAGTAAGGTTAACGGAGTTATCCCCAACACTTACGCTGCGGCTTTCCGTATTTATAGTAATGCCATGTTCGCTAATTTGGGCTTTATGGTCGTCGCTCTTGCTAACCCTACGCAGGATTGTCTTTATTCTGGCTTTAACTTCAAGTATATTGAACGGCTTTGTCATGTAGTCGTCAGCGCCGTATTCAAGGCCAAGTATTTTATCCATATCCTCGCCCTTAGCAGTTAGCATAATTATGGGTACGTCACTATTCTCCCTAACCCTCTGGCAAACCTCTATGCCCGACAGTCCTGGCAACATAACGTCCAAAAGCACTATATCATAATCATTACTTAAAGCCATTTCAAGGGCTTGCTCACCGTCCGTAGCCGTATCAGTATCGTATCCGTCCTGATTAAGCGAAAATTTTAAACCCTTTAAGATTAAAGGCTCATCGTCAACCAATAAAATCCGCTTTGCCATATTTTAAATCTTCCTGCCCTTCCGCTTTAGTGTATATTATACCACAACCATAGCCAAAAATCACCTTAAAGCCTATGGATAGTAATTTGTAATTCCAAAGGTGAGAACTACCATTGAACTAATCTTTGTAACGAGTCTTGATAGCCCCCCCCCGATAGAATTGAGAGAATGTGAGTAAATTTAATAAAGGTTGGTGCTCCGTATTACAGCGGTTAAGGAAAATGACGAATATCATTTTGGTATAGATGCATATTTTCCGAATACGCTGCATAAAGCATAACAGCAGACTGGAGATAGAGACCCCACCATTCGGTGGGCAAGGATTATGGCACAGTTTTTATGAAAATGATAAGATTGTTTATAAAAAGAAAAAACTTTTTAGAGTATATGCTATAAGTTTTACTTTGCCAAGCAATACGGGACAGATTAAATAATTTATTAGTTATGGCATATTAGATAAGAAAATGCGTGTCCGAATATAGTGAGGTTTTTTCACTATGTATAGTATAATAAACGCAGATCAACCAAAGGAGTGGTATGTGGTATAATTAGCGATAACGCCATGTATGATGATTTAAAAGCGAAATGGGATTACCGTCTACAATTATATTCTGTTATATGGTACTACAATCGTCACACTTACGAATGTAATTATACCAAAGGCTACGCAAAAAAACAATACAAAACAGCCTTGGCAAACTGCCAAATCTGTCTTTGTTTTTATGACCATTCGAGGGTCATTCGTATTGGCAAATAACTCTTATTTGGATACCAATGCACCCCAAGAGTAAAGGTGGGGTGCATTTTTCTCCCTGGGGTACATTACAATTCAAAAGCGTCAGTAACAGAAAAAGTCAGGAAAATCCGCTTCCGGTTTCCTGCCTCTGTGCAATACTTTTGTGACTTCCGTCCCGTCGTAAAACAGGAACTTCATTTTCCCGTCACTCATAACAGTCACATTCTCAACCGTTGCAAGCCACAATTGCGGTTCAAACTCTGTCAGAAGGTTTTCACGCCTTTCGACTGTCTGCATAAATCGGTCAATGGCTTTGGCTTTTGTTAGCTTTTCCTTTCGTTCCAGGGCAAGAGTATCATAACGCTCTTTTGCCCGTTCGTATCGGTCAACGTAGCCGTTGTATCTCAGCTCACAGGCCATCATCGTTGAGCCGGAGCCGCCGAAGGTATCCACCACGATGGCGTTCTCCTGGGTGGAGTTCCCGATGGGATGCCCAGCAGGTCGACCGGCTTGCTCGTGGGGTGGTTCGCGTTGCGCTTGGGCTTGGCGATGTTCCAGATGGTGGTCTGCTTGCGGTCAGAGAACCAGGGATGCTTGCCGTTCTGAAGGAAACCGTACAGCACGGGTTCGTGCTGCCACTGATAGTCCGAGCGGCCGAGGACGAGAGAGAGTCCTTCACCCAGATACAGCATCCGGCGAGATGGAATCCCGCGAAAGCGCGGCGGAAGTTCAGTCCTTCCGTGTACGCATGGAACACATACGCCGAGCCGCCTTTCTCCATATGGTCGGCTGCTCTTTGGAAAGCCGAGAGGAGGAACTGATAGAACTCCTCGTCCTTCATGGAGCCGTTCTGGATAGTCAGATCGCTCGCGCTCTTGAAGGAAACGCCGTAGGGCGGGTCTGTCAGCAGAAGGTTGGCGCGCTTGCCGTCCATCAGCTGCGCCACTCCTCCTCGGAGGTAGCGTCGCCGCAGACCAGCCGGTGCCGGCCGACCGTCCACACATCGCCCGATTCCACAAAGGAAGCCTTCTCCAGAGCGGCGGTCAGGTCGAAGTCATCATCCTTTACATCTTTGTCATCGGCAAAGAGATCGGCGAGTTCCTCATCGCTGAAGCCCGTGGAGGAGCGGGTCGAAATCGGCAGCCTTCAGGGCTGATGATGACAGGGTTGATAAAACCGAACTCCCGTAGAGAAGACCGCAGTTTCATGATCTGCTCCGGGGAGTGGGTACGGGCGTTATTTACATACTGGACCAGCTTCGTATCACGCGAGCTGGAGTTCGGTGGTGGTCCTCATCTGACAAGCCCCCATTCCGCGAACTTTTCAAAGTCACCGAGACCTTCAATGTAGTCCCGCGCGATCTTAACGATCTCCGCGTAGGGTCTGACGTCAATGACGTCATCGCCGATGGCGCAGACAACTCCACGGGACTGTCGGTCTCCTGGGCTTTCAGTCATGCGTAGATATTAACGATCCTTGCCGTGAGGCCGCCGCCCGTGACGGAATCGGCCATGTCGGAGCCGGGCTTGCGGTTGGTTGCGCCGGAGTCAACATCCGTGCCGCCCGTACAGTCACCGATGGGGTTGACTTAGGCGTCCGGGTAGGTTTCTTTGAGATGCGTACTCTGCGCGCCGCTCTGACAGATGATGAGCCTGCCACCGTCCAGGATGTACTTACCGTCACATGACCGAAACATAGGTATATAAACCCTTTATATCATAGGCGTATGCGATCAGCTTTATCTTGGTATCGCTGTTAAAGGGTTGCTCAGATAAACTGTTTTCATTAATAAATAAGGATTAATCTGAGTAAAGATAAACTGCCCATTGATCCATGCATAAGCTTCAACTAACGAAATCACTTAAACAAATAATGAAGAAATGCCTCTTAAACAGTATTTTTAATGCTTCTGACTGCTATTTTTAGTATTATCTTTATTATAACGTTTTTAAACAAAAGAGGCCGCAGCACTTGCTGCGACCTCTTTCAAAGGGGGAGCCGTTATAATTCCGGCAACACGT
>URFJ01000088.1 GCA_900547135.1 uncultured Eubacteriales bacterium | reverse complement strand
AAATGCAAGGAGGATAATATAAGCTTGGGTACATAATCCCCAAGAAATATAATCCATCAAAAGCCGGCGGCATGCGCGCCGGCTTTTGATACCTTGAGAGCAAAATATGGCCCGATAGCTGCTTGCAGCCGAGGGCCATGTTTGCGGGTTAACTCGTAATGCGAATAGGCGACATGTACGGTGATTTTTGACACCCTGAGAGCGAAATCCAAAACAATTTTAGTCAAACATTGTTTTTCGGGATTCCAAAGGGGACTTTTTACAAAAAGTCTCCTTTGGTGGGGTATGGGGCAAAGCCCCATGTAGACATGCTGTACAGTCTGAGTGAACCGCATGTGGCGGTATCAAAAAAACAGCGGAAATAACTTGTGCTTCTCTATATTTACAAATAAAAGCTCAAAAGCACTTTCTCATTTAGGAAAACTGTGGTAAAATTAGCATATGGTAGCTGTAATCCAACATACTGTTGATTGGAGGCAACATCATGTATCGTTTCTATGTCAGACAGTACTGTTGTAGGCGAATGCGATTTCGGTGCGGCGCACAGTTGTGGCGAGGTAGCATTAAATGTCCAGCAAGTTATGGACCCATACCCTGACGAAGAAGCGCATGAATGCTGGATTTCGTATAGTATGGACAGAGCAAAAAATGGCGCTATAACGGCGTGCTAGAAGTCTTGAAGCAATATATTAGTAGTTGACAGTATTTTATTGAAACCGTAGGATTAAATAAATGTCAAGCGGTTAATTCACATTCGACAAATGAGGCGAAATGGGGACTGTTGCTATTATAGAAGGTTATGGCAAGCAGTATTTCGTACTACACACGAAACGGTTCACCTGTTTTTTAGCTGCCGCTAAGGAAGAAAATCTGCTTGTTACAGGTCAGCCCCCAAACCCCTGTAAACGCCCTTGACAGGTCGGCTGTGCATCCGTTGGACGCTAATATACGGACATTTTTATGGTCTGAATTGCTTGTGTCAGCGCCGCGTTTCAAGGTGTCCTGCCATTCCCTCATAGGGTTCCCACGCTTTAAGAAATACGTTTTTAATAATCCGAAAAAAACACGGCGGATTTATATCTCCTCTATTTCGCGCTGAGCCTTTTTGGTCAGCGTTTTAAACGTGGCCTGGTATGCCCCGTCAACCATATCCCGCACTATTTCGTCCGGCACGCCGCCCTCAAGGTAAAGCGAGCTCCAATGCACCTTGTTGGAATAGTAGCCGGGAACTATGTCGCTAAACTGTTGCCTAAGGCATTCACTGTATGGGGGATCGAGCTTCATGGTGAAAATCGGCTTGCCGTGTTTATCCCCGCCGCGCATTGCAAACATCTTGCCGCCCACAAAATACCTTGCCGCGTTCCAGGCTGGCTGAAAATCCTTGGTTACGCCCCTTTTTTCCATACAGTAGCCGTCTATCCATTCATATCCCATGGCATAAGCCCCCTTTCCTTAATCAATACGGTTATTATATCATTGCAATGCAGGCATGTCGAGAAATACTGAACGTACTTGGCCGATTGGCATTCGGGCAAGGCGAGGGTGGCCAAGCGATGCGCCATATAACCCGCGTTATTTAAAGTCCCGCTTTTTAGTAGGACGCCTGATAAAAATTATTTTTCTATATAGTATGAAAGTGAGTTGATCAAACCTCTTTGGGGGTGGTCAACGCTGTTGTGTATTATTCCCTCCTGAATAAAACCTAGGGATTCCAATGTTTTTCTTGACGCAATATTGTATTCATAACAGTCGGCAGTAAACATTTTAATGTCGCCATTTTTGAAATAGTATTCTATTACCGCATTGACTGCCTCTTTTGCATAACCCTGAAGTCTGTACGCCTTATTGATGTTATAGCCGATTATTTTTGTTTTTATCCCGCGCGAGGCATCAATCAAATGGATTAAGCCGATCATTTTATTTGTTTCCTTTAAAACAACGGCGTAATGTTCGTCAGCGTTTGATATAGCGGCAAAGCTATCCAAGAATTCCTTATCGACCTTTGATGGGAAAGCATGATAAGCGCCGTCGTCCAGACAGCTTTGCTCATCGGATACGATTTCGAACAGATCGTCGATGTCCTCCGCCTTTACATTTCTCAATAATAGCCTCTGTGTTTCTAATGCCTGCAAAATCATATCTCCTTCAAGTCCTGTTTTTTAACCTGGCATTATCATATCATGATGTCCGCCTTTGTTTCCACATAAAACTAAAAAAGCCTTTGCCGCTCAATAAAAAAGAGCAGGCGCGCGTGCAGCGCTCCGAGCTGTGAAAACGTTAAAGCAAGGAATGGTAAAGCTATGGTCGCTTATCTTAATTAAGGAAATAGCGCTGCAAAGCGGCTTTAGATAAAGAAGGCGCGGGACAGGTCCCCCGCAAAAGCGGGGATGGGATTTCAGCTGATTTTAAAAGCCACGTAAAACCGCCCAACATTGGAATTGATGCTTAAATATGATAACGTACAGGTCTGCAAAGGGCCGGGGCAAATACCTCGGCCCGCCTTTTTTCTATAATCTGAGTGCGGCTATATTAGACCAGCAGCACAAGCCGCTGCCCGGGCGTTATGGTATCCTTAAGCTGCGGGTTGGCCTCTCTGAGCGACTCCCTGCTAATATTGAACCGCTTCGCGATATCATAGAGCGTTTCGCCTTCCTCGGCAAAGCAGATTATTATTCCCTTGGGAGCGTCCGGCGGAGAGCATTCCTCAATTCCGGTTACAGCGTCGGTTTCATACGCGCGGTAAACGTCGGCGTCGATATATAGGGTGTAGTTTACATCTGCCGCGTGGCCTGTACCGCCGCCGATGGAGGCTGTACATCTTACGTTTGCGTTGGCGTCGCACATGGCCGTGCATTCGGCGTCCATCTGCGCAAAGAAAGGTATATCCTCAGTAAACGAATACAGCGTGCCGCCATCGGTTTGATAGATTATCCTTGTAAACAGTATGCCCTCTACATCAAGCTTGCCGTCGCCGCAGGAGCAAGACGTTACCATGGTGCGCGCGGACGAGTACAGCGGCCTGTATATGTCGGGCAGTCCCTCGGGGACCTCCACGCTTTCGCGCAGCGTCTGCTTGCCCGACGCCCCAGGCGCCTGAAGCATAAACCGCACCCGCTGCGTGGCGGGCCTGAACGGCAACGATGGGGAATACGCATCCAGCGTGAGCGTTACCGACGACCGCTGATGAGTGAACAATTCTACGTTTATAATGGATTCAACGGACAGTATGTCGAACTCAGCGCCTACGGTTCTTACAGATATGCTTTGAACCGCGGCCCTGCCGGTGGGCATCATGGAGGCCGACTCGATTGCCACGAGTTCCTCAAAGGGTATATGCTGTACAATCTGGCTTAGCCTGCCCCCACTGTCTACGCAGAGCGCGCTTACCGTAAGGGTACCCGATACGCATGCGTCGCCGCCCTCAATCTCTATGCTGCGTATCATGACCTCGCCCGAGGCGGTAAGAACGGTGTTTATACCTGCCGCGGCTATATCCTCCCTTACGCGGATCAGTCCTCCGCCAGCGTCTACGCGGCGCGTGTATTCCACACGTTCCGTCTTCATCTCCAGGTCCCCCACGCCGGACAGGCCTGCCATTATTCGCATTGGGACTGGGTCCTCAAGGCGGCAGGAAATGTCGGCCACGGCCTCCAGCGCTATTTGGCTGCTGTTGGGCGTGGCGTTTAGCGTTTGGATTACAGCGGTCAGGTTAGCGCGCATGCCAGGCTTTGCCTCTTCTATCGCCAGCGAATGCTTGAACGGTGCGCTGGATGTAAACGCGTATACGTTTGCGTCGCTGTCCGTACATATAAATTCCACATGCACCGCGCCTTCAATGTTTACATGCCCGGGCGCCACCTCGAACGAAGTAAGGTTAACGGAGCCCTGCGCATCCAGCACGCTGGCTATATTCCGTCCCTCAGGAGCTGGCACGTTGCCCTCGGCCAGCGCCTGCGACACGCTTCCTCCAGCTATCCTGTCTATCGATATCTCATTCCATATTAATTCCATATGCGTTGTCCTCCGCTATGATGATGATAATGTATATGTAAGAAAATTGGAATGCAGAATGCATTGAATCAATGAAAAATTAAAGTTATGTAAAAAATCCGGCATAGCCGCTGGATTGGCCCGCCCGCCTTTGGAACTGCATATTAATGCGGATAGGCATATTTTGTAAATATAGAAGGAAACTGCTGTGTTTGTAGCTTAGATACACTTTGAGATCGGATTGAAAATTATACGGTTAATGAAAATATAGTAAAATAAGCAATGACGAATTACATTATTGCAGGCGCGGTCGTTCCGCAGGCCCTACGGCTTTTGAAGGCCGTTGAGGTTCCTCAGGCTTAATGCCGGAACAAAGGCTGTACCACTCGCATGATCCGCATACCTGGCTAAGCCGTCCTGATTTTATTATTTTATCGTAAGCGCGGTTTAAAAGCATTCCGTAAGGGAGTTCTAATCCGTAATCAAGGCCACAAAGCTCCAGGCATCGGGTATCAAACCTGCAGGGTTTATCACCAAAGGCGCAGGCTGCGCCGAGTTTATGGGGGCACTCCCTGCACACGTCGTCCGGACCGGATGTAAGCCGGACGCTGGCGTTTTGGTACAACCGCGCCTTGATACGTGCCATATTTTCGGCAAACAGGTCATTGTAGCCCTTACCGATAAAGTGCGCCAGGCAAAGTATATGATGCGGACGAAGTTCGGTCATTGCGGCCTCCAAAAGCAGCAGAGTATTAAAATTAATTTTATCACGTACCAAACCGGAGGGCAAACATTTTTAATAAGCTGAATGAAGAAATACCATCGCCATAAAAAGAGATTTAAAGACGGTTATTTACAAATAAAACCCCTAATATGGCATAAGATATTGTATAGTATGTTCATAATAGCGCATTATTTCACAAAAAAAATGAAAGGACAAATAATATAATAGCGAATTTTAGATTGCAAATATTCGCACTATCATTTATAATGTTCAGTAAGAAAAATACTATCGGAGGTATCGCTATGCCAGCTTTGATGAAAATACGCTCTGCATACTCATCCCTTCCCTCAGCGGAGCGCAAAGTCGCAGACTTCATACTAAATGACCCCAAGCAGGCTTCACTTATGGTTATCAACGATATCGCGCGCGCGTCGAATGTAAGCGTCCCTTCGGTGACCAGGCTTGCGCGCAAGCTAGGTTATGACGGCTTTATGGAGTTCCGGGTGGCTCTCGCCGCGGGTGGAACCGACCCGATCACCATGGAGACCGAGCCCTTGAGCGCGTCCGATTCCGACGAAGCGTCAATCGAAAAGATGTTTTTATCCTCAATGCGCTGCGTCGAGGATACCATGAAGGTACTCGACGCGAAGAAGCTGGCAAGGTTTGTCGATGAGATTGTCGCGGCGCGCCGCGTGGCGATAACGGGGCTGGGGGCGTCGGGGCATCTGGCGGTGATAACGGCCGAGCGTCTGGGACTGTTGGGCGTAGACGCTGCCGCAACCACCGATGAGCATATGATAAAGGCGCGCGCGGCACACCTTAAGGAAGGCGACGTTATGCTTGCCGTTTCGCGTACCGGCGCAACCAAGGCTGTAAACGACGCGATCAAGATCGCCCATAAAAACGGGGCAAAGTGTGCAATGATAAGCAACAACGTCAGTTCATCCGTATCAGCGCTGTGCGATTATTTCTTCTGCACCGCCCGAATACCGGATGTGCTTGAGTTGGTGGGGCGGGAGACAAATATTTCCCAGTATGTTCTGCTTGAAACGCTTTCATTCATGGTAAGCCGCAAGCTCAACGCCGACGAGAAGTTCTAATGCTTCGCATATACGCGGATTATCACACGCATACGGTATTTAGTCACGGAAAGGGCACTCCTGAGGAGAATGTCCTTTCCGCGATTTCCAAAGGGCTTAGGCGCGTTGCGATTTCGGAGCACGCGCCGGCCCACATTTTTTATGGCGTCAGGGGCCAACAGCTTATAAGGCTCAGGCGGGAGATAGACAGGCTTAACGCAAAATACGGAAACACGATAGAGGTTTTGATGGGGCTTGAATGCAATCTGACAGGAAACGGCCTCTGCGATGTTCCAAAGGACTCAAGCATGTTCGATCTGCTTATCCTTGGATATCATAAGGGCGTATTTCCGTCAAACGGTTTTTCGCTCAAAGCTTTTTTGCAGCTGATGGGCATTGGGCATGACCCTACAGGCAATGCCGAGGCGCTTGCCAGAGCGGTGGAACGCTATAAAATAACCTTTGTCTCACATCCGGGGCTTTATATACCCATGGACATTGATATTTTAGCTAAAATGTCGGCCGCGCTGAAGGTACCCCTGGAGATAAACGGTGCGCGCGTCACGCTGACCAAAGCCCAGCTCGAGCGGGCTATGGCGCTTGGAGCCAGCTTTATAATAAACAGCGACGCCCATACCGCTGAAAATGTCGGGAACGTAAAAATGGCGATAGCCGCTGCCCAACAGGCCGGCGTAGAGGACCTGGTTACGAACCTTGAGCGGTGCTGACGGGCCTTTTATTGGTTGATTGATAAAGATGCATATAATCCTTTACAAGCTTTATAGTGGAGTATTTGTATAGGTATTTGAAGTGGAAAATTTGTAGGCGACATGGTTATGGTTTTTTAAGAGAAATCAGGCAGAGTACGAATAGAATCTATATTTTTGGGGTGACAAATAGTCAAAATAACGTGCATCTCTGCGTCAAATATTTTACACAGGAAAAAGTGCGAAAGCACTTAATATAAAATATGCGAGATAGTTGAAGAAGTTGCGAAAAGATATAATAACTCTACGGCTTCTTTAAGATTATATCGTTTCTCCCTGCATAGGTTGTGGTCAATGCCTTGGCAACAAGCGTTGTGCTATTGGAAATACTTAAACGGGAAGTTTCCATTGACGAAACATAAAAAGCAAGCGCGACTTATTGGCATGAGGTGCATATCTCATTTTGGTGCTTTCATTAGTCGCAAGCAGGGTAAATGCAAATGCGCTTACTTTGACTTCTGCTTTTCGCAACATTTTCTCGCTTTACGCCTCCGGCCCAAAGCTGAAAATAAGCTTGTTGGTGGCTAGCCTAGCCCCGAATCTCCCGAAAAAGAAGCTCCGGTCTCTTTTCCAGCGCTCCGCTCATGAGAGGCCGCGCGCCTTTAAGGGCGTTGTTGTTTTGCGGACAAGTAAGCGTTAAAAAACAGGTCAAATGGGGCATGGCGCCTCACAAAACAGCTCTAATACACAGTGCGATTCCCCTTTGTCGGATATAGCTGTACGTCGTCTATAAAAGACATTCGATACAATTGTGAATTTTAAAATTTGTATAAGCTCAACAGAAAACAATGCGCGTCAAATGGGGTATTAACATGCCGTTTAACACTACGGTATACGCCTAAAGGGTAAGCTGCGCGCCTCAAGGAACCAGCCGCAACCAAAAACCATATCCCTTCGCCATCAGGGGCGGAAGCTTGCCTTGTAATCGTTAATCTTTACCCAGGCAATAAATTCAACCCAAAAGCGTTTGCCTGAACACTGCACGCAAAACACCGCTTGGCATGTTCTGATGAGGATAGATTTGCAGCATACCCTTTGGAGTGGTCTTAAAACCTTTCAATTCCTCCCTATATTCAATAATGGCGGCGGCCTCGGCGTTTATGTGATCCTTAAATGGAATAATACGTATAAACCGATCACCATTATAATAGCTTGGCAGCTTTGCCCACAGCCGTTCGCTTATGGTTATATCGCACGGTAAGCTTTCAAGAATCAGACGCCTTAGTTCTGAAAAAAGCTTTTGTATCTCCTCACAATAACCTTCTATATAACGCTTAACAGAATCATCCATATGCTGCTCTCTTACGGGTTTAGTCTTTACTAGGAGTTTACAATCCATTATTAATGTAGATTATTATTTTATACTTAGATTGTCAATTCCCTATGGTCTGGGCTGAGGATTACGCATGCTTTCTTTGTTGTCACAAAGCCATTCGGAAGGGGGTGGGACTGTTGTTTTAGCTAAGAAAAATAAAATAGCCGGATATCCCGAAGGGTATTGCGCTTGTCTGCCAAAAAAGTATCCTATGCCTTTTGCTATTT
>URFJ01000087.1 GCA_900547135.1 uncultured Eubacteriales bacterium | reverse complement strand
ATGATGCCTTATGGGAGATATTGGAGGATAATTACCCATATTTTGAAACGATAAAAACTGAATTGGGGCTGGATTGGCGGGAAGTGAAGGACACTTATCGCACCGAATTAATAAGAGCGTGTACGGGTCCGTCCATACTTCAAGATGATTATATAAATGTAATTGATAAATGTTTGAATCAGTTTGAAAGCATAGGACATCTCTATATCATTCAACCGTTTTTGTATCAGCATATGGTAGATGCTTTTCGGTCGGTAGTGGAATCAAACGGGGTGAATCAGAACTCCGATAGCAAGGAAGAACCGGATATTATGGCTGATATGCTATCTAGGACGCTGTCCATAATAGACAATCAGAAGGTCAAAACCTTTTATGACGGACGAGTTTTTGGGAGAGGTATTTTACAATGGCAAACGCATATCATTACTTGATATGCGTGAGGTGCGCAGACGATATATAGGCATATCCGAGCAGGAGCCGATGCTGCTCCCCGACACGCTTAGATATAATATTACCCTTGACGAACAGGCCGAATTAGACGAGGAAAGATTCTATGAGTTATGCAGCTGCCTGGGCCTGGAAGAATTCATAGATTCTTTACCCAATGGCTTGGATACCGTAATCAATGAAAAATCAAGCAACCTGTCAGGGGGCGAGAAGCAGAAGATAGCCCTTTTGCGCACATTGATGAAAAGTCCTGACGTTTTGATATTGGACGAGCCTACTTCCGCATTGGATAGGGCGAGCCGCAAGAGGTTGAGGGAATACCTGAAATCATTAGCAAAGGAAAAGATAATAATTATATCGACGCACGATAAGGAATTTATAGAGTTTTGTGATGAAGAAGTTTGCGTTACGTCGCTAATTCACAATTAACAAAAAGGAGCGTAAGAAACAGTGGCACCGCTGCTGTCTCTTATTGTAGAGCAAAGCCACTGGCTAGGCCGGTGGCTTTGCTCTACAAAGAAAGGCTCCCAAAGCGATTGCTTTTGAAAAGCCCTCCTTATGAAAAATCAAGTATCCATGCGGCCCTGCGCCTTATTTAAACGATTCCTCAACCGCCACGGCACACGCAACGGTAGCCCCAACCATGGGGTTATTGCCCATGCCGATGAGGCCCATCATTTCCACATGGGCGGGTACCGAGGATGAACCGGCAAACTGAGCGTCGGAATGCATCCTGCCCATGGTGTCGGTCATGCCGTACGACGCCGGACCAGCGGCCATATTGTCCGGGTGCAGCGTACGCCCTGTGCCGCCTCCCGACGCCACGGAGAAATAGCTTTTGCCGTTTTCAACGCACCATTTTTTATATGTACCCGCAACCGGGTGCTGGAAGCGTGTGGGATTTGTTGAATTGCCTGTAATGGATACGTCAACGCCCTCATGGCGCATTATTGCCACGCCCTCGCTGACGTCGTCGGCGCCGTAACAGCGTACGTTTGCCCGTTCACCTGTTGAAAACGAGCGCTCGTAAACTATGTTAAGCTCAGC
The DNA here is from genome assembly GCA_900547135.1 of uncultured Eubacteriales bacterium. GTDB lineage: Bacteria > Bacillota > Clostridia > Christensenellales > CAG-138 > UMGS946. The sequence continues at coordinate 6,681 of URFJ01000087.1, read as the reverse complement.
TTTAAACTCGTTATAGTCGGTTTCGACAAAGGTAAAGCCGTTGACACGGGAAATGATATATGCCGCATCCTTGCCAAGGCCGTTTAAGATTACCCTGAGGGGTATGGTTCTTACCTTATTGGCAGTCTTAGCTATTCCTATGGCGCCTTCAGCAGCGGCAAAGCTCTCATGACCCGCGAGAAACGCAAAGCAGCGTGTTTCCTCGCGAAGCAGCATTGCCGCAAGGTTTCCGTGCCCAATACCCACCTTGCGCTGGTCAGCCACTGAACCTGGGATGCAAAAAGCCTGCAGACCAAGCCCAATAGCCTCCGCTGCCTCAGAGGCCGATTTTACTCCGCTCTTAATTGCGATTGCCGAACCGAGCGTGTATGCCCAAACGGCATTTTCAAAGGCTATTGGCTGTATCCCCTGAACTATGGAGCGCACGTCCACGCCGGCTTCATCACAGAGAACTTTTGCGTCGTCGATACCGTTGAATCCATATTCAGGCAGCACGGAGTTGATCTTTTCTATTCGTCTTTCATATCCTTCAAATGTCGCCATATGCCGCGTCCTCCTTACATCTGCCTTGGGTCAATCACTTTTACCGCTTCGGCGAAGCGGCCGTAAGTACCCACATTCTTTTTAAACGCCTCGTCGGGGCTTACGCCCTTCTTGATCGCCTCCATCATCTTGCCCAGGCTTATAAATTTATAACCTATTATTTCGTTATCGTCATCAAGCCCGATTTCCAGCACATAGCCCTCTGCCATATCAAGATAGCGGGCGCCTTTTGCGCGGGTGCTGAACATGGTTCCTACCTGTGATCTTAGCCCCTTGCCCAAGTCCTCCAGCCCGGCGCCTATGGGCAGACCGCCTTCGGAAAATGCGCTTTGGGTGCGGCCATAGACGATTTGCAAGAACAGCTCGCGCATGGAGGTGTTTATCGCATCGCACACAAGATCTGTATTCAGCGCCTCAAGAATGGTCTTTCCAGGCAGGATCTCGCTTGCCATTGCCGCGGAATGGGTCATTCCCGAACACCCTATGGTCTCTATCAGCGCTTCTTCAATAATTCCCTTTTTCACATTAAGCGTCAATTTGCACGCGCCCTGCTGCGGAGCGCACCAGCCCACGCCATGCGTAAGCCCGCTAATGTCGCAGACCTCCTTAGCCTTTACCCATTGTCCTTCCTCGGGTATGGGCGCCGGATCGTGCATTGCTCCCTTTGCAACGCAGTGCATTTCCATTACCTCGTGTGAGTATTCCATGCAGTCCTCCTGTTTATCTCTTTTACCTTAAAAGTATAGCACAGTTTGGCCTTTTTAAGTAGAATTTTTGAAGGTATGTATGCTTTAGCGCGTTAGAAGCTGTATTTAGAGGTAATTCGTAATATAGCCTCAAAAACAGACAAATGTTATAATGGACAGGAATCATATTCGCATGGCAAATAAAACGTAATTATCTAAAAGGGCATGGGGAATATTATATAAGATATTTTGAAGATGTATTATGCAAATTGAAATCATTGTCAGGGCACAACTGGAACGCGCTCAATACGCAGTTTTGTTCAGTAGTTAAATATGCTGATGACGGCAACTATAATCAAGCCCATAAAGTTCTTGATGAAATAATAATGCCGTTAGAAAAACAATATGGAAAAAGAACAGAACTGATAGCTTACTTGTATAAATATAAAGGATCGTTATACAAAGAAGAGGGTAATCTTAACGAGTTTCTGCGGTGCAGCGACGTATCCATTGAAATCTACAATTTAATAAAAAGCAATTGCAAAACAGATGAAATAGAAAGAAACATGGATATAGCGTTTAATTGGCTTTACATTAGGATGCATGGGAAATCCAGAAAAGGCTATGGAATATTTTGAATGGGCTGTTTCAAAATGAAGGCGAAAGTGTGGCCCTGAATCAGATGAGATGGCGGATATATATGGGCGCATGTCGGATATGTACTATATAAATAGGGTATACGAAAAGTCACTTTACTATTGCCGTTTAGCACTGTCGATTGAGAGGAACATTCATTGTGACTATAACCTTTTAACATCGAGGTTATACAAAAGGGCGGCTGAAATATGCAGTGTACAGCAAGATCTCGGAAAAACCCTGAGGTACGGCATTAGAGCGTATAAAGCAATCACAAGGTATGCGGGCAGGGGCGTTCACGCGGACGAGACGAAATCAGTTATATACGATGCGTATATAAATTTGGGCATGCCCCAGCAGCTGTTTTCAGATTGGCTGGCGAGCGAATGCCTCCTGTTAAGCAGGCGGCTATCCCCAAAGCCAGTAGGCAAGCATCATGGCGGCAACGACGCCCGCAACGCCGCTTATCAGGGCGACGGCAACGCTGTAACGGGGCTTTAACACTTTAACCGAGCCAAAATACAACGCTACAGTATAGAAGATCGTTTCGGTTGAGCCCACTAGCACGGAGGCTGAAAGCCCGATAAAGGTATCCACCCCATGATTTGTAAACACGTCTTGAAGCAGCGCCAGCGCTGCGCTTCCGGAGAACGGGCGAAGCGTGACAAGGGGTACAAGCTCGGCGGGCATTCCCACTGCTTCAAAGGCAGGGGAGAGCAGGCCCATCAACAGGTCCATGGCACCGGATGCGCGGAAAACGCTTATGGCTATCAGCATAGCCGCCATGTATGGCAGTATCTGTACGAGAGTGGGTATGGCGTCCTTAGCCCCTGTGACAAACGCCTCGTAAACGTTGCACCGCTTGCGAAAGGACCACATTATAAGCAGCATTATGCATATCGGCAGAAAAATTGCGCTCACCCGCGTGATTTCCTCCTCCTAAACGCCAGACACAAAAGGACCGCCGCTACGAATCCTACGACCGAGGATGCGAAAGTGGGCCAAATCACCGAATAGGCGTCCGCAGATCCGGCGGCGGCCCTTAGCGCGAGTACGGATGTGGGGAGAAGCTCTACCGCAGAGGCGTTAATCGCTATAAACATACACATGTCGTCAGTTGCGCGGGCCGGTTCTTTGTAGGATTTTTGAAGCTCCTTCATAGCCTCAAGCCCAAATGGGGTTGCCGCGTTTCCAAGACCGAAGAAATTAGCGGCCAGGTTAAGCGTAATAGGCGCTACCGCTGTTCCCGCATTTGGAAACAGACGTCTCATAAGCGGACGCACCAGTTTGGCTAGCGAATCTATAAGGCCGCATTCCTTTGCTACTCCCATGATACCCATAAAGAACATATAAGCGCCACCAAGGGAAATAGCAAGGGTAACGGCGTCCGCCGCTCCCGCAATCATCGCGTCAAGCAGCGCGTCACCGCGTCCTGTCAATATACCAACCAAAATACCAATTACAAGCATGCCGCCCCACAGAGCATTCACAAACATCACCCCGTAGAGCATATGTGAAACGAAGCCGGTTTAGGATTGCAAGTACTCGTAAGTGATAAGATCTCAGCTTAATTATAAATTTGCTTCGATTTGTAACTTTAACTAAATTGCTGCTAATTTTATAATAGGACGTTAATTATAGTAAGAGGTAATGCCTCAAAAGTACAACAACAGTCCGAAAACGCTAGATAATGCGTTTTCGGACAACTTAGCTAATTGCATATAGCTTACGAATCTGCGCCTACAGGGGCGGGCGCTTTATTTTCGAACGGCCTCTTTGACGGAGACATCGTTATAGGCGAGCTGGATCTGGGCATGTCCCTAAGCGCTGAGATACGGGTATCAAGCGCATCATACTTTTCCTTGAGCCGGAAGTATTCATCGGCTATGTTAAGCATGGAAAGCAAAAGTCCCCGATTTTCGCCCAATCCTGGGAATTGATTCTGTACATTGGCGATCTGAGCGTTTACATACGCCGCAAGCCCTTGAATATATTCTTCGCTTTCCGATATCTTGAGCTTAAACTCTGTGCCGCCCAAATATATCGTAGTTTTATTTTTTTCCATATAACACCATCCATTTGCACAAAATTCCATATGCGGACGCATATGGTATAAAACTATATAATTATAATACAATATATGGAACGGGTTGACAAGCCCATAATACTAAAAACCTCAGTTCAATTCCCTGTCCATTTAAAGTCATAGCACCCTATTCGTGCAAGGGCTGATAAAAAATATCTGGGTATGGGGGAAAAAAATTTCATTGTTTCACCCGTTCTTGGATGGATCAATTCAAGCTCCACTGCATGGAGGGCCTGACCGTCGAGTCCTAGCTTGGGCCTTTCGGGACCATATACTATATCACCCGCGACAGGATGCTTTATATATGACATATGCACCCTTATTTGATGTGTTCGCCCTGTTTCTAGCTGTACCCGAATGACCGTAAAGTCCCCAAATCGCCTCAACACCCACCAATGGGTTACCGCCTCCCTGCCATCGTCTACCACAGCCATTTTTTTTCTGTTGGTATGGTGCCTGCCTATCGGGGCGTTCACGATACCTTTATCTTCCTTTAAATTACCCTCCACTATTGCTATATATGTTCTCTTTGCAGTATGCTCCTTAATCTGCTTTGAAAGGGTATTATGTGAAAAATCATTTTTAGCTATTACTATCAGTCCGGAGGTCATTTTGTCAATGCGGTGCACAATCCCTGGGCGGATTTCGCCTCCAATGCCTGAAAGATCTCTGATATGAAACATTATAGCGTTTACAAGGGTTCCGCAGGGATTGCCCGGAGCCGGATGAACAACCATACCCTTTGGTTTATCTATCACCGCTATATCCGAATCCTCATAAACGATATCAAGAGGTATGTTTTCAGGACAAAGCTCGGATGTGCGAGGGGGCTGAATAAACAGTTCAATGCGGTCGCCTGCCTTCAGCCTTGAGTTGGCTTTGGCGGGCCGTGAATTTAGCAGCACATCCCCGGCGTCCAGCCGCTTTTTTATAAGAGATCTTGTTTCGCCGGTTACGCGTGATAAAAACACATCCAGGCGTTCGCCCGAAATATCGGCAAACACCTCTACAGGCTCCATATACTCGGTCCGCTCAGGATTGTCCATCGCCGTCGGGGGAGTCGGAATCCGAACCATTTGAGATGTCTGGTTTTGATACTGGTACACAAGCGCGTGGCTTGTCGCCCTTACCCTTAAATAGTTTGCTGTCCATATGGTCAAGATAGCTTCGTCCCGCCTTAGTAGTAAACAGGGATATTATTGCAAGAACGGCGCCTACGCATATCGTGCTGTCCGCTACATTGAACACGGCAAATCTGATGAGGGCAAAGTCAAGCATATCACGAACATATCCAAGGAACACTCTGTCAATAAAGTTACCTATTGCCCCCGCGAGTATGAATACCAATGCAATCCTTAGAAGCCTAGGCATTGGGTAGGCCTTTTTTTTATGGGAGGAAACCAGTAGGAGTATTATACCGACGCAGGCGAAAACTGTAATTATTATAAACACCCATCTGGCGTTTTGGAATATGCCAAAAGCTGCGCCGCGGTTTTCTACATAGGTAAAGTGAAAAACGCCTTCAATTATTGGGAGCGAGGAATTCTCAAGCATGGGCAGCCAATGAGCGGCGGCAGCTTTAGATAACTGATCAAAAGCTACGATAAGAAGTGTTAGAAGTATTTCCAGCATGTAAACCTCCATTGCCAATATACGTAATTATACCATGGCAGTCAAGGGGAGCGGATAGGCATTATTATTTTCGATGAAAAACCGTATATATCTTCTTGAGGCAACAGCTCCAATTTTTATTACGAATGTCCCTTTATTAAAACCAAGCCTGCTGTATCGCCGGCCTGGTTTTAGCACATGTGCGTCTTACTCCAGCTCACTGCTAAAGTTGACTATAGCATCCCTGAGAAATTCGGCCGCTCCTTCACCTACTTTTGAGTAATAATCAGAAAACCTCTTGTCAGCCACATAGCTCTCTGATAATCCTACATGCATATCAGCCGTATATACGGGCCAGTAGCATCTTAACCAGTCTCTGTGAACTCTAACCAGTTCCTTTGCCGGCCCGGAGCGCGCATCGCCGTATTTCATGGCTGCGAAAAGCGCGTCCAGCACATCCTGCTCAAGGCGCTTTACCTCATCATACTGGGATTCGGACATACGGCCAATTTTTTGGTTTACCAGATTCATTACATCATCACCATATTGGGCGCGAACCTCGGAACCGTATTGACGTTCGTTATCCTCTACGAGTTTCCTCTTGAGTCCCTCGAATCTTTCATTATCACTCATAATATACTCACCCTGCCTTTCCATTATTGATTTTTGCACGTTGACGATGAGGGAGTCCAGTTCCATGCGCTGACGGTTCAATTCAACCAAATGGCTGGTTAGTACGGAAACCGGATCAAAGCCGGGGTCAGTAATTGCGCGCCTAATTTTCTCCAAACCCAGGCCAAGCCGACGGTAAAACAATATATGCTGCAGCTTTTCTACCTCTGATGGCCCATATACCCTATATCCGTTTTCCCGTCTTTTGGGGATTAAAAGGTCTATTTGCTCATAGTGGCGCAGGGTCCTGACCGATACGCCGGCCAGCTCGGCCAGTTCCCCTATATTGTATTGCATTTAATCGCCTCCGTTCATATAAATCATAGACCATGACGTTACGTCATGGTCAATAAATTATAAAAATATATTTTTAATTTGAACAAGAAGCATTACTTTTGTATACTACCTGTCCATTGATAATAGTATAAACCGCTTTTGAAAAGATTT
>URFJ01000086.1 GCA_900547135.1 uncultured Eubacteriales bacterium | reverse complement strand
TATCAAAAGGGCCTGCAGCTGCCTAAGCGCCTTGTCGCTCCTCCATTCCTGGGCAAGTGATACTGCGGCCCGCTTCAGGTTTCCATTGTATTGTTCCAGTTTAGCTTCAAAACGCTCGCACAATGAAAACGCATCCGCTACGGAGCCTGCGAAGCCTACGGCCACATTGTTATGATATACCCGTCTTACCTTCTTTGCCGTATGCTTCATTATGGTATTTTCCCCAAACGTCACCTGTCCGTCGCCTGCGATTGCACACTTGCCGTATCGTTTTATGGCAACGATCGTTGTCCCCTCAAATTTCATATTTAACCTCTTTATACATTATTGATGCATAATAGCACATTGTATTCATTAAAACATATATAATTGCATTTGTTTACAAAACGTTTGCAATTATATCATCGATAACACAAAGGGCTCTTACGGAAACCGCTGTGTACCGCTCCTGTTTATTCCTAATTCGGGTTTGTACGCCCTCCATTATACCAAAGTTTATGTTCATTGGCTGAAAATCAGAGCCAGAATACTCAGAAATATAGTGCGAAAGGGCCCCTATCGCCGTTTTTTTGGTAAAATCTATAGCTGGTTTTCCTTCACATCTTCTGGCTAGGTTCAAACCCGCCGTATATCCGCTGGCAATGCTTTCAACATATCCTTCTACGCCTGTAATCTGACCGGCAAAATAGGTCTTTGAATTATTATAACAATAGTCAATTCCAAGCTTTAACGGTGAATTAAGATATGAGTTTCTATGCATCACGCCATAGCGCACAAATTCTACGTTTTCTAGGCCGGGTATCATTGAAAAGACTCTTTTTTGCTCCCCGAACTTTAAATTCGTCTGAAATCCTACAATATTGTACAAGCGCCCATCGGCATCGTCCCTGCGCAGTTGAACGACAGCAAACGGTTTTTCTGCTTTGCGTTCATCCAATAAACCCACCGGTTTAAGCGGACCGAATGCCAGCGTCATGTCGCCGCGTTTGGCCATTACCTCGACAGGCATGCAGCCCTCAAATACCTTCATGTCCTCAAATTCTCTTAAAACTGCCGTATCTGCCGCCTTAAGCGCCTCTACAAAGCTAAAATACTCCTCTTTATTCATGGGACAGTTAAGGTAATCGCTTCCTCTTCCATATCTTGAGGCGATAAAGACCTTGTCCATATTTAGGGAATCATAAGTAACAATCGGCGCGGCTGCGTCAAAAAAATGCATACTTTCACCCAAAAGGCTCTCAATGCTTTCCATTAACGCCCCTTCTGTAAGCGGCCCAGTTGCTATTATCGCCTCGCGCGCCGGAATTTCCCTTATCTCCTCCTCAACCACGGTAATTAGGGGATGGTTGCGTACACGTTTTGTAATATCCCTTGAAAAGCCCACCCTGTCAACAGCCAGCGCGCCTCCCGCCGGCACACGGTTCTCATCCGCAGCCTGTATAACCATGGACCCAAGCCTTCGAAGCTCCTCTTTCAGAAGCCCCACCGCATTTTGCAGCCGGTCCGACCTCAATGAATTTGAGCACACAAGCTCGGCAAAATCCGTTGAATCGTATGCTGCCAGCAGCTTTGAAGGCTTCATATCGTATAAAGTTACGTCTACGCCCCTCTCTGCAAGCTGATAGGCGGCCTCGCAGCCGGCAAGGCCGGCCCCTATAACTGCGACATCATTCATTGGAGTCACCCTTTTGCGTTTGCTCCTCCTGTTTTGCAGGATGCTTGCGTGTAGTCGAATTCTCGCAATCCTTGTTTGAGCAGAAATTCTTGCCAAATCGGGTTACCATTATAGAGCCGCATTTCGTGCACTTTTTATTTACAGGTTTATCCCATGCGACAAAATCACATTCAGGATACTTCTCGCATCCATAAAATACCTTTCCGCGCTTGGATTTTCGCTTAATGAGCGATGCCCCGCATTTAGGGCATGGCACGTCTATCCTTTCAATTATCGGTTTTGTATTCTTGCACTCTGGATAGTTGGGGCAAGCCAGGAACCTGCCGTACCTTCCCATCTTATACACCATCATTGCGCCGCACTTATCGCATGGTATGTCCGAAGGCTCGTCAGGTATCTTAATCTTTTCTATAGTTTCAGAAGCGCGTTCTACTGTGAGTATGAAAGGATCATAAAAAGCCTTTACTATCTGCGTCCATTGCTGCTCGCCCTCCTCAACCTTATCCAGCTTCTCCTCCATATCAGCTGTAAACTGCATATCGACAATGTCTCCGAAATGCTCCTTCATAAGTTGGGTTACGACAAACCCAAGTTCAGTGGGGATCAGCTGTTTCTTCTCACGGCGCACATAACCCCTTGCAATAATTGTCGATATAGTTGGAGAGAATGTGCTTGGCCTTCCTATGCCCTTCTCCTCCAGAAGCTTTACCAAAGAAGCCTCAGTGTAACGCGGAGGCGGTGAAGTGAACTTCTGTTCCGGCTCGATTCTGTCTGGAGTGAATATACTGCCCACGCTTAGCTCAGGAAGCACTATCTCCTTTTGCTCTACTTCATCCTTTCCCTCGGTATATACAGCAGTATAGCCATTGAATAGAACTTTAGTTCCGTTAGATTTATAGGTGCATCCGTTGACATCAAAGGTAACGGTGCAGTTTTCTACGCGCTGCTCTGACATTTGGCTTGCTACAAATCTCTCAAATATCAATTTATAGAGTTTATATTGAGGAGCGGAAAGCGACCCCTTTATCATCTGCGGAGTAAGCTTCAAATTGGCGGGCCTTATCGCCTCATGCGCGTCCTGTGCGCTGGATCTCCCCTTATAGAAATTTGGGGTAGCCGGCACATATGGATTTCCATATGTAGAAGCTATATATTTTAAGGCGTCTTCCTGCGCTTCCTTTGATATCCTTACCGAATCGGTTCTAATATAGGTTATAAGACCTGTGGCGCCCTGCCCCTGAACGTCAATTCCTTCGTAAAGCTGCTGAGCTACAAGCATTGTGTGCTGCGTGGTAAACCCAAGCTTTCTTGACGCTTCCTGCTGCATGCTGCTGGTAGTAAAGGGCGGGGGCGCGTGGCGCAGCTTCTCCGCCTTTTTCACGTCACTTACAGTGAAATCATTTCCCTTTGAAAGCCCGACCACCCTCATGGCTTCTTCTTGGTTTTTTATCTCAGTCTTCTTGCCATTGTAGCCGTAAAACTTGCTTTCGATCAGCTTTTTGCGCTTTGGATCCTTAAGAAAGGCCGTTATAGTCCAATACTCCTGGGGTACGAAGTCCAATATTTCCTGTTCCCGCTCACACAGGATTCTGGTTGCAACAGATTGCACGCGTCCGGCAGAAAGGCCCCGCCGCACCTTAGCCCATAGAACCGGGCTTATCTTGTAGCCTACAAGCCTATCTAAAACCCTGCGGGCCTGCTGGGCGTCCACAAGGTTTATATCTATTGGCCGCGGGGCAGTTATCGACCGCTTCACCGCGTTTGAGGTTATTTCGTTAAATACGATTCTGCACTCGGACTCCTCGTCCAGTTTCAAAACATGGGCAAGGTGCCAAGATATAGCCTCTCCCTCCCTATCAGGGTCCGTTGCAAGATATATTTTATCCGCTGATTTTGCCTCCTTTCTGATCTTGTCAAGCACGTCGCCGCGTCCTCTTAAGGTTATGTATTTGGGCGCAAAATCGTGTTCTACATCCACGCCGAGCTGGCTCTTGGGCAGATCGCGTACATGTCCGTTAGAGGCAACCACCTTGTAGCCATTGCCCAGAAATTTTCCTATGGTCTTTGCCTTTGTGGGCGATTCCACAATAACAAGTTTTGACATCAAACTACCTCCGAATCGGCGATTAGGCCGTTAAGCCGCCCTACCTAATGCTGAATACCCTTCCTGGGGTCTGAATTATTATTCTTGAAAACTCCAATTCTGTCAAGATGGTATTAAGAGCTCCCGCCTCTATTGACATTGATTCACACAACTCGTCAAAGGTTTTATCACCATCTTTAAGTAAATCATATATTACAGCGCGCTCTCCGTCAAGCGTCTGTCTGATATCCCTTGCTGGTCTTGCGTCGGGTTTATCAGATAATGGGATACCGTATTCTTCGAGTATGTCGTTTATTCCAAATACAGGCTTAGCCATTGCGCGCCTGATTAAATTATTTGTTCCCCTGCACGATGGATCCGTTAACCTCCCAGGAACGCTGAAAATATCCCGTCCCTGATCCAGCGCGTGGTTTACCGTTATGAGCGTGCCGCTTTTCTCCCTTGCTTCCACAACCACGATCCCCTTTGACAGCCCGCTTATTACTCTGTTTCTCCTTGGAAAATTTCCCGGCATTGCCTGTGTACCGGGAGGAAACTCGGACACCACCGCCCCACGCTCTGCCACTGCATCGTATATCGGCCTGTTTTGAGTTGGATAAACAACATCAACACCTGTACCAAGCACCGCAATCGTCGGATAATCGCTCCTTATACTAGCAAGCGCACCTCTTGACGCCTCGCCGTCTATTCCATATGCCAGCCCGGATACTACGCATACACCCTGATCCGCCAGCTGCCTTGAAAGCGTGAACGCAACACGCCGTCCATAATCAGTACATTTGCGCGCTCCGATTACAGCTATAGACAGCATCAATTCCCTCTTAATAGTGCCCTTATAAAACAACACCGTAGGAGGGTCGTAAATCTCGGACAACAAAAACGGGTAATCTTCGCTTATAGGGGTTGTAACTTCTATAGCTTCATTATTTAGGTCTTCTATATAGCCGTCGATAAAGCCCTCCGTTGCGTTTTTCTGTATAAATTTTACGTTTCCCTCGTTCAGTGGGGATCTTATATCAAGCTTTCCGCATTTCGCAGCATTGAATACCCCCTCTGGTCCTCCGTATTCCTGTGCCACGTTGTGAAACCTGGCATATCCAGAACCTAGCATTTTATTTAGCCATATCCAATACCTTTCCTCTTTGCTGTATATCTTCATTTCGTTTTACCTCCTTGTATCAGTGTAAGTGGCTAAGCATTTTTTCAGCGTCCATTTTCGCCTGTATGATGAGCGTTACTAACACCCGATATTCAATGGTCTTTCCCGCTCAGCTTCTAACGTAACGGCCGCATTGCGGCTTAACGCCAGTACTTGCCTTCAATGCTCCTGTACTGAACTGCTTCTGAGATATGATCGGCGCCTATAACATCGGCGCCAGCCAGATCGGCAATGGTTCTGGCCACTTTCAGCAAACGGCCGTAAGCTCTCGCGGTTAGGTTCATCCTATTCATAGCTGCTTCAATAATTTTTGCCGATGAAATGTCCAGTCGGCAATACTTTATAAGGTTCCTATCGTTTAGCTGTGAATTGCAAATAATGCTATCACCCCTGTATCGTTCGCGCTGAATCCCACGTGCACGGTTAACTCTCCGCTGTATTTCAGCCGATGTCTCGCCCATGTCGCTGGAGGATAGTTCCTTATATCCCACATCGGACATCTCGACATGCATATCTATCCTGTCAAGCATTGGGCCGCTTATGCGCTGCTGATAACGCTGTATTTGATTCGGCGTACACCTGCATTTCTTTGTCCTTGATCCGTAATATCCGCAAGGACATGGATTCATAGCCGCAATCAGCATAAAGTCTGCCGGATAGGTGGATTTGGCCGCTGCGCGCGAAATTTTGATTTCTCCATCCTCAAGCGGCTGGCGCAGGGCCTCCAAAACGTCCTTTCGGAATTCTGGGAATTCGTCCATAAACAAAACACCCCTGTGCGCAAGGCTAATCTCTCCAGGCATAGCGTTTTGTCCCCCGCCGACAAGCGAGACCGTTGACGCGGAATGATGCGGATACCTGAATGGCCGTTGTGTGGTTAATCCCTTTTCATTGTCGATCAATTCCACCACCGAGTGAATCTTCGTTATTTCCAAAGCCTCTTCAAACGTAAGGCTTGGAAGTATTGTGGGCATTCGTTTTGCTATCATCGTTTTACCTGATCCAGGCGAGCCGATAAGCAGCAGGTTATGTCCTCCGGCAGCCGCGATTTCCGCCGCCCGTTTTGCGCCATGCTGCCCTTTGATCTCCGAAAAATCGACGTTGTATTTGCACATCTGCGCGTTCCAAACCTTGGGAACGTATGGATTTATGCGCTTATCGCCGCGCAGGTAACCTACAGCATCGTTCAGGGAATCGACAGCTATTATTTTTGTTCCGGCTATATATGACGCCTCAGCTGCGTTAGCCTTTGGAAGAACCATATTTTTAATCCCTTTTGAAAATGCGTCTATCACCATGGGCAGCACGCCACATATGCCCCGAACCTCTCCGCTAAGCGCCAGCTCTCCCGCAACCATATGATCCTGAAGCTTTATATTGTCTATTAGGCCCTGTGCAGCCAAAATGCCGAGTGCTATCGGCAGGTCGTATATCGAACCGATCTTTTTTGTGTCTGCAGGAGCTAGATTAACCGTGATACGTCCCGTAACAGGAGGAAAGCCAGAGTTTGCTATTGCCGAGCGTATCCGCTCCTTTGATTCTCTTACAGCCATATCAGGAAGGCCTACCGTTTCATATGCCGGCATGCCATCCGTTGAGTTGACCTCCACATTCACCGGATATCCCTTTATACCGTTAAGTCCATAGCTTAAAACGCTTCCCAACATTCTTTACACCACTCCATTAAAAATTTTATGCTCATCTTGTTTATGTTTTTCAAATTTATCTCTATTGCGATAAAAGGGGAAATACGGCTATTCCGCCGCCTGAATAAGGCTAAAATATGAGACTGATGAAAATGTACGCAATAAGTAATTTCCATCACGAACAGACAGGGATTGAATTGTTTTAACTCAGAAAATAATCCTGCCAATGGTCGGATAATCATATCTAGTATGCAAATATATCACGGCCATTCTTTCGGCGTTAAAACGGGTCAATTCAATATAAGATAGAGAAGCAGCCAGCAGCTTAGGTACCTCCAATGAACTCCTTTAAATGATAATCCAATTAAGGTTAAATATGCAAGCGTTTTTTCGGATAAGTGAATACGCGCGTGCAGTTTTGCTATCTTTAAGATTTTATGTTAATTCAAAACTTTTTGATTATAATGAGCAGGCCCCATGGTTCTTGCTAACCATGAGGCCGATACTACAAGTATAAATCGTCTGAAGCTGACCCGTCAAGTATTATAGTTCTTAGGTATTCAATTTTTTCCAGTGCCTTTACAAAATACAAATATTTTATTTCCAAGAAAGTTTAATATAATTGTAATCGGCGTAGCTATAAGTTTGCTTAAAATTTCAATGGCCTTACTCTCCGTAGTGATGAAACCACCTAGGAAACCGTTCACCATCCAGTGGGTTACAGAGTTCCCTTGGGGGAATATAAAGTTTCTAAACACATAGAGAATGCCAATGGAAACAAGCAGTGTGGCTATGTTTACGGCCACAAACAGCAGAAACTCCCTGGCGTTGCGCTGACGCTCCTCTCTGAACGTCCACACCGTATTAAACAGGTAGCTGTTAAGAAGCCCGCATGTATATGAGATTGCCTGCGCTATTGCGTAATGAGTACCTGTAAACGATACAAGAACCGTGTATACCCCAAAATCGATAATGGTATTCATTATGCCTACAAGAGCGAACTTTATAAACTGTATAAAATTCTTTTTGCTTTTTACTTCCATATATCACCTCAAAATCAACCTAAAAAGGTCCATCCCGGTAACCACATGAGCCATTTTATATAATTGGTTGACACGGGAACACCGGATATGACCGGATAGAACATTGCAAACAGCACCACAGCCACACAGAGCCATATCCACTTAACAGGGGCAAGCTTCGGGTTTCGGTCCTCGAAATATTTCAGCACGTACACGGCCGCAAATATTATGAAGGGTACCGTTGCAAAGAAATGGTACGCAAACGTGCATCTGGTTACGAGCACCCATGGAAGGAAGTTTGCTCCTATCCCAACCGTTGTTATAAAGGCGCCCCTGCCCTTAAGCTTGTTCAAAACAAGCATTACTATAAACGCAATGGTCAATGCGCTGCATACCCACCATACGGCGGGGTTGCCAAACGCCGATATGGTACCCCTGATTCCAGAAGCAAAGTACTTTACATAATACCATACAGGTCTGAATGTAAACGGCCAGGCATACCACGGCGATGAATAGTCGTGCGTTGCTGTTAAGCCGCTGTGGTAATCGTACATGAACCCCTGTAGGTACCATACGCTGCGCCTTTCTCCAATCACCGTATACGGGTTCTCACACACCAGATATGGTATATATGAC
>URFJ01000085.1 GCA_900547135.1 uncultured Eubacteriales bacterium | reverse complement strand
TGGTATGCGGCGGCGGGACAGTTTGCGGCAATAATCGGCGCGTCGGCGATAGCGGCAGCGGTTTTATCAAGGAAAAAACCTGTGGAACTGGCTAGCGACTTTATCCCTGTGGTTAAGGGCCGAAGAACATGTGACGCTAAAAAGCATTCCGGTAAGCAGATAAAAGGAAACGCGGCAAGTGAGAGGGGCTTCAGGCATACCGGCGCAAACCGCACTGGTACCGCTAAGCCAAAGGATAGTGGAGGGAAAGGCGGCAGCAATATGGAATTTGCCCTTAAATACGCCATAAAGCGTATGAGACGCAGCGGCCTCAGCTGTCTGGCCTTGCTATGCGTGTCAGTGTCGTTTGCGTTGCTGTTATGTGAGCTTGACTTTTCATTGGAGAGCAAGGTAGCTGGACTTGACGGCTTATATAAGGACATTGAAGTTAGGTGCGTTGTATCCGACCTTACGGGCACCAAGACCGATGGATTGGAGTTATCAACCACCTATATTGAAGTATGCACATCAGAATATTATACACTCTGGGAACATGTAAAGGATATAAGGCTCAAACGAGAGCTTCGGTACGCCACCGAGGGACAGGATGAAGTGGAGCGGATCAAGGCGGATTATTATTCAGCAGAGAAAGTTTTGGTGGGAATCACCCGTCCTGACGCTGAACCCGCGCTCGCACAGGAGCTTGGCGTTGAAATTACCTATTTTGAAGGCTTTGATGAAACTATATTTATGACGAATAAGGACGTTTGCATCGTTCCTGTGGACATGATGGGTAGTGTAGTTGACGGGAAGCTGGAGATGACAGTGGTTGACCATATTATGAACGAAGAGTATGGAACGGAGGATAGGGAGTTTACGGTTGCAGGGGCATACACGGGAGGTTTGGGGGCGGTTTATTGTCCCTGGGAGACTGTATGCGGGATTATTGAAGGCGTTGGAGGAAATATATATACCGAGAGTCTGAGCTTCACTATTGAAGATAATTACCGTCTGGAAGAATTCAAGCAGAAAGCGGCGCAGTATTTTACCAGCGCCAAGCTATCCCACGGAGAGACAATATACAGCTTTGCGCTAACTGTATACGATGGAATTTTAATCGAATCCACAACAGCGGTGCGCGGTGAAATCCGGCTGTTGGAAATACTTATACCAGTACTTTTGATCTTGTCGGCGGGGATCGGTTTTGCTGCGGCTTTCCTGTATATTAGAAACAGAAAACAGGAGTTCGCGGTTATGCGCAGCCTGGGCACGGGCAAGCGCCAGGTCTCTATGGCGTCATTTTTTGAACAGTTTATTCTGGTAACGGCAGGAACCGTGCTGGGCATATGCCTGTATATGCTCATAAGGGGGATATCTGTTGCGCCAAACTATACGAATCTATTAATCTTTCTTTTATGCTATCTGCTTGGGGCCGCTATTGCAGTGTTAAGGATTACGCGGGTAAACGTTATGAAAATCATGAGGATTAATGAATAGCGGTAAGTCTAGGCATACCTTTGATATTTTAAGTTTTATTTAAAATCCAAAGTTGACCGGATAGTATTTGAGAATATTGACTTATAAAAGAGTCAAATATGATCCTGTAGGAATGACATCTTGTCGATATTATTGATAGGCGATATCCTTTTTATACTTAGTGAAGATATTGTTATATAAATTCCCTGGCTTTCTCCGTGGCATTTAGAGGAAACCAGGGAAGGTTTTCGTTTATGGCTATAAATTGAAAATATGTCGGACTGTTATTCTTAACAGAGTTTCTCAAAAGCAGTCTAGTTAATGGGGTGTTTCGCTTTTCATCTATCACCGCCATTTATAAATAACCAACACTACCCATAGTAGTGGACTGGATTACAAGTTTTTCAAAAACCTCAGACATTCCTTTCTGCCGTGAAGTATTATTACATTTTTTTTGTTGTCGATGTCCTCAAGCATATTCAAATATTTTTTTCTATTGTTTTTATTGAAATTCCATATGAACCTTAAAAACTCCATATCGAGCCTTTCTGGACAGTTCCCTCCCATATCCGAACGGCTTTTTCCATAGCCCTTAAGCATACGTTTAATAGCCCCAAGCAAGCAGACCATCCGGGTATAGTCCATGTATATAATCGTATCGCAATACTTAAGCCTTATGGGTATGGTACGATGATAGTTTCCGTCCATCACCCATTTGTCCTTCTTTACTTCGCGTGATAAAAGAAGATCAAATTCCTCCTGTGATACCGTCTGCCAGTTATCCCTCCAATAGAGAACGTCAAGATGAACAAGAGGGAGATCCAACTTTGAGGCCAGCTTTCTGGAAAGGGTAGTCTTTCCGCAGCCACAGCAGCCGATTACCATGACTCTTTGCATGTTACCGATCCCCCGCAAGGTTAATGCATCATATTATATTATTGTAAGACTTAGAATGCAAGCAGCAGCTGCACAAATAAATAGTATTTAATATTGCTAAAATACTGGAATACTTGATTTAAAACCATTGACTAAAACATTTGTTCTAGTATATACTAATCGTATTAAGGGGTGAGAGAGATTGGATGTATTCGATAAACTAAAGGTACTTACGGACAGCGCTAAATATGACGTAGCCTGCACGTCAAGCGGCGTGGACCGTAAAAATGGCAAGAGCGGAATGGGCAATGCTGTAGGCTGCGGAATATGCCATACATTTTCGGCTGACGGACGCTGCGTTTCTCTTGTTCTCCAAACCAATGTGTGTATTTACGATTGCGCTTACTGTATCAACAGAAGAAGCAACGATTTGCCGCGCGCGGCGTTTACTCCGCGCGAGTTGGCCGACCTTACAATCAACTTTTATAAGCGGAATTATATCGAAGGGCTTTTTTTAAGCTCGGGCGTGGTTAAAAGTCCTGATTATACCTGCGAGCAGCTCATTAAAACGGTTGAAGTGCTAAGAAATGAATATAACTTTTGCGGATATATCCACGCAAAGGCTATTCCAGGAGCGGATGAGTACCTACTCACCAAGCTTGGCATGCTGGTTGACCGTATGAGCGTAAACATCGAACTTCCAAGCCAGAAAAGCCTTGGTTTGCTTGCACCCGACAAATCCAGGAACTCAATACTAAAGCCGATGGAGTTTATAACTGACAAGCTAAAGGAAAACAAGCGCGATTTGGCACGGTATCGCCATACTCCCCAATTTGTGCCGGCCGGACAGAGCACACAGATGATTATTGGAGCGACGGCGGATACGGATTTTCAGATTTTAAAGCTCAGTAGTGCCCTTTATAAAAAATATCGGCTAAAACGCGTATTTTTCTCGGCATATATGCCGGTTTCGTCCAATCCCCTGTTGCCGGCCGCGGGCACCCCGCCGCCTTTGCTTAGGGAGCATCGGCTGTATCAGGCAGACTGGCTGATGCGCTTTTATGGATTTGAGGCGGACGAACTTCTTGACGAGGCCCATCAGAGCTTCAACCCGCTGGTTGACCCGAAGGCCAGTTGGGCGCTTAGCCACATGGAGCGCTTCCCCGTTGAGGTAGGCAGGGCGCAGTACGAAGAACTACTGCGAGTACCCGGAATAGGCGTAACAAGCGCAAAACGCATTCTGGCGGCTAGGAGGGTAAGCCCTCTCAGCTACGACGGGCTGAGAAAGATAGGTGTAGTGCTTAAGAGGGCGCAATATTTTATTACAGTTAACGGCAAAATCAATGATGGCTTGCGATTTACGCAGGATGCGATTCTTCGCAGTCTCATCTCACAGCAGGGCATGGATTACATGCGTAAACAGATGCAGGACAACTATCAGCAGTTAAGCCTTTTTTCACAGTCATACATTGGCGGAGGGGAGGTTTACGAATGCTTGAGCGGGGCTTCACAGCATATGAATATGATGGCACGATAGAAGGATTGCTCTGCTGCGTATTCGAAAGCTATGACAAAAATGAAATGCCTCTGGATATAACGCCGTATTTCGAACGTCAGCTAACGCTTGGGATTACCCGCTTTATTCACACCGATTTAGCAAAGGCGGCCAGGGTACGAAGGTCAATTCCACTCAAAATATCCCACGACGCTCTGATGCTGTTTGAAAACGTGTTTTTAACCTTTATGGATCAAAAGGAGCTTTACATGCTGAGGTTCCTTCAATTAGGGTTTGCCATGGGGAAGGATGTTATGGGCCATCTGACGGATGACACCGTGTCGGCCCTTCAGAAGGCCGAGCGGCATATGCTGAATGAGAGTCATAGATATAAGCAGTTTATCCGGTTTTCCGTATCAGGACAAGTGCTGGTAAGCATTATAAAGCCGCTTAACCAGGTGCTCCCCATCATTGCGCCGCACTTTATAGACAGGTACCCTGAGGAGGCTTTTTTGATATACGACGCCACGCACGGTATGGCGTTGGTATCCCGCCCAGGCCAGTCGGCGATTGTCCCGGTAGATTCCTTTGTGATGGAGAATCCCGATGAGGAGGAACAGTTGTATAGGGATTTATGGTGTGAATACTATGACGCGATCGCTATTGAGGGCCGGTATAATCCTAAATGCCGCATGTCGCATATGCCTAAGCGTTATTGGGATGTGATGACCGAGTTTTGCAGGAGCGATAAATCAAAAATAAGCCGATAATATAATGATGGTATATTGACATTAACAATCGTAAGCCCTTTAGGCAGGATTGAATAAGATGATTTATATACCAACATATCAATACTAATAGTTTACTTTTAATTTGTAAAAAAAGAGGGGAGCAGCCCCCCCTCCGGTAGTACTGTCTATTATAACTTATGTATTCAAAAGATAATCGAGAAGCAATTCCGCATCCGTGTTATTAACTATGCCATCATTGTTACAGTCCGATAAGCAATAAGCAAATTCCCCAACCTCTATTATGCCTTCAACGTATCTTAGTATAGTGACCGCGTCTCCGGTATTTAAAACTCCATCAAGGTTAGCGTCGCCATTCATCTGGCTGTAGGTTGTATTTAAAACGTTGCCTTGGAGAATACACAAAGCATCATTATTGTCAACAGTTCCGTTGCCGTTTGCGTCAGCAATCTTATAGTGCAGGTTGCTAGAGCCGACTAATGAAACTTCACCGTTTAAATACTTAAGTATAAATGCCGCGTCACCTGTATTTATAACCCCATCAAGGTTAGCGTCTCCACGTCTCAACAATGTGCGTGAACCTATAGAGGCATTAGTTTCATAAGAGGCGGCAAGTACAGGCAGCGAAATAGCGGTTAAAAGCAAAATGGCTGTCATTGAAATGGATAATATCTTCTTTATATTCATAATAAAATACCTTCCTATGTGATTTTTACGAGTATATAATGACCTAACTATCAACCTACGGTGTACTGTAGAACCAATTCGGCATCGGTTCGATTAACAAGGCCGTCGTTATTGACGTCCGATAAGGCATATGCAAACTCACCTATGTTAACATGACCATCTACGTATCTTAATATCATAGATGCGTCTCCGGTATTAATTACGCCATCCAAATTAGCGTCCCCGATCTTATTACCGTATAGTACATCAGGAACATTTCCAAAATAAATGGCCCTAAAATCATCGTCGTTAATGAATCCATCGCCATTAACATCCACTATATTAAAGTGTCTGTTTCCGGTTCCAATCAATGAAACATATCCACCTTGATAGTCAGCTATAAACCATGCATCGTCCATGTTAACTACCCCGTCCAGGTTAGCGTCGCCGCGTCGCAGATATTTTGTGCCCCCAATAGCAGTAACGCTGTAATCGGCGTCCTGTGCAGCTAAAACTGGAACCGTAAGGGCGATTAAAACCATAATAACCGTTATAATGGCAGAAAAAATTCTCTTCAGTTTCATGAGATTATCCCTCCAATTTTAATAGTAGCTAAGACTTACTTATGAAAGAGATACAATATAAGGCTTATATGCCCATTGGAATCTCCTCCTTTGTATTAATAATGTATTCATTATACCATATTTAATAACAATACACAAGCAATAATTATATTAATTGACAAATAAAACATAAAAAAGAATGAGTATTCAGTTACAAAGGATATAAATCGCGAAATTGGGGTCGTTGTTCCCCATTCCTTTACATTCTCCTACTGGAATGTTTTTAGTGCGATCTGAAATTCTAGAGTAAATGACTTAGACGCATGCGAATTTTTGCTACGCTCGTGTAACCGGCCTTAAAGAACAAAGGATGAGTAGTCGGCAATAATAAGAGCCATGATTTGCCCACGGTCGCATCCAAATTCATAAAGCAATTATAGGCGGCCCTTTCCGCCCGCACGGTTTAATATCTTTATAAACATAACTAAACTAGCAGAGTCACCCTAGGGGTCGTTTGTTACCGTTATAATTGTTTATGCGAAACACCTCTTTAACAATTTTGTAACGCAGAGTCGCTCAGATTTGAATTGTTATGGCAGGGGCAGAAGGACTCGAACCCTCAAGAACGGTTTTGGAGACCGCTATGTTACCATTACATCATGCCCCTAGACACAAATGCTTACACATTATAGCATCATATTATGCTGACGTCAATTCATGGGCTAAAGAAAAATTGATAATATTGCATATGCTATTGTGTTCAGGTTTAAAGTTCACATTATGTTCAAACTATTTCGGGGCATGATATGTTATAGTGACAATGAGCTATGCTCTATATTTGATAAGGAGTGAAAAGCATGAAAAAAGCTTTGGCGGCCATTATGGCGCTTATATTCAGCCTTTGCGTTGCTATACCTGCTTTTGCCGCGGAAGCGGGAGAGCAGAGAATAACGATGGGAGCTAATCTCAGCGATAAACAGCGCGATGAGATTTATAAGACGTTTGGCGTTGATGAAGGCTCGGTTAAAGAGCTTAAGGTAACAAACGCTGAAGAAAGGGAATACCTTGAGGGCGTTGCGCCCGAAAAATATCTTGGAAATGTGGCCCTTTCATGCGTTTATATAACCGTGCTTGAAGAGGGTAAGGGATTAGAAATTGAAACGAACAATATCAACTGGGTCACAAAGGAGATGTATGAGAACGCGCTTATAACCGCTGGAATAACAAATGCGCACGTAATGGTCTCAGCGCCCTATCCGCTTTCGGGTACTGCCGCGCTGACGGGTATTTACAAGGCATATGAGGATATTGGCGGCGAGAAGCTTGATGAAGACGACAAAACTGCTGCGATCAAGGAGCTTATTACAACTGCGGAGCTGGCCGATTTTATAGGCAGCGAGGAAGCTACGCGCCTTATAAACGAACTTAAGAAGATACTTGACAACATTAAGAACATGTCGGACGATGAGGTTCGCGCTGAAATACGCAGGATAGCTGACGAGTGCAAGGTAGAGCTTACCGACGATCAGGTCGAACAGCTGCTGCAACTCTGCCGTACCTTCCAAAACCTAGATGTTGACAATCTGCAGAGCAGGCTTCTCGGCTGGCTTGACACCATAGATAAGGCGTCAAGCGTGTCGGATTGGTTTGCCGGTGTTTGGAACGGGGTACTGGAGTTTTTTACAAACGTTGGAGATTTCTTTAAAGGTCTGTTTACAGGCGGAAAATAATATTAATATGTTCTAAAAGGGCGGGCTGTACAGCCTGCCCTTTGATTTGACTGCTACCATTCACATTCCTGTATATCGGATATAAGACCGTCCTCAAACTCAAATTCGAGGAGGTTAACGCATTCCAGCTGTCCATTTTCTTTACGCATTAGGCCAAGAATGGTTCTGCCAATTTCAACTACAGGAGACTGCCTGACAATATAGGCGCCTACAAATTCCTTAATCTGGTCAAATGTCAAGGACGACCTGAGATCCTCGGTTAGATAGCTAAACGACTCCTCCATGAAATCCTGCTGCGCAGCCTGACAGAAGGCTATGGCGATCTCGCGCCTATCGGCTGGCCGCACATATTCATGCGAAAAGAAGCCGCGCTCAGCCGGCATTTCAATAAATCGATCCTTATTGAATTCGTAACGAGTTCTGGTTTCGTGTCCGACAGCGGTATTGAGGCTGTTTATAACCTGAGGGCGCGAATCCTCAATGGACGCCTTATCGCCAGATAAATCAAGGATTGGCGTTGTTCCCTGGTTCAATACCAAAAGCCGCTCTCTGTCGTTAAGAACTGCGTGTATTGTCACAAGCCTGGTATTCCCAACATCCAAAAAGGAGATATTGCCGCCGCGGCCATCGCCCAGGGCGAAGCCGCACCGTACGATATCGCCCTCCTCAAGCATAAGCCGAAGGCCGTTTTCGTAGTACAACGTCATAACATATGCGTCGCGCGCGCCACGCCACGGCAATATGACCCTTTCGATTGTATATGGAAGGGCCGGGACCGGGGCGGGGAGACTTCCAAGACTAAGCTCAATCTCATATACATCATCATGCCACTTGCATACGCGGATGTCCCCAGGCATCGGCTGTACCATATGTCCGTCTTCA
>URFJ01000084.1 GCA_900547135.1 uncultured Eubacteriales bacterium | reverse complement strand
AAACCAGTCTTCGGTTGCAAGCAACTGTCAGACTGACTTTTGCTCTCAAGGTATCAAAAGGCCGGCGCACATGTCGCTGGCTTTTGATGGATTATATTTCTTGGGGATATGTACCCAAGCTTATATTATCCTCCTTGCATTTTTTGGAGTTCTTAGAACCTTTTTTGCAAAAAAGGTTCTAAGCCGCCGGAGGCAAAAATCGTTTCTAATGCGCCGGGGGCAAAATCCTAAAATAATCGATTTATGAACTTAATGGTAAATTTACGCCGCATGGAACAACGGGCGCGCCAATTATGCTATAATCCAATGTGCAGCAACACTTTGCTTTTTGTGAGGTAAAACATGAACGATCTCAACAACAATAACGGCAGCGGCAGGCAGCGGCGGAATTGGGAGCGCGGCGCCCAAAACAGCCGAGGAGAATATGACACGAGCGGGCACAGGCCATCGAAAAAGAATCGGCGCAGGCATACTCCCGTATGGCTGCTCGTATTTGCCGATACCATTGCAATCGGGCTTTTCCTCTGCATATTTTCCTATTTCCACCATGTAAGCCCTATATACGGGCACGACGACCCCATAGAGCTTCCTCAAAGCACCACCGCACCGCCATCCATAAACACGGCAAACCCAACGCAGAGCGGCACAACCCCGCCAGCGGGTCCAACGCCGACCGATGAAGCGGCGGGAAACTTCGCCGGAAAATTCCTGAGCGCCGGCGAAGCTCCCATAAAAACCGCTACCACCTATAAAAGCGAAAACGTTAACGTGACCGTTGAAACCCGAAACGCGGGTAATGCCGTTTACCACATCGCGGATATCTATGTTATGGACGTTAAATTCATAAAAGCCGCTATGGCGGGCGGCGAATACGGCTCAAGCTGGAAGAACAGGGCCTACGTTAACGAAATCGGCTCCTCTGTAAACGCCTTTGTTGCGATAAACGGTGACCAGTGCACCGCGCACCGCGAGGGCGTTGTAGTTAGAAACGGCACGCTTTACCGCGACACGGTATACCGCGACGTGTGCGTGCTTAACTATGACGGTACATTAGAAACCTTTCCCCCGGCCCAGTTCGACGTATCAATAATAAAGGAAAAGGGCGCGTGGCAGGTATGGTCGTTTGGGCCGATGCTGCTGGATAATGGAAAACCGATGACCGAATTCAACAGCGACGTTAGAAGAGCGAACCCTCGAAGCGCCATTGGCATGATAGAACCCGGGCATTACGTATTTATTGCCGTGGACGGGCGCGGCAGCTCCTCTGGCATGACACTTGAGGAGCTTTCGCAGCTTTTCTATGACCTTGGCTGCGTTACCGCCTATAACCTTGACGGCGGCGACACCTCGGCGATGGCTGTGGATGGAAAGATCTACTCCACGCCTTCCGGCGAACGTGAGGCAACGGACATCATATACGTTGCAATGGATTAGGAGGCGGCAATGTTAAAAAAAATTCTTCCCCATTTTTGTATTATACTTTCTGTCGTGATGCTTGTATTCCTGATAATAGACCAGGTGAACTCCGCCATGGCCTTTATCAACAATCAGGGGACAAAGGTGATAATGATAGTGTTTTCCATCCTCGTGCTGCTCATGTCCATGCTCTATATAGCTGACCAGCGAAAGAACTGAGAACACGAACCTGCAAGATTTCATACGGCTTCGCACCGCCTAGCTTTCATATATGGCGGCGCGGGGCCGTTTTCAATCGGCGCGCCTCAGCGCATGTGCCCCCTTGTCTTGGATAACCCCGTCCCAAACAAGTCTGTCACCATATGAAAAAGGGTTTCATATTATGATCATATGAAGAATATGCGTTAACGGAGGCCCCATACAGACATGTTCTATATAAGATCCAATGACGGCGTTCGCATCGCCGTCTATGAATACAATCAGCAGGGGCGTGAAACCGTGCTTTTGATACATGGCTGGCCGCTGTCAAACAGGATGTACGAATACCAGCTCGAACCGCTGATCTGCCGCGGCTACAGGGTTGTAACCCTTGACCTGCGCGGGTTTGGCAGTTCGGACGCGCCGGCGGGCGGCTACTGCTATGACCAGATGGCCGCTGACATTTACTCGGTCGTCCGCGCCATGGGGCTTTGCGGGTTCACCCTTGTAGGCTTCTCTATGGGCGGCGCCATAGCGCTGAGGTATATGCGGCTGTTCAAAGGCTTCGGCGTTATAAAGCTGATACTGCTCGCCGCCGCCGCCCCGTCGTGGACACAGCGCCCGGGATTCCCCTATGGGCTGACCCGGCAGTATGTAAACGACCTGATCCAACAGTCCTCCACCGACCGTCCCGCGCTGGCGTACAGCTTCAGTCATGATCAGCTTTTCGCTTCCCCTCAGTCCGATGCTGTAAAAAACTGGTTTAATGATATAGCGCTTTCGGCGTCGGGCATCGGTACGGTGCGCGCCGCAATAGCCCTGCGTGACGAAGACGGCAGGCAGGACCTAGCCGCCGTGTGCGTGCCAACGGCAATTATCCACGGCGCAAAGGACGTTGTGGTGTTAAACGGCCTGGCAAATGCCCAGCATCAGGGAATAAAGGGCTCAAAGCTGTACACCCTTCAGAACAGCGGACACGGCGTTTTTTATGACGAGCTTAAACGTTTTAACGAAATATTCCTCTCCGCAATTGAGGCGCCCCGCTGATTATCCCGCCTTACAATCCATACTTGAAACATAGGGTCCGGAATCGTTCCGGACCCTTCTAGCGTTAACGCGCCTGTTTGGCCTCAGGCCGCCGCCCTTAACGCGCGCCGGCAGCATTGCGTAAAAAAGTGGGTTTGAGCCTAGATCTTTGCGGCCCTGCAAACTTTGTTTCCCATTGTCGCTGAGTCATATCCGCTTTAAATGACTGTTTCATCATTATATAGCGTTACACATCATGCTAAGCTTTGATCTACAAAAATGCTCAAGGGTTAAAGGACTCTCCCTTCCTTTGCCCTTTAACCGGCCAAGGAAAGTGCGGCTCCGTCTTAACCCTAAGCCTTTCAGCGCCAGCCGATGCAGGGGCGTTATTCCCAGCGGCCAATAACCCCCGCCTGAGCGGATTCGGCCACATCCGCGGCCTCTATCCCCCTTGCCATAAAAAAGGGTCCGGCGTATTTACTCGCTATGAATGAGCCGGCAGGGTCTTCCCAATTAGCGCGGTCGGGCTTTACACCGCCTGCTCATGCCGCCTATGTGAAGCGTATCCTAGCAAACCGGCTGCGCCCAACTGGACTCGCCCCGCACCGCGTCACAAGCCCGCAGTGCGGCAACTGGCCCTAAGGGGCACAGGTTCCGAACCCTTTTATATAAAGCCGCCGCCCTTTCCTAGGTGAAGATGATATATGCCAATGCGGTATGCGCCGCTGGAGGAATCCGGCGCGCCTTCCGGACGATTAACGGGTGTTATTGCGCGATTTGCCCGCTGGCCTATACGGTCCAAGCGGTGAACCGTCCGCTTTTCAAGGCTCAATGCGGGCTTAGGGCGGCGGCGTAAAGCGGCTTTAATCAACATAGCTATCCGGCACTGGGAAACTTACAGCCCATCCCCGCCATCAGCCGTGCCCGAACCCCCTTCAAATCCGATTTTAGACAAAACCGGAAGGTTTCAGGCAATATCTTTGCTCCTTACAACATTAATTTTAACCTGAAACAGGTTATAGATCAAGATTAATTTTGCCAATATATTAACCTCCTTTTTGAGGTGCTACAAAGGTATCTCCCAACAGCGACATCCAGCTTAACTGTATCGCGGGCTTAAGGCCCATGCCTGCGGGCGCGTCCGCCGGATGGTTTCAACGGCCTTGGCTTACAGACGCGCCGGATCCATCCGCGATTCCTTTGTCGATTAACAGCATCTGCCGGCGCCCTCCGGCGACTTTTGCCGGACGATTATAAAATACGCAGAAAGCCATAACCTAATACAGGTTTAATGCGTAGAATTACCATTAAATGCATTATTATTTTCTTGAGGGATTACCGTGTATAGGCGAATAAGGGATTTTAGGGAAGATAATGATCTTACCCAAACACAGGTGGCTAAGATGTTGGGCATGTCCCAGACAGGCTACTCTAAGTACGAAACGGGCGAGAATGATATTCCCACCTATGTATTAATTAAACTATCGGAATTTTACAATACAAGTGTGGACTATCTTCTCGGCCTTACGGATGAAAAGCGTCCGTATGTACGAAGAGAGGACAGGGCCTGATTTTGTGCTATAATAGGACGTATCCAGAGTCTCAATATTGTCGTCTAAGCCTTTAATAGGCTTCCTTTTGTATCCCCCTATGTTTTTAAGGAAGCCTGTGGTTTTTTTCTGAAATGATTGCCGGCCGTACGCGGTTTCCGCTGCGCCGCGTTTTTTTGCGTCCGGCCGGCCCATCTATATAAAACCCTGCCCAATCCCATACTGGAGGAACCACGCCCCACGGGCGCCGTAGGAAGCGGCCGCCGCTCATTGTACCGCTAACTTGGGCCGGGTTCCCCATCAGCGCCGCCATCCTGTCCGGAGGGGAGGGTGTTCCTTCCGGGAGGAATATAGCGCGGGCTTATTGGAAGTGGCTCAGGGCAGTCGGTAAGCCCCGCAAGGTATGTGATGGTGGTGCCGTAGAGGTCTGCAAGCATTGCCAGCGTTTTCACGGGTACAGCCCGCCTCCCGCTTTCATAGCCCTTGTAGGTTGACACCGGAATGGACAGGAGGTTTGCAAGCTGTTCCTGTGTAAGGCAATGCCTTAGCCGCATTGATTTAAGCATATTGATTCCGTTCAAGCTTTTTTACGGTGCTTTAAGTCTTTGTATTCCGATGTCTGCGGGAACGGTTGTCATCTTTAATCGAGGTGGTAATAGCTGTTCTTCCTACGAGGTATTCTATGTTAGTATTATAAAAGTCCGCCAGCTTTATTAGAATGGATACTGGGACTTCAATATTACCTAACTCGTAATCGGAGTAGGTTGTTTGATGAACATTCAGGTATTTGGCTACCTCGCTCTGACTAAGGTCACGATCTTCGCGAAGAGCTCTAATTCTTACATACATTGTATCACCTCAAAGTAATTATGGCATATGAGAAATATTAATATGGTAATTTAAGGGGAATAACCATATTTTTTAACGTATTAATTTGGTTATTTGTTAAAATTTTTTATCATAATTTTTTTTGTCAAGTGTGTAATGTACACGTTTATTGCTTTATGCTCATTGTTTTTATTTGTTGTATTGTTAAATTTTTATTAAAAATCCCCATATAATTCTATTTTATGTTACTATTATCTTTATCATATATCTTGTATCGTATTTTATTATCAATACTTTAAGGATTGTTTCCTTATCAATATTATTATAAATTATAATCTATAAATTTCAATATATGCTTATGATTTTGTAAAACAAAACAACGACTTTATAAGACAAGGGTGCTTTGGGATATTGATTATACCATTTACCCAGATACAATAATCCCTGGCAGCTTCCTTTTAAAAAAAGCCGCAATTAGATGTCCTGCTCGGCCTGATTTATTCTCTGTAAGGATATAATACAATGTTAGGACACTGGGAACCGGGTTTATAGTCATAAGATACTAGAATAACATAAACTGAACATTGAACTAATTACACGTTAGTAACAGTAAAGCGGGGAGCCCTTGAAAAATCAAGAGTTCCCCGCTTACGCACCCAGATACAATAACCCCTGGCAGCTCTCTTTTTAAAAATTACCAGGGTAATGTCCTGTTCGGCCCGCTTTGTGCTCTGCAAGGACATAATACAGGCCGAACGCCGCACGGTTTCAAGCCCGAATTAAACTACGCAGCTAACAATAATTTAAGACGGGGAAGCCACGCTAGCTCCCCCGCCTTAAATGGTCAATGGTATTTTAGGTAAATCTTAGTCAAATGGAGTCCTCATACAATCATACGCATCACCTTTCCTGTAACGACCGAAAAGTACGTAGCCTCTCTAACAGATTGATACTGATCAATTAAAGTATAAATCATATTATAGAAAATTAATAGGGGTATCTTTTGTTTGTTTTTGCGGAAATTTTTGATTCATAATGCCCTGGGAACTTTCGGCATACGTCCGGGCCAGTCAGGCAATCCCCCTACCTATGCCCGCCTTTACGCCTCGTTGAGATAGTAGCGCGGATTGAAAGCAAAGCCGTCGATCCTAAGCTCAAAATGCAGCCCAAAGCCGCCGCTTTCCAATTCGCCCGCCGTACCTATCACCTGACCCTGCTCCACCCTGTCGCCTGCTTTGACAAGCGAACCGGATAGTCTGGCATACCGGGTCAAAAATCCGTCTCCATGGTCTATCTCTACAACCAGTCCATAGCCGCCCCGCTCCATAAGACAGGTAACCGTGCCTGAGCACGACGCTACGGCGTCCGCGCCCTCTGAGCACGAATAGTCCAAGCCCAGATGCATGGAACCGTTATAACGCCCGAAATTTAGCGCTATGCTCCCCTCTACGGGCTGTATAAACTCAAGGCTTCCCGCGTCGCGGCCCTTTTGGCCCTCGTCCGGCCCGGGCTTTCCATCGCGCGGCTCAAGCGTACCCACCCTGATAACGGCGTCTATCGCGTCTAACGCGACATAGTTCTCAATGACCCGGCTTTCCTCCACCACTCCGTTTATCAGCACCGATTCAGTGGTCTTTATATGCCT
Organism: uncultured Eubacteriales bacterium; assembly: GCA_900547135.1. Classification (GTDB taxonomy): domain Bacteria; phylum Bacillota; class Clostridia; order Christensenellales; family CAG-138; genus UMGS946. The sequence goes on along the minus strand of URFJ01000084.1, from coordinate 1,839 downwards.
GCCTTCCCTGCCGTAGCTTTTTACAACGCGCATGCCCTTCAACAGCGCGCCGTCCTCCTCAACCTTCGTGCTATAGGGGATCGGCTCTATCTCGGATTCCACAAGGCGGCACCGCACCCTTACGGGCGTACTCTCCGACGTAAGCCTTTCGTACGCCTCGCCGCTGGCGTCCGCCCCCACGTCCCCCGCCGCCTTTACCAGCTCAACCTGATTCATAAACTCGGCCGCGCTTGCGTTGGATATAAAGCGGTAGTGCTCCAGCACCTCGTCAATCAGCGTAACAGCCGCTTCATAGCTGCTGAGCACAGCTACGCTTTCTCCGTCGACCATCACCGCCGTCTTAACAAATTCCGGCGTGGCTTGGGGAAGGGCTGAAGCCCCTGCCGCGTCCGAAGCTGAGGGAGACGCCGCAGGCGTCACCACAGCGGGCGTGGACTGGACGTTATCCCTGTTAGAAATAACGTTTACAGGCTCAAAGTCGCCCAGCAAAACGCATGCCGCTACTATTACCGCGGCAAAGGCGCACAGCGCTATTGTGACAAAGCTGCGCCTCGGCCGCTTTCGCGTATTTTTCATGTTTGCGTCTTTATTCATGAATTGATTATAGCCCAAATGCGGATATGTGACAAATGGATTTTGTGTGTACTGGTTTTTATGCCGGATTGTGTGAATATTTGCGAAGAGGTGTATTGCGTGAGCTTTGATATTATGTTAGCATATATATAAGTACAATATGTATTTAATGGTTCTTAGGAGTGGAATAGTGAAATATGGAGCTCAGAATTCCTACAGAAATAAAAACCGATCAAATGGCAATAAGAAACAATACGCTTGCGTTTGAAAACCACTTTTTGCAGATAAGCAATATATCACATGTTTCGAAGAGCCGCCAGCCGAGAATATCTTATCCCAAGTCCTCGTTTATACTTATAATAATAGGCGCAATTCTGCTGGCGTTGTTTTTTATAGACCCTAAGCTGTGGGTAATAGCTTTAGGGCTTATTTTGATAGCCATAGGAAGCGTTAAGCTAGTAAAAGTGGACAGGTATAACAGAAATCTTGGCGGCTATCTGACATTACTGCTTAACTCAGGCAGCAGCTTTCATCTGTTTTCACCAAACTATGATTTTTTGGATACCGTCATGAAAGTGCTAATGAGCTGCGCTGACAGCGGACGGTCCAACTATGTAATAGACCTCAAAAACTCTGTAATAACAGTGGGCGACTATAACAGGGTAAACGTGGGCGAGACGCCAGAAATGGAGGAACCGGCGGATGCATAGCATTAACATTGAAGGATCCGTCATCACCGTGGGAAACAACAATACGGTGGTATACAATCCAAAGGACGATACGGACTGGACCGCGCTCAAGCGCGACCTGTTCGACGCGGCAAGAAGGCTTCCCGACGCTTCGGCCGAGCTAATAGCGGCGCAGGCGGCGTACGATTATGTATGCAAAAAGGATAAAAAGGGGCTGCGCGCCTATATAAAAAGCCACGCGGCCGCATTCTGCTCCCAGATGTTTTACGGGGTTGCCAGCGGCATGCTCGTTGAACTTATCAACAGCGCGATAAGATGAGCGCCAATCCCGTAGAAGCCACGGGCGGTAAGGAAAAGGGGCGGGCTGCACGGTTTTTTGCCTTTGGCCCAATACCCCCTGTACGGAAACCCTTTTTAACGCTATAATTGCATATATAAAACCCATGGAACGGAGAACGCCCATGCTGAGCAGGCTGGATACGGAACTGACGCTTAAACGCCAGCTTGCGCTGGACTGGCTGGAGCCTTTCACGTAAGGGCGGGCTGCGCGGTTCTCTGCCTAGAGTCCAACGCCCCT
>URFJ01000083.1 GCA_900547135.1 uncultured Eubacteriales bacterium | reverse complement strand
TCAAGGTGATTACAATGAGCGGATTGGCAACCGCTGTATGCGGCCTTTTTATCGGAACCTTCTTTGGTATGGGATGGCAGGACCTGTTGGGTCCGTCCTCCCCGTTTCCGTTGCTGTTTGATCCTATGGATCAGGTCATGCCCATGATATTTATCTGCTGCGGTCTGGGCCTGCTTCAGATGTTTACGGGCATTGCGGCAAAGATGTACATGTGCTTCCGAAACGGCGACCCCGCCGCAGCCATATTCGACAACTTCTCATGGATATTGATTGTACTTGGAATTGTCGGGGTAATCTTTGCGGGGGATATGCCCACGGTGCATACTATAGCAATCGTAATGGCTGTTGTGGGAGGAGTGATGCTTCTGTTCTTCTCAAACAGGAGCACAAATAACCCGATAAAGAGGATGGGAACCGGCCTTGGACAGCTTTACAACATAACAAGCTGGCTGGGGGATACGCTGTCATACGTTAGGATAATGGCCCTCGGCCTTGTAACGGGCGCCATGGGAATGGTATTCAACATGATCGGCGGCATGCTTATGGATCCTTCGGGCAAGGCTAGCTTTATAAGCATAGCGGTGGGATTTATCGCGGCTTTGATACTGCTTAGTGTCATGCATATGTTCAGCCTGTTCATAAATACGCTTGGGACCTATGTTCACTGCGCCAGGCTCCAATATGTAGAGTATTACGGAAAGTTTTATGAAGGCGATGGAATAGCGTTTGATCCGCTTGGCTATAACACAAAGCATGTTAATGTAAAGGGGACGGACGACCGCTGAAAACCGTTTTTTGCGGCTGCTTCCGCTTAAGATAGAGCATAAACACTATCAGGAGGAACACACAATGTTTGAAAATGTCGAATGGGGAACGATCTTTACAGCGCTTGGAGTGGTGCTGTCCCTTGTGCTTCCGGGCATAGGCTCGGCCATTGGAGTGGCCAGGGCAGGCCAGGCAGCGGCAGGGGTCGTAGCTGAACAACCGGAGAATTTCTTTAAATGCATGATAGTGCAGCTTCTTCCGGGTTCACAGGGCATATACGGCCTTGTAATCGCGTTTATGATACTCAGCAGCTCCGGACTGATGGGCGGAACCGCCCCTGATGTCGGCGTAGGTCTGCAGATGCTTGCGGCGTCGCTCCCTATGGCGTTTGGCGGACTGGTATCAGCGATACAGCAGAGCAAGGTTGCCGTAGCCGGAATCAACATAATAGGCAAGCGCTCAAACGGGCTTATGAACGCAATGCTTCTAACGCTAATGGTTGAGCTTTACGCGCTGTTTGCACTGCTCATATCGATAATGATGATTTAATGCAAGGAGAGCACACATGCCTAATCAGGTGAATAACGGCCTTGACGCTCTTATAGAGAGAATACTGGCCGACGCCCGCAAGGACGCTGAAGCAACGCTTAGCGAGGCTCAACGCGAGGCTCAGGCCATGATGGAGCGCACCGAACGTCAGGCGGACGCGCTTAAGGCCGATTACGAACGCAGGAGGATAGAATTAGCAAGCTCTATCCTTGACACAAGCCGTACCAACGCCCAGCTTGAAGGCAGAAAGGCGGCGCTTGAGCGCAGGCGCGAGCTGATTGACAGGGCGTTTGCAGCGGCGTTTGAGAAGCTGTGCGCCTTAACCGGACAACGCAGGGAAAGCCTGCTAAGCGGGCTGCTTATAAGGGAATCCGAGGGAGGGGAAACGGTGCGGTGCGCCGTGCGTGACAGAGACATTGTAGACGGGTTGTTGCAAAAAGTTAACGATGAATTATCTAAAAGGGGCCTTAATCCCCTATCGCTTGGAGAGGACGCGCCTGTAATTGGAGGCTTTATATTGACAGCGGACAAATATGAGAAAAACTGTTCATTTGAAGCCCTGCTTGAGGAAGCTAAAGCGGCGTACGAGGGCGAGGTTGCGGGTATTCTTTTCCCAGAGGGCGTTTAATCCTGCATAACCGCCAATACACGTTTGTACCATAAGATTCCCTGCAAAGGCGGGCGGCCCTAACGATGGGGCTGCCTAGATAGGAGAGGCCAATGCAAGATAGTACGATCTATGCCGTTGCCCGTATACGTACCCTTGAAAAGGGGCTGTTAAGCGCTGAAAGAATCGGTCGGATGGCTCAGGGGAGCATGGACGACGCGATGCGCCTTCTCACAGAAACGGGGTATGGTTCAATGCCAGAAGCAACGGCGGACGATCTTGAAACGCTTATTAAAAACGAACTTGACCGTATGCGCACGGTTATACAGGAAGTAACGCCCAATAAGGCGCTTACCGACGTTTTCCTTATGCGCGCCGATGTTACAAACCTAAAGACGCTTATAAAGTTGCGCCTGATGGATGAGTTCGACATGGTGGTGGACACTGTATCCGACGGCGGGGTGTATGATACCGAACGGCTTGCGGAGATGGTAGGGGAAAGGGATTATTCTGAGCTGCCTGTCCAGTTTACCAACGAGCTGAACGCGCTTGAGGAGCGCTTAAGTGTACAGGTAAGCCCGCGTGATATTTCCACTACGCTCGACCGCGCCTATTACAGGTATGCCCTTACCCTCAATAACCCGTTTGTAAACGCGTATTTTGGCGCGAGCGCTGATTTTACCAATGTTTTAACCCTGTTGAGGCTGAGAAGGAACGGCGAAGGGGCTAAGGCGCTTGAGTCGTCGCTGCTTCCTGGAGGTGAAATAACGCTTGAGCAACTTCAAAAATATTTTGACGCTCCTTTAGACGTGATCGCCAGGTCAATAGGCGGAGGAGCCGCTCGGGAAAGCATTGCGGAGGCATTGGAAGAAACGATCAGGACCGGCGGCCTGTCCGCGGTTTCAAAACATCGTGACAGCTACCTGATGAGGATGATAAAGGCGCATAAATGGGAAACCGAATCAATACTGCCGGTTATAGGTTATATGCTTGCCAGGGAACAGGAAGCGCAGGCTGTAAGGATCGTAATAACGCTTAAGCGCAACGGGTTTAAACAAGATGATATACTCGAAAGACTGAGGGAGCTGTATGTCTGACAACAGGGCAAATATAGCTATAATAGGCGACCACGATTCGGTGATGCTCTTCAAGGCGATTGGGCTAGCGGTTTATTCGGAAAATGAGGCGCTGGGCGCTTCAAAGCGGATTGCCGCGCTTGCAAGGGCTGGCTGCAAGGTAATCTTTATTACCGAGCCGCTTTTTGAGCAGTGCGGCGAAACGATTGAAAAATACAGGGATCAGGCGTATCCTGCTATCATACCAGTGCCGGACAGCCATGGATCCGGCGGCGCGGCGATGGCGAAAATAAAGGCCAACGTTGAAAAGGCAATTGGCGCCGATATACTGTTTACGGAGGAATGATGCGATGGCAACACAAGGCACAATAATCAAGGTATCCGGTCCACTGATAATGGCGAGCGGGATGGCCGACGTTCAGATGTACGACGTTGTGCGCGTATCCGAAAAAAGGCTGATAGGCGAAGTTATTGAGCTTCGCGGTGACAAGGCGTCGATTCAGGTTTATGAAGAAACTGGAGGAATAGGGCCCGGAGAGCCGGTTGTATCCACCGGAGCTCCGCTTTCAGTAGAGCTTGCGCCGGGCCTTATCGAGTCCATCTACGATGGAATTCAGAGGCCTCTGAACAAAATCCGTGAAAAGGCAGGGGACAGGATCACCAGAGGCATAGAGGTTAAGGCGCTCGATCATGAACGGCTTTGGGAATTTAAGCCGGCAGCGCGCGTTGGGACCATGGTAAGCGGCGGGGATATCCTTGGCCTTGTCCAGGAGACGGAGGCGGTGGAGCACCGGGTTATGGTGCCGCCGTATGTTGAGGGCAAGCTTATATGGCTATATGAGGGAAAAGCAAATATAGATGCTCCGATAGCTAAGATAGAGACCAAGGACGGCGTAAGGGAAATCCCGATGCTGCAGAAATGGCCCGTAAGGCGCGGCCGCCCATATAAAAAGAAGCTGCCGCCATCAGAGCCTATGATAACGGGCCAGCGCGTAATAGATACCCTTTTCCCTGTGGCAAAGGGAGGGGTTGCGGCCGTACCAGGCCCGTTTGGAAGCGGTAAAACCGTGGTTCAGCACCAGCTGGCCAAGTGGGCGGACGCTGATATAATAGTATACGTCGGCTGCGGAGAGCGTGGAAACGAGATGACCGACGTGCTGATGGAGTTTCCAGAGCTTAAAGACCCAAGGACAGGGCTTAGCCTGATGAAGCGCACGGTGCTCATAGCAAACACCTCGGATATGCCGGTCGCGGCGCGCGAGGCCAGCATCTATACAGGAATTACAATCGCGGAATATTTCAGGGATATGGGATATAAGGTGGCCATAATGGCGGATTCCACATCACGATGGGCCGAAGCGCTCCGCGAGATGAGCGGCCGCCTTGAGGAGATGCCTGGCGAGGAGGGCTATCCGGCATACCTGTCCAGCCGTCTTGCCGAGTTTTATGAAAGGGCGGGCATAGTGGAAACCCTTGGTTCCGATGAAGACGCGAAAACATCAACCCAGATAGGGCGAAGAACGGGCGCTGTTACGGCGATAGGCGCCGTTTCGCCGCCAGGCGGCGATATTTCAGAACCAGTATCCCAGGCGACGCTAAGAATAGTAAAGGTATATTGGGGACTTTCCTCAAAACTTGCATATTCAAGGCATTTTCCGGCTATAGACTGGCTCCAGAGCTATTCGCTGTACCGCAACAGGCTTGAAGCGTGGTTTGACGAGCATGTCTCAGATGGCTGGAACAGGATGGTTGACAGGACTATGAGCATATTACAGCAGGAAAGTGAGCTGGATGAGATAGTAAGGCTTGTCGGCATCGACGCTCTAAGCTTCAGAGACAGGCTTACGCTTGAGGCGGCGCGTTCCATACGCGAGGATTACCTGCATCAAAACGCGTTTCACGAGGTAGACACGTATACCTCGCTTAAAAAGCAGTACATGCTTCTAAACCTAATACTCAGCTATTACGATAAGGGCAACGAGGCGCTGGACGCGGAAATCCCGTTTTCAAAGCTTGTGTCATTGCCGGTGCGCGAACAGATAGGCCGATTTAAATATGTACAGGAAAACGAGGCGGATTCCAGGTACGACGCCATCGTAAAGGAAATGGACGCCCAGATAAGAAGCCTTAACGGGGGGGAGCAGGAATATGCGTAAGGAATACCGCACCATCAATGAAGTCGTCGGCCCGCTGATGATGGTTGAAAACGTACAGGGGATAAAGTACGACGAGCTTGCCGAAATAGAGCAGAGCAATGGTGAAATCCGCCACGGGAGGGTGCTTGAGGTCTATAACGACAAGGCGCTGCTGCAGCTGTTTGAGGGTTCGCAGGGACTGCGGATATCAGACGCCAAGGCAAGATTTTTGGGCAGAAGCATTGAGCTTGCCGTTTCTCCGGATATGCTGGGCAGGGTTTTTGACGGAATGGGCAGGCCAAAGGATGGAGGCCCTGAACTTATCGCCCATAAGCGGCTTGATATAAACGGAGCTCCGATTAACCCGGCCGCCAGAGATTATCCCAGCGAATTCATACAGACGGGCGTTTCGGCCATTGACGGGCTTAATACACTGGTTCGCGGACAGAAGCTGCCGGTGTTCTCCGGCTCAGGACTGCCGCATGCCGACCTTGCCGCCCAGATCGCCCGCCAAGCGCGGGTGCGCGGCACGGACGAGGGCTTTGCCGTTGTCTTCGCGGCTGTTGGAATCACCTTTGAGGAAGCGGACTTTTTCATAAGCGACTTTAGGTCCACCGGAGCGATAGACAGGACCGTAACCTTTGTAAACCTGGCTAACGATCCGGCTATAGAGCGCATAGCCACGCCGCGCATGGCGATAACAGCAGCGGAATACTTGGCCTATGAGCTTGGCATGCATGTGCTTGTTATAATAACGGATATAACAAATTACGCGGAGGCTTTGCGTGAGGTAAGCGCCGCGAGAAAAGAGGTCCCGGGCCGCAGGGGATACCCAGGCTACCTGTACACTGACTTAGCTACGATGTACGAGCGCGCGGGAAGGATACGCGGGAACAAGGGATCGATAACCATGATACCAATACTTTCCATGCCTGAGGACGACGTAACGCACCCAATCCCGGACCTTACGGGATATATAACAGAGGGTCAGATAATCCTATCCAGGGATCTGTACAGGAAGGGAGTTACACCTCCTATAAACGTGCTTCCGTCGCTGTCGAGGCTCAAGGATAAGGGCATAGGCAAGGGCAAGACCAGAGAGGACCATGCCGATACCATGAACCAGCTGTTTGCCGCATATTCGAGAGGCAAGGACGCAAAGGAGCTTGCGGTCATACTCGGGGACGCCGCGCTAAGCGACGTTGACAAATTGTATGCAAAGTTTGCCGATGAGTTTGAGAAGGAATACGTATCCCAGGGCTATTATACAAACAGGACGATTGAGCAAACCCTTGATATAGGCTGGCGGCTCCTGTCGATACTACCTAAAGGAGAGCTGAAGAGGATCAAGGATGAATATATAGACAGGTATTTTACGGGCGAGTAACCCCCTTTGGCCTGACAGCGTCAGGCTTAGGACTTGCGCAACGGAGGTAACTTATGGCGGCAGTACAAATAAAGCCCACCAGGATGGAGCTTTCAAACCTAAAGAAGCGAAGGAACGTCGCTATCAGGGGCCATAAACTCATGAAGGATAAACGTGATGAAATGGTGCGCCGATTCATAGGCTTTGTCCGGAAAAACCGTGAACTTCGTGAAAGGGCGGAGAAGCGGCTTGCGTCGGCTATGAGGTCGTTTGTAGCTGCCAGGGCTACAATGGGCGCGGCAAGCGTCGAGGAGGCGCTTTGTTATCCTGCTCGTCCGGCAAATGTTGAAGCTGATATTGGCCATGTGCTGTCGATAGATGTGCCAATATTGAGATTAAATACAACTGAAGGCTTTGAGTACCCTTATGGCTTTGCCACGACGGGAGCGGAGCTTGACGATGCGGTGAAGACCCTTTCGGAACTGCTTCCTTTACTTATTGAGCTTGCCGAAATTGAAAAGATATGCAATCGACTGGCAGACGAAATTGAAAAGACAAGACGAAGGGTTAACGCATTAGAATATGTAATGATACCTCAATTTGAAGAATCAATTCGCCGCATAACTATGAAATTGGATGAAAATGAGAGGGGAAACCTCACAAGGCTCATGAAAACGAAGGATATGCTGGCGGCAAAGGGCACAGACGGCTAGCATTTAACATAATTACAGCTTTTTATTACATCAAGGTGGTTTCTAATGGAAAATTACACGCCGGCTTTCAATGATATAACGGTGAATAAATATACAAAACGCCACAAAAAAGGCATAAGTATATAACATATATATTTATGGAAATTGCATATAAAATATTAGTTTTCAGCGGTTTTGCGACCAATAGTGATTAAAAACGTCAGTAAATATTCTTGAATAAAAAGATTGACGAAAATCGTTTTAAAATGAATTTTTGCATAAGAATGACATAAGTATAAATAACCGAATTATCCTTTTACAGGCGTGATTTGGCATAGAAACTATATTTTTTTAAAAAATGTGAATACTAAACACTTGCGGAGACTATATACATCTGCTATAATGTGTTCAAATGAACGGCTAATATCCGTTCATATATATAGAATTTTAAGGAGGAAAAACAGAAAAATGAAGAGGTTTTTTGCAACACTTCTTGCATTGATGATGGTCTTCTCACTGGTCTTCATGGTAGCTTGTGGAGACGAAACCGGTGGCAGCCCGGATCCGAATGCTTCTAAAACGCCCGGCACTAGCGCTACACCGGCGCCGCCGCCCTCGCTGGAACCCACATCCGGAGGCCAGCTTATCATTGGCCAGACAACTGAACTGTCGGGTGACTGGGAAACCGTTTGGACGAACAACGCAGCTGATAAGGACGTTCTCGACCTTACCAATGGAACAGACACTGTAGTCACGAACAAGGATGCCGAGTACATCTGGAACGAGTCAGTTATAACCGATCATAAGGAAGAGACTGACGCAGATGGAAACAAGACATATACGCTCACGATCCGCGAGGATATGAAATGGACAAACGGCGAGCCGATCACCGCTGCTAACTATGTAGCCCGCGTTCTTCTGTTCAGCTCTCCTGTTATCCTTAAGGCAGGCGCATCAGCAACAAGCGGCATGTACTATGTTGGTTATGATGATTTCAAGGCAGGTAAAACCAATGTATTTTCCGGCGTTCGCCTGATCGATAGCAAAACCTTCTCCGTAACCGTTGACGGTTCCGAAGAAAAGGGCTATCTCCCATTCTACTATGACATCAACTACGCCGGCATAACCGCTCTCCCGATCACCATGTGGCTGGGTGAAGACATTGAAGTAGCCGATGATGGACAGGGCGCTTACTTCAAGTGCAAAGAGATTGAGGCTGTAGTGGAAAAGGTTGACGCCGATGGCAAGCCGGTCCTTGACGCCGAGGGCAAGCCTGTAACAGAAGAGCTCAAGATTCCTGAGTTTGACCCCAGGAACGAGGATCTTCAGGAGACGATCAGTGCCGCGAGGTTTGCCACATCAAACCGTCAGACCTATGGCCCGTACAAGATCGTATACTATGATAACGCTGCAAAACAGTGCGTTCTTGAGATCAACGAGAACTACCTTGGCAACTACGAAGGCCAGAAGGCTCAGATCGAAAGGATCGTCA
>URFJ01000082.1 GCA_900547135.1 uncultured Eubacteriales bacterium | reverse complement strand
GCATAGTGTCTATTTCCGTATCAAAGAATTCAATTCTGACCGGATATTCGGCGTCTACAGGAAAAACATCAATATATCCCCCCCTGCGCGCCATCTGGCCCCTTTCCTCACAGAGGTCAACGCGCTCATAGCCGGCCGACGCAAGGCCCCCAGACAGTTCGTCCGGTTCTATTGAATCTCCAATCTTAAGCGTATATATGAATGAATTCAAAACGGCCGGCCGGACAAGGCGCTGCAAAAGGGCTTCTATAGGCGCAACTACAAAGCACGGCGCGCCCTCGCTGAGCCGCGATAGGACTTCTATCCTGCGCATTTCTATTTCAGCTGATACCGAATAAGCGTTTGCCGCAAGCGATATGTCCCTGGTCGGAAACACAAGCGCGTTTTCGTTATATTTAGAGATATCTTCGTACGCCGAAAGCGCAGCCGGCTCATTCGGGGCAATGTAAAGCCCGCATATGCCGGCTTCACCTACGATTGCCGACGCCATATGCGTTTTATGCGCTTCGTTAAGCCCAAATACGCTGACAGGGCCGCGGCCTTCACTGACAGCTGCGCACAGGCGCCTGTATTCCTCCGAACGCATTAGCGTTTTTAGAATTGGATGCATACCTACCTATCCGATGGTTGCTCGGTTTCCTTCCTCAAGGTCTTTCCCTTTTTGTTATACAGGGCCTGAGCGTCCTTTATCCGGCCCTCAACTATCATGGCCACCGCGTCTGCCGCCATCCTCATAGCGGCTATCAGCAATTCACGCTCGCTCTTGTCCGGAACTCCCAGAACATACGAGGCCAGATGCCTGCCGTCCGAGGCGCCTATTCCCACGCGTATGCGCGGAAAATCATCATATCCAAGCTGATAGATGATGCTTTTCATACCATTATGAGTTCCTGAACTGCCCCTCTCACGGATTCTTATACTTCCTAAGGGCAGATCAACATCGTCGTATATGACTACAAGACTGTCATGGTCCGCCTTATACCAATTCATTATGTCCCTCACGCTTTCGCCGGACAGGTTCATATACGTCTGAGGCTTTGCCAAAACCACGCGCTCTCCGTTGACTCGCGTTTCGCCTATAAGCGCGCGGTGGGCACGCCTGCTTAAAAGCATGCCAAATTTATCGCTGAGCATGTCAATGGTCATGAAACCGATATTATGCCGCGTGTCCCTATATTCCAGCCCTGGATTTCCAAGGCCCACTAAAATATACATTCCGCCTCCGCAAGCTGCCAACTGAATTAAACTATTATATTATAAACTCAAACCATGAAGTTGCAAACATTTTTTCGATAATCACAGCGTAATCCCCTATTTGTCATAGTCCTCAGCCCTTAAATAGCGGCCGCCGCTATATTCAACCATTAAAAGCGCCTCTTTGTTTATGTCGTTTAAATACTTTTCGGTAATTTTTAAAACAAGGGCGGCCGCAGGCCGCCCGTTAACTCCCTCTTTTTCTCTGTATTAAAGGCTTATGCCGGTTCGATCAGCCCAAAGTTGCCATCCTTGCGCAAGTATATCACATTTATATCGTCCGTATCGGCATTAGAAAATACATAGAAGGCATGGCCCAGCAACTGAAGCTGAAGCATGGCTTCCTCAACCGTCATCGGCTTCATATCAAAGCGCTTTACCCTGACCAGATGCGCCGGTTCATCATCCGCATCCTCCGCTATATCAGTCATGAAACCCTCCTCGGGTTTGAACGCTCCGGCGCGGAGGTTCTTTTCAAGCTTGGTCCTGTGCTTGATGATCTGTTTTTCCAGCTTATCCAGCACATTGTCTATTGATGCGTACATATCGCCCGTAACCTCTTCGCCGCGAATAATCCCGCCGCTGTAAGGTATCGTTACTTCTACTATATGACGGCTTCGCTCAACCGCCATCGTAACTTGGGCAACGGTATCGTTAGGAAAATACCTTTCCAACTTCGAAACCTTTTTATTTACTAGGTCGCGAAGATAGTCCGATACCTCAATGTTTTTACCGGTAATCAAGATACGCATACTCATTCTCCTTTCATCTGCTCCATTTGCGCGTCGCACATATCCAGGCGCCGCCGCCTTTATCAGCATTATTTAATATATTCCCCACGCTGTGCAAAATTCCTGCATGGTTTTGGTGTCATTTCTGTGAAATGCACGCCACAATTAGGCGATCCAGTACACGTACAAAGCCGGACACGTCCATAGGTTTTTTCTATAATTATAGAGCTGATTGACATCCAAGAGGATGTTTAAGGATGAGAAAACCGCGCTTATGTGTTGACATTAGTAAAATCATTATAATATAATGATTATATACATTAAAATACTGGAATAGAGGCGCGACAGGGCAAGGTAACGAACAGATGCAAAGCATGGGAGCATGCAAGGCTGTACGCGAATGTGCATGTCGCCGAAAGTTTTCAGGTTAGCTCCCCCCTGATTGCTTGGGCGCAATGCCCAGCGCATTGCGACTGTCATCCTATGTGGTGAAGAGCTATTGAAAATCACTGGTGTGGTATTCAATAGTTTTTTGTTTCTTGATGGCGCGCTATCGGCATTACATTGATTTGTGCCGCTGCGCGTCTTTTTTAAGCTAAAGGGCGCGGCAACAATTTTAAAAGGGGGAGTGTGTAATGACTAATTTGAAGACAAAAACCGGGGCGGCAAGCCTTATGCTGATTATCGCGGCGGCAATATGGGGCGCTAGCTTTGTAGTAATGAAAAACACGCTGGACGTACTGCCTACAAATACAATACTGGCCGTCAGGTTTTCGATAGGCGCGCTCGGGCTTTCATTTATATTGATAAAATACCGCAGGTTGCTGTGCGGACGGCTTTTGATTCATGGAGCTTTAGTCGGCGCGGCGTTATATTCGGCCTTCGCTACTCAGACATACGGCCTTACGTTGACTACAGTGGGAGAAAACGCCTTCATCACGGCAATTTATGTTGTTTTAGTACCGCTGCTCATGTGGGGATTAAAGCGCAAAAAGCCGTCCGCAAACGAATTGATAGCCGCCCTTTTATGCCTTGCCGGTATAGGCGTGCTTTCATTGGGCGGTGCTGGCGCATCATATGGAAAAATGCTTGGCTACGGGCTTACGCTGCTATCCGGCGTTTTATTTGCGTTGCATATATGCCTGGTGAGCATTTTTACGGATGATGGTGATAACATAATGATGTTAACGTGCCTGCAGTTCATGTTTGCCGCGCTGTTTGCGTGGACCGCTTCCCTGCTGTTTGAAACGCCTGCTGTATCAATTCAGTCGGATACATGGCTTAGCCTTGCGTATGTAGGGATTGCGGCAACCCTAATCGCGCTTTTGCTTCAAAATATCGGCATAAAATATGCGTCGCCCTCTTATGCGTCTTTGTTCCTGTGCCTTGAGGCGCCGTTTGGGTGCATATTCGGAGTGATGTTCTTGGGAGAAAACTTGGAATTGAGGATGATATTCGGATGTGCTATAATTGTTGCAGGCTTAGTATTGGCGCAGATCAGAAAGCGCGCAAATAAAAGCCCCTCAGACAAAACCACCGGTACGGAGGTCAACCTATGAAAAAATCCACCGCTATTGCATTGATATTAATTATGGCATTCATTGCTGTGGCCTGCAGTCCGGGTACAGACAGCCCCAGCCCTTCGGCAACCGTGAAATCGCCCCGGCCAAGCGGGGAATATACTGAAGTCCTTCTTAATGACAATCAGATCGAAACGCTGCTGAGAGTGGTTTGGGGTTTTACAGGAACCGCAGATTTTGACAGCTCCCGCGGCATGAACGCTTCCAACTTTGAAGGATTCCTATCGTACTATTACGGGCCCTTTATTGAGCCTGTAGAGGATGGGATATATGGACTTGTCAGCATTGAAGAGGCTGATAAGCTTATGATGAACACATTTGGCCTGGTGTTCCCATTCCGTACGGAAAAGGATGAGAACGCCGACCCCCCGCAAGCCATTTACGCTGATGATGAATACTATCATATCGCTGTATCGGATTCGCCCTCATATAGGTTCGAGTTTGATTCACAGGAATTTGTACCTGACGAGGAGCTAGCGTCATCAACCGACTACGACGGAACCATAACGGTAAATCTGAACGCGGTCTTAAATGAAGGCGGTGCTCCCATAGGCAAAGCTGTGCTTTCACTGCTGCCGTCAGGCAACGAATTTGGGTTTATCGTATCCTCGTATCAATACATGAGCAACTCATGATCGTGCTATACCAATAAAGTAATTTAAGATAAGGCCCGGGCGGAAACGCGCGGCCGTAAAACAGCACTATCCCCCCTTACCAGCTACGGTAAGAGGGTTTTTTTACCTGATATCTGCAAAGGCAGCCAAAGCAGCTCGGAGGAAAAAAGGTTGAATAAATAGTATGCTCACAGCCTTTTGCCTTTTTTAAAATATATTCGAAACCATCCACGGATACTTTCCAGACCTCATATCCGGAGCCGTCCTCCACATTCTTGCATTATATAATTTCACTTAGCTCACCAAGCCCCATTTGCATAAGAATTTCTGCTGCTTACATTTCAATCACCTTATTTCAAAGTAGTCGTTGTGTTTTTTAAGCTGCGTATGGCTAAACCACAAACAAAGCAGATGCAGGCAGGCTCTATCTACATCTGCTTTGTTCATTATTTTACGAACATCCGTTAAACAGGTTTTCTATTATCCCGCAACTCACTTATATGTATAGAACCCGCGGCCCGTCTTTTTGCCAAGCAGTCCTCCGCGCACCATCTTGCGAAGCAGCGTATGCGCCCGGTACTTCGGGTCGCCCGTTTCCCGCTTTAATGTATCCATTATGGCAAGCACTACGTCAAGCCCGATAAGATCCCCCAAAGCAAGCGGTCCCATCGGATGGTTGCAGCCTAGCTTCATAGCCGCGTCAATATCCTCTACTGAAGCTATGTTTTCCGCTACAAGGCCTACAGCCTCGTTTATCATGGGTATCAGTATGCGGTTTACCACAAATCCCGGATATTCCTTTACCTCCACGGCCTGCTTGCCTATTGAAGCGGCAGCGGCGCATACCGCCGCATATGTTTCATCCGACGTATGTACCCCGCGTATAACCTCAACAAGCTTCATTACGGTTGCCGGATTGAAAAAATGCATCCCAATAACCCTTTCAGGGCGCTTCGTCGCCGACGCTATCTCTGTAATGGATATTGACGAGGTGTTGGTGCTTAATATCGCATCCTCTTTACATATACCGTCCAGTTCGGAAAAAACGGACTTTTTGATCTCAACATTTTCCACGATTGCCTCAATTACAAGATCAGCCCCGGCGGCCTGTTTCATATCCGTGGTAAAATTGATCATAAGGAGAAGCTCATCCATCCTATCCTGTTCAAGCTTTCCGCGCTCCACACGCTTTGAAAGGCCCTTATGCAGCCTCTTTGAAGCCGCGTTTATAATATCGTCGTTTATATCCCGCACCGTTACATAATAACCGCTGCTTGCAAACGCCTGGGCTATATCAAGACCCATGGTCCCCGCTCCAAGTATAAATATGTTCTTCATGCCTTTATTCCCCCTTAAATCCGTCGTGCTTTCTCTTCTCTACGAACGCCTGCATGGCCATCTTCTGGTCGCGTGTGTTAAAGCAAGAGCCGAATAGTTTAGCCTCCCAAGCAAGGTCGGCATCAAGGTTGTACCCTGAAAACCTTCGTATAGCCTGCTTTGAATAGCGAACGGCTGCCGGCGCGTTTGCGGCTATGCATCCGGCTAACTTTACAGCCTCGTCCATGAGCGTCTCCTGTGGGTATACCTCGTTTACCAGACCTATGCGTTTTGCCTCAGCGGCGTCAACCGGTTTCCCTGTCAGGATCATCTGCATCGCATTTCCCAGTCCAACGACGCGCGGAAGCCTCTGGGTTCCACCAAACCCTGGCGTTATGCCCAAGCCTGTCTCAGGCTGCCCAATTTTAGCGCGCTCTCCCGCAATGCGGATATCGCAGCACAGCGCAAGCTCACAGCCGCCGCCAAGGGCATAGCCGTTTATTGCGGCAATTACCGGAATCTCAAGGGATTCAATGGCCGTCAGTGCCCTTTGCCCCATAAGGCCAAACTTCTCGGCTTCGCCGCCTTCAAGACCGCTCATCTCAGCGATATCCGCACCCGCAACAAACGCCTTGCCCGCACCGGTTATCACCAAAGCCCTGATTTCCCTATCCCTGCCAATTAAGACCGCCATCTCCTCAATTTCTTTAAGCACCTCGGTATTTAGGGCGTTAAGCGCTTCCGGACGATTGATAGTTGCGATGGCTATATTGCCTTTTTTCTCGACTATTATATTTTTCATGGCTCCTCCTCTTTAAATAAACCTGTCTTTGGTTATTACCTTAACAACTTAATTTGGCATAATACTCACACTCACATTAAGCTACGCTGCTCAATACGCCCTAGAGCCTCTATACATTGATCAAATTTAAGGGATTAAAAGAAAACTCAGCGCTCCTTCGGACTTAAACCACCGATGCGCCAAGCGCGAATAGCACTTGGCGCATCAATTTTTAGATCATCTCATTTCACGCTTAACCATCTCTGTAACGGCGAATGTGGCAACGTCGCCCGCGTATTTCTGCGGCCCGAAGCCCGCGTCGTATCCAAGCTCCTTGGCAAGCTCATGTGTAATCCGCGCCCCTCCGCATATCAGGATAAATCTGGAGCGCACCCCCTCGGCCTCCATGAGCTCCACAAGCTCGGTCAGGTTCTGAATGTGAACGTCCTTCTGGGTAACCGTCTGTGATACAAGCATTACGTCGGCATTCAGCTTAATGGCCTTTTTCAAAAATTCCTCGTTGGGTACCTGCGCGCCCAGATTGTATGCGTCTATCATATCATAGCGTTCCAAACCATAATGGCCCGCAAACCCCTTTCGGTTCATAATCGCGTCTATGCCTACCGTGTGTGCGTCCGTGCCTGTGGAGGCCCCGACCATTACGACCTTTCGTCCGATATTCTCGCGTATATATTCGTTGACCTCCTCCATATCCATGGCTTCCGTTTCAACGGATTGGACATGGATGTTTTCATAATCAACGCTGTGTGAACATGCGCCGTAAACTACATAAAATGTAAACTCCTTATCGAGCGGCTGGCTCAGCGCCACGTTTGGCTCCGTTATGCCCATAGCCCTGGCAAGCTGCCTTGCGGCCTCGGCTCCCTTGTCGTCGTTTTTAACCGGAAGCGTAAATGACAGCTGGACTTTGCCGTCGTTCATGGTGTCGCCATAGGCCGTTAGCTTATGGAGGTCCAGGGTCTTGTCAAAATCCTTCTTAGAAGTATCATATAAACCCGAGCTCATACCGTCATACCCCCTTCATAAGTTCTATGAAGGGATTGAAGTAACCTTCACCCTTCTGGACAACTCCGCTGAGTCCCTTGCCGGCATCGCGCATGCGCTTTATATCCGCGAATATGCCCTTTTCCAACGTGGCAAACAGCCCCATCTCCTCAATTTCTCCCAAAAGCGCTGTCGCCTTTGACAGGACCTCGTTCGAACGGCTCTCCATTATTCCGCCCTCGCGGAAGGTAAGCTCGCTGCCAAGGTCCTTCATCGTTTTGGCTATATACTGCGCATTTTCTATGGCAAGCGCCCGATCGCTCATAAACGGGGTGTGGATAGCCTCCGTAAGCATGCCAAGGAGGTGTATCTTTTGATTTGTTATGGTAGTAACCATGTTGAACAGCGCGTCCTGCACATGCCCCCTGAATATATTGCCTGTCATAAACTTTGTCGGCGGCATATATTTCAAAGGCGCCTTAGGGAATATTTCCCTTGCCATCTGCGCCTGGGCCAGCTCGTATAAGAACCCGTTTTCAACATCGGGAGATATCTCAAACGCGTGGCCAAGCCCCTGCTGCTCCTCCGGCAGTCCGGCGCACAGAGCGAACTGCTCGTTTAAAAACTGCGACGCAAGCACCGTGTGTGCTTCCTCCACCGCATCGGCGGTGGTAAGGTAGTTATCCTCGCCGGTGTTGATTATTACACCCGCGAATGCGTTGATAACGCGCGAAAAATACTGGTCGATTATCGTCCGCTGCATGTTTATATCGCGAAAGAGTATCCCGTAAAGCGCGTCGTTTAGCATAACGTCAAGCCGCTCCAGCGCGCCCATCGCCGCGATTTCCGGCATGCACAGGCCCGAACAGTAGTTGCACAGCCTGATATACCTCTTTTCCTCAATGCCAACCTCGTCAAGGGCTTCGCGCATCAGGCGGAAGTTCTCCTGGGTAGCGTACGTGCCGCCAAAGCCCTCCGTGGTGGCCCCATACGGAACATAGTCCAAAAGACTCTGTCCTGTGGTGCGGATAACCGCAATTACGTCGGCGCCCTGCTTGGCGGCCGCCCTGGCCTGCGTAATATCCTCGTATATGTTTCCCGTGGCCACTATAACATACAGATATGCGCCCTCTTTATCGCCGAATTCTTCAAGGAATCCGTTGCGCTTATCCACGTTTGCTTTTATGCGTTCCACCGTAGCTTCGGCAACTGGCATGATAGCGGATCTTATCTCCCATTCGGTGCGCGGCTCTATAACCGTGAGGTCAATCTCCGCCGAATTTATGCCTTGCGCTATTTCCTGCGGCGTCATTCCCGTAGCAGCCACAGCGTTTCCAATATAATACGCGGCGCCTCTGGACAGCGCGCCCTTATCCATGAGGTGGTCCACTACCACATTGGGCAGCGGCACCTCTACCTCATTTATGCCGTCTATACCAAGCAGACGGCATACGGCGCGCTCCACCGTGACAGTGGTGTGCAGATCTATAAAATCCTGCGTATCCACGGCAACCCGCCTGGCCGACTCTCTGGCGCGCGCCACCATATCCTGATTTAGATTGAGTTTGCTCTGCATTTTTTCACCTCAA
>URFJ01000081.1 GCA_900547135.1 uncultured Eubacteriales bacterium | reverse complement strand
CGTATTCGTGTTGCCATGGTCTAATAAGGGGTCTATGACCATACTGGAAAGGATTCCTTCTATATCTGGTACCAGCAAGGAAAGCGGCGACAGCAGGGAAAGTCCGCCTAAATGGGTTGACGCCAGATATGAGTTCACGCTCGAGTACATCGACGACCGCTGGCTAGTCACCGGAATCAAGACAATTGAGGAGAACCCTCCTGTTGATGAAAAGCCAACCCCTGATCTGAGCATGCTTGGAGAAGAGTACGAGAGCGGCGGAGCGACTAATGATTGACGCCCTATGCAAACCGTTACAAAGCGTTTGACAAAACGGGATTAATAAGACAACAACACGCAGTATATACCATGATAGACTTTAATCGGTTTCCCATATTGCTTGCTCCAATGGCAGGCATTACAGATTTGCCTTTTCGTGAACTCAGCGCCGAGTTAGGGGCTGATTTTACTTATACCGAAATGGTAAGCGCAAAAGGACTGTTTTACGATAGTAAAAACACCCGCGGCCTTCTGGCGCTTTCCGATCTTGAAACGCCGTGCGGAATTCAGCTTTTTGGAAGCGATCCGGAAATAATGGCCGCCATGGCCAAGGCTGTGTGCAGCGAATACCACGGCAGAATCGCCCTGATAGACTTAAATATGGGCTGTCCGGCGCATAAAATAGTTAAAAATGGCGAGGGTTGCGCACTGATGCGGCGGCCCCTGCTGGCTGCCAGAATCATCGATAGCGTTAAGCGTGCGGCTGATGTACCAATAACCGTTAAGTTTAGAAAGGGATGGGACAGCGATTCCATAAACGCCGTGGAGTTTGCCAAAATGGCTGAGCAAAGCGGCGCATACGCGCTTACAATACATGGCAGGACCCGGGAACAGCTGTATTCGGGCAAAGCCGATTGGGACATAATCGCTTCAGTCAAAAGTGCCGTAAATATACCTGTAATCGGTAACGGGGATGTGTTTTGCGCACAAGATGCTTTGACGATGCGCGAAACTACGGGATGCGACGGCATCATGGTAGCGCGCGGAGCTTTAGGCAATCCGTTTATATTTAAAGAAATAAAGTCAGGGCTTTTAAAAAGGCCGTATACTCCACCCACGCCTGAGGAGAGAATACATGTAGCGATAAGGCACGCTAAACGGCATGTGGGTATTAAGGGAGAGCGCAGCATAATACAGCTGCGAAAGCATATTGTATGGTATATCAAAGGAATGCGCGGCGCCTCCGAGCTGAGGAAGCTGGTAAACGCCTGCTCAAGCATTGAGGAGCTTGAACGGGTTCTCCTAAGCTGCGTAGCGTCATGACATTAGCCTGGGTCCTCTGCCTGGGCGCAAACGAATGGCGCTATAATCGTCGTTTTCCTTGACACGGGCACGGCTGTTACATATAATAGCTTTACTTGAAAAAGCATCCGGAGGACGCATGGCGGCATGCCGCTGGGCGCCCCGGTATTTATTCTATCCAAAGCAAAACATCCATAAGGAGGATAACATAGATGGAAGAGATCAGGCTCACGCCAGACGGACTAAAACAACTTGAATCCAGGCTCGAATTTCTTAAAAATGTGCGCCGCAGGGAGATTGCGGAAGAGCTGCAGGAAGCTCGTTCCCATGGCGATCTGAGCGAAAACGCAGAATATGACGCCGCAAAGGAATCACAGGAGCGAAACGAAATAGAGATAGCTGAGCTTGAATCCAAACTAAGGAACGTTGTCATAATAGACGAGGCTAGTGTCACCACTGACGTCGTCAGCGTGGGCACCACTGTAAGCGTGCATAACGAAAAGCTCTCACGCGATTTTGAGTACCATATCGTGGGCACTATGGAATCAGACCCCATGAAGGGATTTATATCCGACGCGTCGCCCATAGGAAGGGGCTTGCTCGGACATACGGTTGGAGAAACAGTCGACGTCGAAACCCCGGGCGGTACTATTTCACTGAGTATATTGAGCATAGGCAAGACTGAAAAGAAAAGATAGATTTCAGAAGCTACGAAAGCAGGAGAATTATGGAGGATAACAGAAGCAACGAAATAACAAATGAGGAGCTTTCCGAGCTGCTCAAAGTAAGGCGAGACAAGCTTGAAACGCTTCAGTCGGAGGGAAGGGATCCCTTTGAAATAATGAGCTATGGGATAAGCCACCATGGCCGCGATATCATCGATGGCTTTGAAGCGCTTGAGAACTCCGCAGTAAGCGTGGCGGGACGCATAATGTCAAAACGGATTATGGGCAAGGCCGCCTTTATCCATATACTCGATAAGAGCGGCGCCATTCAGGCTTATGTCCGCCGCGATTCCATAGGCGAGGATGAGTACGCCAGATTTAAAACCTATGATATAGGCGATATAGCCGGCGTAACAGGCACGGTGTTTAAAACCCGCACAGGCGAGGTTTCGATAAACGTTGAATCGGTCACGCTATTGTGTAAGTCGCTGCGCCCGCTTCCGGAAAAGTTTCACGGCCTCAAGGATCCCGAGCTAAGGTCGCGCCAGAGGTATCTGGATCTTATAGTTAACCCAGAGGTGCGCGATACGTTTGTAAAGCGGAGCATGATCCTTAGCGAAACGCGGCGTTATCTGGACGAAAGGGGTTTTTTGGAGGTTGAGACTCCAGTATTGAACACAACCGCGAGCGGTGCGTCTGCCAGGCCGTTTATTACGCACCATAACTCCTTGGATATAGACATGTACCTTAGGATCGCCTTGGAGCTGCGGCTTAAGATGCTCATAATCGGCGGCATGGAGCGAGTATACGAGATAGGGAGAAATTTCCGCAACGAGGGTATGGACGCCACCCATAACCCTGAATTCACCATGCTTGAGCTGTACCAGGCGTATACCGATTATAACGGCATGATGGAGCTGGCCGAAGGGCTTATCCGGCACTTGGCGAAAAAGGTTCTGGGTTCATGCAAACTCAATTACTGCGGCCACGAAATCGATCTGGAGCCGGCGTTTGAAAGGACTAGCATGAATGAAGCGGTAAAGCGCTACACCGGAGCCGACTTTTACGCCTGCAAGGACGACACCGAGGCCTTTGAGCTTGCAAAAAGCATAAAGCTTAACACGGATGGCGTATCCCTTGTCAAAGGCAGGCTCCTTGCCGCGGCGTTTGACCAGTTTGTTGAGGATAAGCTTATCTCTCCTACATTTATAATAGATTATCCCGTCGAGATATCGCCGCTTGCCAAACGCAAACCAGGTGCTTGCGGAATTACAGAGCGCTTTGAGCTGTTTATATGCGGCAGCGAATATGCGAACGCGTTTTCAGAACTTAACGATCCCATTGACCAACGCCAGCGATTTATGCAGCAGGCAATGGAACGCGCTAAGGGCGACGACGAAGCGATGATGATCGACGAGGATTTCTGCCTTTCACTTGAATATGGAATGCCCCCCACAGGCGGCATAGGCATTGGCATGGACCGCCTTGTTATGCTTTTGACAGGCGTTTCAACAATAAGGGATGTGTTGCTGTTCCCCACGATGCGGCCCAACTGATAAGAAACGCCATCATACTTGAATCTACTATTAATTTCAATGTTTCTTGTGTATAACGGGGTTGCGCATAGATAATTGTCCGCCTTTGCGCAACCCACATTTTATTATATAAGTCAATATACGCTCCTACAGTAAAAATCATCCATCATTTTTTTAAAGCTTTCGAATCTTTACATGATTGACAGCCATATTGAGCGTGTCCTCTCTAAGGTAAATTGCAATCAGGCCATAATTAAATTGTACAGCTCAAGCGCTGTGATTGAACCGCCCTCTCACGGCGAATCAAAGATTTTGCCTGTTTGTGCTGTGCCGGGGCCATTCGGTACAAAGTACCATCACGCCTTCGTTAAACGGGTGGCGGGTCTTTACAGATTGGATTGCTCATTTACTGCCTCCGTTTGCTGAATATCTTGTTTTTAGGTTGCGTCCGCTCGACCGGATTAAAGTGCAGCATGAAAAAAATGCAACCCCGAAAATCTTGCCGGAATTGCATTTTGCCTGTCCGCTCCGGCCTGCCGAATATATCTGTAGCTTTACGCCATTGTCTCGGCCTTTTTTCCATCCTCCAACATGTCCGTAAGCGTTTCAATGCCGCAGGGCGGACTACATGCTCCATCCCTGCACAGATAATATGTATTCCGCTCCCCCTTCCCTGGTAGGGGATAGTTCGCGGTAAATGGGACCACGGCTTCAAGTTCATTATCATTAAGCGGACTCTTTACGATTACGCTTATATTTGACGTAACCGTCTTTAACAGCTCCCTCAAGTCATCAGCGTTGCCTTCTGCACTGGCGCAGAGCAGGTCCCACGACGGATATGAAACCTCCATAGCCGCAAGCAGAGCAAATGTGTTTCCAGCCGGATAATCGCCCATAGCGCCATATATATACCCCATATGCGCCTGGGATACATCGAGCCATTCGCTGTCCCCAGTCAACCGCCACAGCCTGTTAAGTACAAGCGCCGCTACGGAATTTCCTGATGGCATCGCCCCGTCATACGTCTCCTTGGGCCTGCTGATAAGCTGTTCCGCTCCTTTGGCGTACAGGTAAAAACCTCCGCCGCCATCATAAAACGCTTCAACCATGCGTTTGGATATGCTTATAGCCCTTGCCAGGTATTTCACATCATAGGTCGCGCGGTACAGTTCCAAAAGCGCCCAAGCGTAAAACGCATAGTCGTCCAAATGACCGTCGTATGCCGCTTGGCCGTCCCTCCACCTCAGGCGCAGCTTTCCCCCATCCATGGCAAAGCGCTTTTCAAACATGGTCTGGGCCGTTTTTGCCGCATGGAGATAGTTATCCTTATCAAGCAACTCGGACGAACGAGCAAGCGACGCTATCATGAGGGCGTTCCAAGAGGCCAGCTCCTTGTCGTCCTTATGAAGGCTGGTTCTCTTAAGCCGGTAATCGTACAATATCTTGATAGGCTTATCCATATCGCCGCGCTGCGTGCGATAATCCGGCCGATCCAGTAGATTAGGAATCGATTTTCCCTCAAAATTGCCGCTGTTAGTTATTCCATACAAGCCGCAAAAGCTCTCCCCTTCATCCCTTCCAAGCGCTTTTTTAACTTCATCAGGAGTAAAAAGATAGTATTTCCCCTCGCTCCCCTCGCTGTCGGCGTCCTGCGCGCAGTAAAATCCACCCTCGCTGTCGGTTAATTCCCTTAAAACATAGTCGAAGGTACGGCTGGCTACATCCCTGTAAAACTCATCGTTCGTTACTGCGTAGGTTTCTGAATACGCAAGTCCTAACAGCGCGTTATCGTAAAGCATTTTTTCGAAGTGCGGCACAAGCCAGCGCGAATCGGTCGAGTAGCGTGAAAATCCGCCGCCTATATGATCAAATATACCTCCGCGATACATCTGCTCAAGCGTTTTAACGGTCATTTTAAGCGCTAGGCCATCCCCTTCAAGCTGATAGTATTTTATTAGGAATAGCAGTTGATGGGGTGTTGGAAACTTTGGCGCCCCACCAAAACCTCCATTTTTTTCATCAAATATTGAATTAAGCTGCTTAAAAGCTGCCTTGGCAAGTTCTTTGGGATCTTTGTCCGCCTTTTCATTCGATAGATTTTGTCCTTTGTTTAAATAGGCGCATATTTCATCGCCTATCGACGCCAGTGCGTCCCTGTTATGTGTCCAGCGCTCCCAAATGGCCGGCAAAAGCTCCATCATGCCCGGAATTCCAAATTTGCTCCTTTTGGGTATATAGGTGCCGGCGAAAAACGGCTTTTGATCAGCATTCATAATTATCGTAAGCGGCCATCCTCCCGATCCCGTTACCGCCTGGCATACGCTCATGTATACGGCGTCTACGTCGGGCCGCTCCTCGCGGTCTACCTTGACGCATATAAAATATTCGTTGAGAAGCTTGGCGACTTCAACGTCTTCAAAGGACTCATGGGCCATTACATGGCACCAGTGGCAAGTGCTGTACCCGATTGACAGAAACACCGGCTTGTCGAATTGTTTCGCCCTTTCAAAGGCCTCGCCGCCCCATGGGTACCACTTCACAGGATTATACGCATGCTGAAGCAGGTATGGGGACTTTTCATCAATCAGTCTGTTTGGCGTATCATTATTATTCATATATTCGCAGTTAATACAAAGAATATTTTATTTAAGATAAAAGGTAAACACTTGAAAGCACACTATAAAACTTCTATAGCCATAAGTCTAATCGTCATTATCGTATTAGTGATCTTACGTACTACTGTTACCGGACAAGATAGCATCAAATTCATCGACGATACCGATGATCAGCCAATCGATCAACAAAACAGCGACTCTATAGACCTTCGTTATTCCAATGAGTACCAAAGTTGGAAACAAACCTCGGACACGACTTTCCGCAGTTTGTTTAATGGGAACCAACAAGCTGATATCTTGGCCGAACATCCCGGAATGATGGTATTATGGGCAGGATACGCTTTCTCCAAAGATTATCTAAGTCCCAGAGGGCATATGTATTCCATAGAAGATCTATACAAAAGCCTGCGGACCGGCGCTCCCATGACCCCGACGAGTGGTCCCCAGCCTGCCGCATGCTGGGCATGTAAAAGTCCGGACATACCCCGCTTATTAACGACCACCAATGCCAAGACCTTATATAAGAAGAAATGGGCGGAGCTAGGCAACGAGATCGTGAATCCAATCGGATGCGCAGACTGCCATGAGCCGCAGAGCACGGGATTGCGCGTGACCCGCTCATTCTTGAAAAGTGCCTATAAGCGCAACGGATTACGTATAGAGGACGCAACCGAGCAAGAGATGCGATCTCTAGTATGCGCCCAATGCCACGCCGAATATTATTTCCAAGGAGAAGATCGTATACTAGCCTTACCTTGGGATCAAGGTTATACAGTAGAAAATATAGAAGCCTATTACGATAGCATAAACTTCACCGATTTCACCCATAAATTAAGCCGGGCACATTTGATAAAGGCGCAACATCCGGATTTCGAGTTATTCCAGATGGGCATTCACGGGCAAAGAGGCGTTTCCTGCAGAGAATGCCATATGCCTGCTGTCGGGGAAGATGAGAACCGGTACAACAACCATCATATCAAAAGCCCGTTGGCGATGATAGACCGTACTTGCCAAGCCTGCCACCGGGAAAGTGAGGAGACCTTACGCAAGGATGTTTATGAACGGCAAAACAAAGTCTACGCCATACGCATGCGTGTAGAGGAAGAATTGACAAAAGCCCATATAGAAGCGAAATTCGCTTGGGACAAAGGCGCTACGGAATCTCAAATGAAAAACGTATTAAAACTGCTCCGGCAGGCACAATGGCGTTGGGACTTCGCCGTGGCCTCACACGGGGCGGCTTTCCACGCGCCCCAAGAAGTCACACGTATCTTGGGCAGCGGACTCGATAAGTCTACCCAAGCCCGCATCCAGATCATGAAGGTCTTAGCGCAGCTAGGCTATACCCAAGACGTTCCGATGCCGGATATCTCCACGAAAGCGAAAGCCCAGCAATATATCGGCCTCGATATGGAAGCCGAGCAACAGGCCAAACAAAAGTTTTTAGAAACCGTCATCCCCCAATGGCAGGAAGAAGCGAGGGCCAATAAACGATTCATCGAAGGTAATTAAGTTCTTTCCTTCAGCTCCAACCCCGGGGTATAAGGTAGCGAGATCGTAAACTTACTACCTACACCAACCTCGGATTCAAGCGATATGCTTCCATGAAACGTATGAACGATACTCTGGCAGATCGCTAACCCCAAGCCTGTACCTTGGGCAAACTCATCTAGTTTCTGGAAACGCTCGAATACCTTTTCCTTTTTATCATCAGGAATGCCCTTACCCGTATCTTTCACGGAAATAAGGATCGATTTTCCATCTGCGCTAAGTTCGTATCCGATCTCGATATATCCCTTAGCGGTAAACTTCACCGCATTATTAATGAAATTGGTACAAACCTGCGTCAACCGGAAATGATCCGAACGGATGATAAGAGGTTCATGGGGAACCCTTATCTTTAACTCCACTCCCTCCGGCATCATCAATTGATGCGTATGGAAGATATCTCCCATCAGTTTACTCAGATCGAGGTTCTCATAAGAGAAAGACATGCTACCGGATTCTATGCGTGATAGATCCAAGATATCGTTGATCAGCTTAAGCAACAGGTCACTGTTTTTGGTAATCAGATCTATAAACTCCGCCTTTTCCTCCGGTTCCAAAGGCATATCCGAATTGAGCAATTGGGAGAAGCCTACGATCGCATTCAGAGGCGTACGTATCTCATGGCTCATATTCGCCAGAAAGACTAATTTCATCCGATCGGATTCCTCCGCTTTCTGGCGGGCGGCTATAAGGCTATTCTCCGTGTCTTTTATCCGCTGGATATTCAAGCATAAGCCACTTACCTCAACAGCTTCGTCACCGGAAACCGAATCTTTCTCATTCTTATTTTGGGCATAGCGAAATTCCCACCACTCATACCCCTTCTTATTAAAGTTACAACGACGTTGCGTCACTTTCCGGGAAAGAAAGCCACTATCCAGCAGATTCCGGTCTCGAAGGAAATTATCCAGTTCTTCAGGATGTATAGCATCCTGAAACTCCTCGATTTTCATCGGTACACAGGGCATACCTAAATAATGGTAGAATCTATTATCAAACTCGAATACCCCTTTGCTATACCGAAAAGCGAAAATGTTGCCGCTATCCAACGCAAAAGAAAGAAAAGTCTTCTCCCTTTTTAACTTCTCCTGCGCATCCTTCTTATGTAAAGCCTCCTGTATATATCGCTTTCTTTGGTAACTAAAAAGCAGAAGCAACATCACCACCAGAATAAAGCCGGCAGCCCATATATAATATTTATATTGAACGACAAACGGCATATTCGCAATAATAGCTCCTTCCG
>URFJ01000080.1 GCA_900547135.1 uncultured Eubacteriales bacterium | reverse complement strand
TGTTGCTATAATGCGGTCCCCGATTGCGCCGCCAAGCTTGTCCCTTAATATTTTGGTTATAATCAAAAGCTGCGCCATTGTCTCAGACGTGCTCCCCGATTTTGTTATTACGTTGAATGCGGTGCCCTCAACGTCTATAACATCCAAAAGCGCTGCCATTCGTTCAGGATCAATGTTATCCTCCACATAAAATCTAGGACCATTTCGCTTATCCTTTTCTAGCTCGTTATAGCGCAGATGGCATAATGAGTGGTGTACGGCAATGGGGCCTAGGGCGCTTCCGCCAATGCCCAATACAACGAAGTTGTCAAATCTACAGCGTATTGATTCCGCCGCCGCCTTTACATCTTTGAGTATATCCTCCTGATCGTATGGAAGGCCGCGCCATTGCATAGAGTCCCTCTTTTGTTCCATCAGCTCTGCCGCTGTTTCACACTGAGGAATTATGCCTTCAAGCTCGGACATGCCTATCCCCCGTTCCCCAATGCACTCCTTCATCATGTTGTTAAAATCAATGCGAAGCTTCATTCTATCCCTCCATTGGGCATCATCAAACCTCATTCGTGCATCCTCCGACTCTTTTAATTAAGTATACCACATAACGGTAAATTAGTTGCGCATAGATTTAAGCAAAAAGGAGTAAAGTCTATGAAAAAATATATTGTAGTATCGATCTGTGGTTTGGCTGTACTTGTAGCGCTTTTATTTATTGGAAAAGCCATAGTTGGAAGCATGGTTAAGGATTTTGGCCAAGTCTGCATCCGGGTTGAGGACGGATGGACCGGCAAGCCCATTGAGGGGGCTAGGGTCGTAATTCCCGAGAGCGGCATCATAGTGTATACCCAAGACGATGGAAGGACGGATGTACTAAGCATAGAGGTAATTAATAATTCCGCGATAGGCAATCCAAAACAGACCTGGGGGGACGCGACTATTCTTATATACCATGAGGATTATATCGATTATGCGCTGTTCCACTTTCGCGTATTGCCAGGCGAAGTGAGAGATCCCACGCTGCTTATATTCCCTAAGGATCCAAGCGGTAATGAGCCGTTCACGCTTGTAGAGGCTCCAGACCAGGGATGGGTAGGACAGCTAATGGATATATGGCGTGAAGCAGAGTAACAGGCCTATTTATGCAGTATATTTTTATTTTTTAAATATCTGTGCTATAATGGCGATTATTGCAAAAGCTTAACTCTGAGGTGCACTGGATGGCAAGAAGCCGCAAAGGAGAAAAGAAGCGAAATCGGGATCGGTGGTCGACGCTGTTGGCAACTCGCCTTCCGTGGCTGCTAATCGTTCCGCTTGGGCTTGCTATACCCGCAATAGCGTCCCAAAATCCGTATGGGGTCGAAAGGGTATATTCCCAGACAATATATCCTGCGATACGCGCCGCTCTTTCGGCGGTATCTTCCTTGTTTTCCTTTTCGCTTGCAGAACTGCTTGTAATAATTGCTGTTTTATACATAGCCGTGACAGTTATAATAAGGCTTCTTCAGCTTCTGTTCAGGAAAATACGAGTAGTCCGCTTTTTCAGGACTATTTTCGGGCTGTTGATTCTTGGAGGAGTGCTGCTTAATGCTTTCTACTTAACATGGGGTATCAATCACTTCAGACCGCGACTTGGTGAATTGATGAACCTTAGCCAAGCGGACAATTCTGTTGAACAGCTCTCATTTATGTGCGAGGTGCTGTCAAATGATGCGGCTGAAATTAGAAAAAACTTGTATGAGGATAGTGAAGGCGTATTCGCGCTCAAAGATGGGCCGGATACGAATTTTGATTTGCTTCCCGAGGCATATGCCGCGCTCAGCAAGGATCATCCTATATTTGAAGGTAATCTTACCGTTGTCAAAAGTGTACATTTTTCAAAGGCGCTTTCAAGCGCTGGTATTGCCGGCATGTTTATGCCCTATACCTCGGAGGCCAATGTAAATGCCGATCAGCCGGCTCTGCTTTTGCTGTCAAGCGCTGCGCATGAAATGGCCCATCAGCTTGGTTTCGCGCGTGAGGACGAAGCTAATTTTATAGCATATCTCGCCTGCACCTATTCACAGGACGCCTCCACGCAATATTCCGGCATAATGCTTGCTTTGATCAACTGCGCCAACAGACTATATCGTGAAGATCCCGACTTATATTATGAGCTATATTCTTCTTTCAACGAGCAGCTGCAGCGCGATATTAACGCTTATAATAAATATTGGCTGTCGTTTGAGGGCCCGCTTGAAGACACGATGGGCCAGGTTAATGACAGCTATTTGAAATTCAATCAACAGGGCGATTCCAGAAGCTATAACGAAATGGTCGCCCTATTGATGGCATACTATTACGGCTGATTGTGAACATCCTGTTTTAGTCAACGTTATTCCATATCTGCTGGTAGTATATATCCTCAGATACCTGAACGATGGCTGAAATGGGCTTATATATATCTTTGGATACTAATTTTCGCTTTAACAATCTTCCATCGGAATCGTAATATTCCTTATACGTCTCCGACACGCTGCCTGCCCTACCATCGCGCTTTTTTACCTTGGTATTGTACGGAAGGCCGCTGTCAAGCTCAAACTCCGGATCGGGTTCGGGCAGTGTATCAATCTTTGCAGAGGATAGCTTTATGCTCATTCCGTCTTTCAAGGCTGTTCCGTATATACTTATTGTAATCGACAGCTTTTCATCATCCGTCTTTGCGGAGATTGTTATCGGGGTATTGCCGTTATTTATAAACTTCAGGTTTGGTCCGTCTGTACTTATAGTAGCGTCCCGACCTATTGGAACGTAACCCATAGGCCATGAATGATGCTGCCTGTCCGTTATTTCAATATCCGCCATCAGTACGGCATTGTATAGGGTAGATGATACTTGGCATATACCGCCGCCATATTCCTGTTCATATTTCCCGTTTCGTATGCCAGGCGCCTTCCTCCATCCGTTTTTCTCGTTTCTCGGACCCAGGATAGCATTGGCGTTAAATTCCTCTCCAGGATTTAGCTTGACGCCGTCTATCAGTGCCGCACCCTTTTTTATGTTATAAACCCTGTTTTCGTTATTATACGGTGACTTTGCATATGACGTTGAAAACTGGGATACAAGGGTATTTTCCATTTTTGCTATTTCTATCGTATACTTGGGAGTAACCTCAAGCATTTTTGTATTTATTTCAATTATGCTTCCCTCAATCATGGATTGAGCGATCTGCATATTTATGTCCTGTATATCCGCCATTAGGCCAGGCTGTTCCTGAACAAATTTAAATCCCTCGGCGGCGTTGGGATCATAGACCGCCTTTGCGTCCACCGGGTCTACATATAAGTTCTTTGTCTTTGAGTCAATTGTTTTAATTCCCTCTTCCTCATTATAGGCTATCTGGCATTGCAGCATCCTTCGTTCACCGCTTGATAT
Source organism: uncultured Eubacteriales bacterium (assembly GCA_900547135.1). Taxonomy (GTDB): domain Bacteria; phylum Bacillota; class Clostridia; order Christensenellales; family CAG-138; genus UMGS946. The sequence goes on along the minus strand of URFJ01000080.1, from coordinate 5,509 downwards.
TTGGTAAGGTTCCAAAGAGAAGGCCTCTTCCAACGCCTTTTGAACATTAAATGAGAAGGGAAGCTCTGAGGCCTTTATTTCGACGGTTTCCGCCTTATCCGTCTTTATTACAAACTTTGTGCCAGCCAACATCTGTTCATGCGCATACGTCAACGACTCATAGGCATCGCTGAGACTCATGCCGGACACGTCAACCCCGTCTATTGATATCATATCTCCCAGGGTATCGTTATCAACGCCAGGTTCTTCTTTGCACCCGAACAAAATCGTTATAGTTAATATAATAAATAATAATGTATAAGTTCTCCATCTATTCATAAGCAACATCTCCAGCCGTTTTTTTATAGTATTCCTCTAATCACGCTTGGATTTACTATTGATATTATGGTAAAGTTTTAAACAATTTTTAGATTAGCAAAGATGTTTAAAATATATGAAATTTGCGGCGTGGCTATTTAGTGCCATGCCGCAAACCCATAAAACGCTTATTAGTTTACTATATTTCCTTAGTTACATCCTAATAACTGCTTACATTGCGGCTATTTACCGAAATATCTATCCAGCAGTCCCTTAAACGCCTTCCCATGGCGCGCCTCATCGCGCGCCATCTCATGTACTGTATCATGGATTGCGTCAAGGTTCTGCTTTTTTGCCATAGTGGCAAGGTCAACCTTGCCCTGAGTCGCGCCATGCTCGGCCGCAACCCTAAGCTCCAAATTCTTCATTGTGCTGTCTGTAACGCACTCTCCAAGAAGTTCAGCGAACTTGGCGGCGTGTTCAGCCTCCTCAAACGCTATTCGTTTGTATGCTTCCGCAACTTCAGGATATCCTTCGCGATCCGCAACCCGGCTCATGGCAAGGTACATCCCTACCTCTGTACATTCGCCCTCAAAGTTAGCGCGCAGACCCGATATTATAGTCTCATCGACACCTTTAGCAACGCCTATCATGTGTTCAGCCGCCCACGCCATATCGGTTTCCTCTACTAATACAAACTTGATGGCGGGTACTTTGCATACCGGGCAAAATTCAGGGGGATTGTCGCCCTCATGTATGTAGCCGCATACTGTACAACGATACTTCTTCATGTTATTTCCTCCTCTTACAATTTACTACACCTTAATTATAGATTATAACACAATGCTTTTCAAGCAAGATACGCCATGCACCGCGATAATTCTATATGGTTTATAGCCATATACCCGTATGTTCTTTACGAATTAGTCTCCCATACGCTTATTTTTCTTAAATTTAATACCAAGCCGGACCCTATTCACAGCACGCTTTGATTCAAGACAATCATAGTTTAGGAATGAAAACAGCGTCGCTGTCCCTAAGCTTCCACTCCCCGGAAACATCGCAATGCGATGCCCCAAGTTCAATATGAAGCATTGCGATGCCGCAGTCAAGCATGCCGTATCCAAAATTTTTGGATATACAACTCACGATAATTTTGTCGTTTTCTATCTCAAAGCTCCAAGGCTGCGAATTTACCGCCGAGGGGGCTATTCTTGCGCATTCAAGCGCACGCTGCTGCCATTCCGGAAGGCCAATAAGCTCATCCTGAGTCAAGCCGGTAAGCTTATCCAGAGATCTTCTCGGCCGACCTGCATATTGTTCTCCAGGCAACCCTATTGGCGTTATGCATGAAACCCGCTCCTGTTGTAAAATCCTAGTCCTCTTTTGAGCAAGTTTCTTTTTGTACGAAGCTCCAAGCCAGCATGTGCCAAGGCCCATGGCGCAGCATTCTAGTATAAACGCTTCCCCGAGGTAGCCTATCATTCTTGGATCCGTATCCTTCTCGGCTATAAACGCGGCATAGTGCGACGCCCCCTTAACCTTGCCATACCACAGAAAAATTGGTGTAAATATATCCGCATCCTTGCCCAGCTCTATTCTAACTCCGTTTCTTGAAAAACTTTTCGCAATTTCTTTAAGGGCATCAAGCTCTTCTTCAGATGGTTCTCCATCATATTTTCTTACCGAGAACCTCTGTGGAGCAACCATGTACCAGCGTTCCATACTATATTCCATATATACATCCCCTTTTTATTCTGGTAGTACGGTATTATAGCCGTATCAACACTCCAGCATAGGCTTGAGATACTGGCCGGTATAGCTTTCGCGGCAGTTTATTACCTCCTCCGGCCTGCCGCAAACAACAACCTCGCCTCCCCTGTCGCCGCCTTCGGGGCCCAAGTCTATTATGTAATCGGCTCTTTTTATCACTTCAAGATTATGTTCTATGACCAGAACCGAGCTTCCACCCTCACACAGCCTATCCAGTATATACAATAGTTTCTGCACATCGGCTACGTGCAGTCCCGTCGTTGGCTCGTCCAAAATATAAAATGTCTTTCCAGTGTTTCGCCTGGACAGCTCGGTAGCAAGCTTAATGCGCTGCGCTTCACCTCCGGATAGTGTGGTTGAGGGCTGCCCAAGCTTAATATAGCCAAGGCCAACATCGAAAAGGGTTTGAAGTTTGCGCGAAATTTTAGGCAGGCTTGAAAAAAAACCAAGCGCCTCCTCTACGGTCATGTCCAGCACATCATAGATGGATTTCCCCTTATACTTAACCTCCAGCGTTTCACGGTTATACCGCTTGCCTTTACATACCTCGCATGGAACGTATACATCCGGCAAAAAGTGCATTTCTATTTTTATTATGCCGTCCCCTTTACAGGCTTCGCATCTGCCTCCCTTAACGTTAAAGCTGAAACGGCTCGTTGTATATCCCCGCATCTTTGCGTCCTGTGTCATTGAAAACAGGTCGCGGATAAGATCAAAAAGGCCGGTATAGGTCGCGGGATTGCTTCGGGGCGTCCGTCCAATTGGGGACTGGTCAATATCAATTACCTTATCAAGATGTTCAAGTCCACTGATTGATCCATATTCGGCCGGCCTTGTCTTGGCGCGGTTAAGCTCCCTTAAAAGCGTCTTTTTTATAATCTCATTTACTAGGCTTGATTTGCCCGATCCGGAAACTCCCGTAACGCAGGTAAACATTCCAAGTGGAATATCCACATCTATGCCTTTAAGGTTATTTGCCTTAGCGCCGCGTATTGACAGCCATTTCCCATTTAGCTCGCGCCGATTTTCAGGAATATCTATTTGCTTTTCGCCGCACAGGTATTGTCCGGTTATCGACTCGTTGCATTCCATTATATCCGACAGCGTGCCCTTGGCCACTATCTCTCCTCCATGTGCTCCCGCACCAGGCCCAATATCCACCAGATAGTCCGCTTCACGGATTGTCTCCTCGTCGTGTTCAACAACGATCAGCGTGTTTCCAAGATCGCGCATGCTCTTTAATGTGCGCAAGAGCCTTTCGTTATCCCTTTGATGCAGTCCGATGCTGGGTTCGTCAAGTATGTAGAGCACCCCAACCAGGCCTGAGCCTATCTGAGTGGCAAGCCTGATCCTCTGCGCCTCTCCTCCGGACAGCGACGCGGCCGACCTCGAAAGCGTAAGATAATCAAGTCCTACGTTGATCAGGAATCCAATTCTTGAGTCTATCTCCTTGATGATCTGTTCAGCGATTATTCTCTGGCTGTCCGTAAGGCGCAGCGAGCCTATGAATGCACGCACGTCTAAAACCGTTAGGTCGTTCACCTGTGCAATCGACCTTTCATTCACGGTTACGGCCAAACTTTCGGGCTTAAGGCGCTTTCCATGACACTCAGGGCATGGAATCTGGGACATATAGGATTCGATCTCACGTTTCATGTAATCCGATTGGGTTTCATGGTATCTGCGCTCAAGATTGCTGATTACGCCTTCAAACGCGGCGTCGAATTCACCGCTGCCATAGTCGCGCTTATACTTTATATGCAGCTTACGCTCGCCCGTTCCATAGAGCAAAACGCGCTTAACCTCTTCTGAAAGCTCTGCCCAGGGCGTATCCAGCGAAAAATCATATTCCTTAGACAGCGCTGTGAAATACATCCGTGCCATAGTGTTGCTGCTGTCGCTCTGCCAGCCGCTTACGCTTATCGCGCCATTAAGAAGACTCCTTCTTTCGTCCGGAACTACAAGCGATGGGTCAACCCTCATAAGCATTCCTAAACCCGTACAGTGGGGACACGCCCCAAAAGGATTGTTGAACGAAAACATTCGCGGCGTAAGCTCCTCTATGCTTATGCCGCAGTCCGGGCATGAATAATTTTGAGAAAAAAGTATTTCCTCGCCGCCTATTATATCGAGTTTGGCAAGGCCTCCGCTAAATGCGAAGGCGGTTTCAAGGGAGTCGGACATCCTAGTGTCAATGCTTTCCTTTATAATAAGCCTATCCACCACCACTTCAATCGTGTGCTTAATATTTTTGTTAAGTTGGGGAGTTTCGTTTATGTCATAGACCTCACCGTCAATTTTCACCCTGACATATCCATCCTTGCGTATCCGGTCAATCAGTTTCTGGTGTTCTCCCTTTCTGGCCCTTACAGCTGGAGCGATAATCTGAATGCGGGTTCCCTGCGGCAGCTGGTTGATCTTGTCTATAACCTGGTCGACAGTCTGACGTTCTATGGGCTTTCCGCATTTTGGGCAGTGCGGCTTTCCTATTCTAGCAAACAAAAGCCTCAAATAATCGTTAATCTCAGTAACAGTACCTACGGTTGAGCGCGGGTTATTCGACGTGCTCTTCTGGTCTATTGATATTGCCGGCGACAGTCCCTCAATATAGTCTATATCGGGCTTTTCCATCTGGCCCAAGAATTGACGCGCGTAAGATGAAAGCGACTCAACGTAGCGCCGCTGCCCTTCCGCGTATATTGTATCAAAGGCAAGCGATGACTTGCCCGAACCCGACAGGCCTGTAAAAACTATCAGCTTGTTTCGCGGTAGTACCAAATCAACGTTTTTTAGGTTATGCTCCCTGGCTCCTTTTATTACGATATCGCCCAACACGTTTTTACCTCTTTACTTTCTGGTGCGCTGGCGTGCGGCACGCTTGCTCCCCGGCGTTCCGGGGGCTGTTTTCTTAACGCCCTGCTTGTCCTTACCTTGAAGCTCATAGATATTGTCGCGAAGCTTTGCCGCCTGCTCAAACTCAAGCTCCTGCACGGCCTTCTTCATCTCTTCTTCCAGTATTCTTATACGCGCTTTCTTCTCCTCTTCGGACAGCTTCTCCGCCCTGGAGCGGGCCGAAGCGGATATCTCAAGAACTTCATGAACTCTCTTTACGATGCTCCTTGGGGTTATCCCATTCTCTTCGTTATACTGCTTCTGCTTGTTTCGCCTTCGCTCCGTTTCGCCTATTGCCCTTTTCATTGAATCGGTTATCTCGTCGGCATACATAATTACCCTTCCCTCAGAATTCCTGGCGGCGCGCCCGACGGTCTGGATCAGCGAGGTATCCGATCTTAAAAAACCCTCTTTGTCCGCATCAAGGATGGCGACAAGCCCCACTTCGGGCAGATCCAGGCCTTCCCTCAGTAAATTTATTCCCACAAGAACGTCGAACTCGCCTAGACGAAGATCCCTTATTATCTCCATGCGCTCCATTGTAGCT
>URFJ01000079.1 GCA_900547135.1 uncultured Eubacteriales bacterium | reverse complement strand
GCGGCGCTGCTCCCAAAGATGTGCAGGAGCTTCTCGGCCATGCCGATGTCAGTACCACGATGAATGTTTACGCTCACGACACAATGGAGGCGAAGCGTTCTTCTGCCAGACTGCTGGATAAGGTAGTCGGCGGGGAGTAAAAAATTCCCTTGTTTCGGCTCATAAGGGCAAAAACAAGGGAAAATACATGAGGTTTGAGCGTTAAACAGGCGAAATGACTTGAAATGACAGGGCTTTCAGATGGTGACTAAGTTAAATAGAGATTTGTGGAGGGATTTTATGGAGTTGCAAGTGTTTAACCCAGGCTTTGAGTATATGATTGAAAAAATTATAGGATTTCAGACAGAGGAAGCGACGCCATTCTGGTCTGAGCCACTTTATCATTTCTATCCGCAGTTGGATAGAGAATATGCATCTTCGCTGATTTTAACTGACAGAAAAGCATATTTTGAACAGACGTTAAGAACGGTTTATATTGAACAGGAAAGCATAATAAATGATAAAGTTTATTTGTATTCCAAACATTGGGAAGCTTGTAAGACACAAATTACCGCCGCTTTATCCGATGCATTTGAAATTGATTGCGCTAGCTTATTTAATTATATGAAGTGCAATATTTCTATGAATCCTATTGAACCTCGTTATCTTAAAGAGCATTCTTTTGATATTTTCTATCTAAACAGTGAAAAAGGTGCTATTGGTGAAGCAATCCATGAAATTATTCATTTTGTCTGGTTTTATGTTTGGCATGAGATATTCGGAGATAGTTATGAGGAATATGAAACGCCGTCCTTGAAATGGGTCTTAAGTGAGATGGTTATAGAGTCTATTATGAGGGATAGCCGACTAAGCTCAATCAACCCATATTTTAAAAGAGAAAATGGTGGTTGTATTTATCCATATTTTTTTGATATGAAAGCGGATGACAAATACATCCTTGAAACACTGGATGAAATGTATCATAATCAGAGTATCGTTGATTTTATGAAAAATAGCTATAATTATTGTGTAAATCATGAAACCGAAATTAGAATTCATATCCAAAAATCGGAGCAAACTTTTTAAGAGAAAAAATACAAGTCTGTAGAACAGGTAATATGATAATATCAGGGTACGACAGCACTTTGGACTGTCGCATCCCTCGGATGCCAAAACAGTGGAACGGACAGCGGAGGTCAATGCCGGGCGCCAGCACGCTCATTTCAGCTTTGATAGGTGCTGTTCGTTCTGCTGTTACTCTACCGATTTCACTGCCCCGGAGTTTCGTGTAACCACTTATCTTTCCCAAATGGGCCTCCATGGGCAATCCCCCCCCGCCGCATGAAAAGCGGCATTTTAAAGCATTGCAAAATAAGGCTTTCAAATTAAATGCAAAAGGGTGCTATAAAGAAACGATATAGTCTTGCTCACTGTGACTATTAAATAGATAATTTTAATCAAGACCTAATCTAAATAAGCAAACCTATTATTGCGCTGCCCACAAGAATCGTATAGAACAAAACCACAGCCAGGAAAAGGCTGTGGTTTAAATCGCATTAATGGCTTATATTACATTTCAATTTTGAGCGCTTTTCTTATACCTATGACAGATAAGGAACCTAATATTACTCCACATGCATATTGAATCAAGTTAAACGGTATGCCCACAGCAGCTGTAGCAGCGCCTGCGATCATGGTTTCATATATAAAATAGCCAAGCGGCATTATAAGTCCGGCTAAGGGCAAGGCGGCAAACTTAGCCTTGCCGTTAAAGCGTTTCATTATCATAAACGCAATAAGCGCCATGCACCCTTTGATTATAAGCGTTGCGGGCGCGTACACCATTGCGCCAAGGAGTACGTCAGCAAGCGCGCTTCCTATACCAGCGCATGCGGCTCCCCACCAGCCGCCGATCATATATGCGCAAAGATATACGGCAGCGTCGCCGGCATTCATGTACGCCCCCGAGAAACCTGGTATGGGAATGGATAAAAACATCGTGGCCACTGTCACTATAGCTGTGAGCACGCCGCACGCAACGGGTTTATAGTACTTACTCTTAACTAAATCCTTCATAGATTACACCCTCCCTACATATGATCGGTAGCCGGATACTTTATCCACCGTATTTAGAAGCGGTTCGCCGGCAAGATACAGACTCAGGTTCCTAGCTGATATATCAACTATACGATCCAAGGTCTGTTTAAGATGGAAAAAGCCGGACACATGCGGGGTAATTACCGCATTTTTCAGGCTCCATAGCTTATGCTCACGCGGAAGAGGTTCCGGGTCTGTTACGTCAAGACCGCATAGAAGCTTTCCGCATTCAACATAATCCGCCAGCGCGTCTGTATCAAGCGCGTTTCCCCTGCCAACGTTTATTATGATCGCGCCCTGCTTCATAAGCTTTAGCCTCTCCTGGCTTATCAAACCTTGCGTAGCGTCAGTGCCGGGGACGGACAGAGCTGTCACATCTGCGCGGGGCAGAAGCGAATCAAGCGATTCAGGCGTATATAATTCGTCAACATAATCGGGTTTATCGTGCAGCGAACGCCTAATGCCTATGGCATATGCGCCGAGTGCTTTGCATTTGCGCGCAAACTCCCCGCCTATGTCGCCAAGCCCGACAGACAGGATGACCGCGTCCTCAAGGGATGAGACTGGCCCCTCATCGCGCCACAGACTTTCAATCTGATTGTCTCTGTACTGATGCAGGCGCTTCATCAGCATAAGCGTCATGCCAAGCATGTGTTCGCTGATTGCCAGGCCAAACGCGCCGCTGGCGTTTGTAAGCTTGACGCCGTCGGGTATAAGTTCAGGATATCCATCGGCTCCCGCCGTATTCAACTGTAGCCACTTCATTTTACGGGCATATATGATTAGTTCGTGAGGTATATTGCCAATCACTGCGTCCCGGCCGGCCACGTCCTCAGGGCCAAGGTCGTCCTGACTTATAAAAGTAAAGCGTACATCATGAGCGTTGCGGGCTGCTTCTGCAAGCTTATTCACGTGTTCCTCATTTGCTGGTATTGTAACAAGAATATCCAACATCGGTGCGCCTCCTTGCTTTGCTGCGCCCATTATAACGCCTTGCTCAAAAACATGCAATATGATGAAATAAAGCGGAGTTGTTATGACGGACAAATCGATGTTTGCAATTATATGTTTACTCAGATATAATTATAGCTGTTTTATCAAGTATGGAGGAAACGCATGGATAACATCAATATGCAGGCAAAGGAAGCGGTGAATGAGCTTCTCAGTGCCGCCGTAATGTTAAAAAAAGGGGACATCGTCGTTGTAGGCTGTTCGACAAGCGAGATTGGCGGGCAGCTGATCGGTACAAATTCAAGTTCGGACATTGCCCGCAAAATAATGGAAGCTTTTTATCAACCCATCATTGACAGGGGGTTATATCTTGCCGTTCAGTGCTGCGAACATTTGAACAGGGTTCTTGTTATAGAGAGGGAGTGCATGGAGCGTTATGACCTCACTCAGGTATGGGTACGCCCGCAGCTTCATGCTGGCGGAGCATTTGCCATGCAAGCTATTGAGCGCTTCAGCGATCCGGTAATTGTGGAGGATCTGAGGGGTAAGGCATCCGCTGGAATAGATATAGGAGGGACGTTTATCGGAATGCATATGCATCCCGTGGTTGTACCAATACATACGAATAAAAGAAAACTTGGCGAAGCAAATGTAACCATGGCGCGAACCAGGCCAAAGTATGTTGGGGGACCAAGGGCTGTTTATGATGAAATTCCTGTCTCTCCCCACTGATTCTTTGCTTATATAGCTGATTTGGCAGGTGAAAGGCGCATGCCGCCTGCCTGGATGGTAAGCCTGATGGACTAGGCATTGTAGCTTTTTGTATTAATGCGTAACTTCATCAATAAGCCCAGGTGATATTTTCGAGCAACGCTTTGCCGTGGCAAGGCGGATGCGTGGAAACTGCCAGCTGCGTATATATAAACAGTGCTTGCGTATAAGAAAAAACCGTTTAACGGCTGATCTTTTTATGCAACTAAACGGAATATTCTATCACGACTAAGGGCCTTATATTATGTCTGAAATGCTTCACTCTTTGTCCGCCGTCCTGCTGGTGCTTATGATTATATCCGTCGGTTATGTGTTTGGCCGGTTAGGGTGGATGCGAAAAGAACACAAAAAGTTTACGATAAAGCTGATTATCAATGTGGGCATGCCCGCGTTATGCGCTTATAATATTTTTACGCAGTTTTCCATCGAAATGCTGAACAGCACGGGCTATCTGGTGCTACTTCCTATACTGTCAATGGCCACCACCCTTATCCTTGGCGTTGTGATTTCCAGGTTGCTTAGAATTGAGCGTGTACGAAGGGGCGGATTTATAGTGATGTGCGCGTTTTCCAATTCAATCTTCATAGGACTGCCAATGTGCGGGGAATTGTTTGGAGAGGCCGCGGTAACCTATGTAATGTTCTTTTACCTTGTCAACACATCGCTGTTTTGGACGATAGGAAATTCATTGATACAGCGCTCAGCCGATAAGGAGGGTACAAAGCACAGCTTTGTACATGACGCTAAAAGGATGGCGACCCCACCGCTAATAACGCTTTTGGTGTGCATACCGTTGCTGCTGATTGGGTTTGAACCCCCAGGGCTTGTAATAAGCTTTTGCTCATATCTTGGGAACATAGTCACACCCTTGGCGCTCCTGTATGTTGGGTATCTTTTGTTTGAGACGGGTATTAAAAACATAAGGATGGACAGGGGAATGACGGCTGTCATGCTTATGCGGTTTATTGTTGCTCCGGCAACGATGCTTTTATTGTGCGAAATGATGGGATTCAGCGGAATTGGAGAAAGCGTATTTGTTATTGAGGCGGCGATGCCGGTGATGACGCAGGCCGTTGTAGTTGCGTCTAGCGTTGAGTCGGATGAAAAGTATGTAGCAGCGGGAATGAGCCTGACAACGCTTGCGTGCTTTATAGCGGTGCCGCTTTTGATGCTGGCAGTTGGATCACTCAGCTAGGGCGTATACTATTTTTAATCTTAAAGATTGTTATTATAAATGTGTTTGTATAATTCCTTGCTGTTTAGGAAAAACTTATGAACAGGAGGGGATATTTATGCGTATTTTTAACGGTGAAACTTCAAAAAAGACGGTTCTGGTGCTGGCGTGCATATCAGTTTTCATTTTCATGTCAGGACTTGGCATAGGATATCTCGTATTTGGAGGCAGCGAAGCTGCCGAGCTGCCTAACGATACGGATAACGTAGCAAACATGGGGCCAAAGAGCGTGCTTCCTGAGACGAATGTCATATTTGAATATAATTTTTTGGAGTGCGGACATACCATAACCCGTAGCCCGACGGCGTCTTTAACGGGAATGATCGAGGATGAAATAAAGAAGATGTATCCTGGATATACGATAGCACAGTTTGAAAAAGAAAGTCTGCTGATGCAGTGCAAGATTGAGGGCCATTGCCCGGACCATTACCTGCTTAAGCTGGAAGAAGGAAGGTTGTATGTATATAGGACAGATGAGGTAACGCTGAAGCCAGGGCAGCTGATGAACCTATCCATCGACGTTACAAGCGTTGACGAAGCTGCTGTAGAGGCCCTGTCAAATGGCATAGCGTTTAGTTCCCTTTCGGACATAGACATATATCTTGAAAACCTTGATAGCTGATAAGCCGCCGCCTGTCAGTTGTTGCCATTATGTATGCAGTTGTCTATAGCAATTACAATGGCAACGAAAAAGGCGGCGTTGCTGTCATCCTGAATTGCCAGGCAGTAGGAATCGCCCCATGCCAGCCACTTTTTATCTATCCTGCCAAGCAGTGAACCGTTGCACATGATATCAAAGCACATCCCCCAGATATCCCCGCTTATTTCAAACATGCCGTACTGGCTTTCTATGGTGATGTTATGGGAGAAAAGCGCAAAGTGCTTACGGATTGTTGCGCATTGAACGCCGCCTGAATATATCACGTACTCCGGCATAAACCTAAGCAACCTGCGCGCAATAAAGAAAACTTCGCCGCCAGAGGCGTCAAAGACATGCAGCTTTGAGCCCCAGGTAAAAACCTCTCCCTTAACGCTGAATATAACGTTTCCGTCGCCGTCTGTAACGTTATATCTATCACCTATGGACAACACCTTTTGTTTAATATAGAGCTTCATAAATCACCCATCCCCGCATACCCTTATATTAATTCAACCTAAACTTCTTAATAAATAATATCATTCATCTGGAATGACTTCAATGATTAAATAATTAAAATTTAATCGATCAAAATTTACAAATATAGATTAAAACCTGATTACAAAGTTATGGTTTTTCAGAGGCTTGTCATCTAAAATCATCGTTTTCCAACAAATATATCCCCATTATAATAATGTAAGCCCTTTATTTTCTCAACCACATATGTTAGTATCATTCTGATGCGAAATTATCGCTGTTTATTTTTAAAAATGCCCTTTGGTGGGGGCGATATATCGAGGAGGTAAGGTAATGGCCAACGAGAACAGCACTCGGAAGGAACAGTTTAAAGAGCTAGACAGAATCATTGAGCAGTGGAAGGATGAGCCCGGCGGCCTGTTGCCCATTATGCAGGGCGCGCAGGAGATAATCGGCTGCGTCGATGAGGAGGTGCAGAACTACATCTCCGAGAAGACGGGCGAACCAGTTTCTACAATATATGGTGTGGCCACGTTTTATTCACTCTTTACCCTTGAGCCCAGCGGAAAATATACTATCGGAATGTGCCTTGGCACCGCCTGCTATGTAAGGGGAGCACAGCTTATAATTGATGAGCTTGAAAAGCAGCTTGGAGTCAAGGTCGGCCGTACCACCGAGGATGGAATGTTTACGCTTAACGCCACGCGCTGCATAGGCTGTTGCGGTCTGGCGCCGGCAATGATGATAAATGACGACGTTTACGGCAGACTGGTGCCCGGCGATGTAAAGGACATCATCGAGAAGCACCGCCAGATGGGGTAAAACCATGCTGATGAAGGAAATCGCCCTTCATATTATGGATATCGCCCAGAATTCCATAAGCGCCGGCGCAACCCTTATAGAAATTGAGGTTATTGTCAACCACGAGAGGGACGCTATTTTTACCTCCGTCAAGGATAATGGCTGCGGAATGGATGAGGAAACGGTCGGCAGGGTTGTAAGCCCGTTTGAGACGTCACGAACCACGCGCAAGGTTGGATTGGGGATACCGTTTTTTAAGATGGGCGCAGAGGAGTGCGGAGGAAGCTTTGAGCTTAGCTCCAAGCCGGGCGAAGGAACGTATATAAGCGCTTCCTATGCCATATCAAATATAGACCGCCCTCCCATTGGAGACATGGCGGAAACGATGCTTGCGCTGGCTGCCTGCAACGAGGGAATTGACTTTGTATACAGGTATACAGTGGATGGAAAGGAATTTAGCTTTGATACAAGGGAAATCCGCTGCATACTCGGCGAGGGAATACCACTGAATCTCCCCGATGTAATGGCGTGGATGCGTGAATATCTCAATCAGGGTATTGAAGAATTAAACGGAGGTATATAAATAATGAAATCATTACAGGAACTTGAAGCTATTCGCAAGAAGACGCTTGAAAACATCAATCTACGCAAGGACCACAATGGCACAAGGGTTGTAGTAGGTATGGCGACATGCGGAATCGCTGCGGGAGCGCGTCCGGTGCTGGCGGCGTTCATGGACGAGGTAGCCAAGCGCTCGCTTAATAATGTGGTTGTCGCCCAGACCGGCTGCATAGGCGTTTGCAGGCTTGAGCCAATAGTCGAGGTGTATAAGCCTGGAGAAGAAAAGGTCACCTATGTTAAAGTCAATCCGGATATGGTTCCGCGTATAGTCACCGAACATATTGTCAACGGCAGGGCGGTTGATGAATATACTATCGGCTATTACGAATCAAACCATAAATAAGCTGTAGGAGGTTCTTATAATGGATTTTTACCGTTCACAAGTATTGATATGTACGGGAACCGGCTGTACTTCCTCCGGCTCACCGAACATAATAAAGAAATTTGAAGAGGAAATAGCCAAGGCCGGCCTTGAAAAAGAAGTTAAGGTAGTGCGTACGGGATGTTTCGGCCTGTGCGAAACGGGGCCGGTGGTTATCATCTATCCGGAGGGCGCGTTTTACAGCCACATCAAGGTTGGCGACGTGGAGCGCATAGTAGCGGAGCATCTGCTAAAAGGCCGTATTGTCACCGACCTGCTCTACAAAGAAAGCGTCACCGAGGAAAAAGAAATCCGTTCGCTGGACGAGGTTGATTTTTATAAAAAGCAAAAGCGTGTTGCGCTTCGCAACTGCGGCGTAATAGACCCTGAGAATATTGAGGAATATATAGCGTTTGACGGATATGCGGCGCTGGCAAAGTGCCTTACAGAGTTGTCGCGTGATGAAGTCGTTGACATCATAAAGAGGTCTGGGCTTCGCGGACGCGGAGGCGGAGGCTTCCCGACGGGATTGAAATGGCAGCTCGCCAAACAGCCTGAAAGCGATGTTAAATATGTCTGCTGCAACGCCGACGAGGGTGACCCGGGCGCGTTTATGGATCGTTCCGTGCTTGAGGGCGACCCGCATAGCGTGCTTGAGGCGATGGCCATAGCGGGATACGCTATCGGCGCCCAGCAGGGTTATATATATGTAAGGGCTGAATATCCAATAGCCGTTAAACGTCTGCGCATAGCAATAAAGCAGGCCCGCGAAATCGGCGTGCTCGGCAATAACATATTCGGAACCGATTTCTGTTTCGACATAGACCTGAGGCTTGGTTCAGGCGCGTTCGTATGCGGAGAGGAAACAGCGCTTCTGGCCTCAATAGAAGGTCAGCGCGGCGAACCTCGTCCGCGTCCTCCGTTCCCAGCTGTAAAGGGTCTGTTTGGAAAACCCACGCTTTTAAATAACGTTGAGACATATGCAAACGTATGTCAGATAATACTTAAGGGGCCCGAATGGTTTGCATCAATGGGAACCGAGAAGAGCAAGGGAACAAAAGTTTTCGCTCTAGGCGGAAAGATCAATAACACAGGACTAGTTGAAATCCCGATGGGAACAACGCTTCGAGAGGTAATCTACGATATCGGAGGCGGTATTCCCAATGGAAAGAAATTCAAAGCCGCGCAGACGGGCGGACCTTCCGGCGGATGTATTCCGGCAGAGCACCTAGACATCCCGATCGACTATGACAACCTTATCTCAATAGGCTCAATGATGGGTTCTGGCGGAATGATCGTCATAGACGAGGATAACTGCATGGTAAACATCGCAAAGTTCTTCCTT
>URFJ01000078.1 GCA_900547135.1 uncultured Eubacteriales bacterium | reverse complement strand
TAATATGCGGCGGCTACAAATTTGGTCAATTTATCGAGCGATTTTTCTGAAATAAATAAGTAACAATTAATATTATTATTTTATACAGGAAGAATAGAATATTAAGGGCATTTATAAAATAATTATTTATACTGGGCAGGGAGGAAACAAACATATGTTACAGTTGTACTAAACAAAACTACCGACAGTTTTATAGCTTATTAGATTTATGACTATATCAGCATACTTGCCTTAAAACCGCATTAGCCTTATAATGTCTTAGTTGGATAAAAAGGGGTATATTAACGGCTGCAAGTTTATTATTAGCAAGGAGAAACATGAAGGCTTATACAGTAGATGATATAAAGGTAATGGAGGGGCTTGAGGCAGTCCGTATCCGCCCGGGCATGTATATAGGCAGCACAGGCCAGCGTGGGCTGCATCATATGCTGTGGGAGATAGTTGACAACGCGGTTGACGAAGCCGCTAACGGATATGCGGATCGCGTAAGCGTAACCCTCAATAGGGATATGTCCATAACGGTTGAGGACAACGGCAGGGGAATACCCGTAGGTACGCATGAAAAACTTGGTGTCTCCGGTGTTGAGGTGGTGTTTACGCGGCTTCACGCCGGAGGCAAATTCAGCGATGCCAGCTACGCATATTCCGGCGGTCTGCATGGCGTTGGAGCCAGCGTTGTTAACGCGCTTTCCAAACATCTTACAGTTGAAGTCTACTATAATGGAAGGGCATACCGGCAAGAATTTTGCAGCTATATTGATGACGAAGGCAATATAAAGGCTGGAGAGCCGACATCGCCCCTGAATGAGCTTGGGCGTACGCGCAAAAAAGGATCAAAGATAACCTTTTTGCCGGATATAGACGTTTTTGATACTATAGAAGTAAACTTTGATATGGTATCAAAGCGTTTGCGCGAGCTGGCGTATTTAAATGGGGGGGTTACGTTTACCCTTGTGGACAATAGGTCAAAGGGAGAAAGCAGGAGTCGAGAGTTCCATTACAAGGGCGGCATAAGGGATTTTGTCAAAGAGCTTAATTCCGACAAAACACGCATATACGATGATCCGATTTACGTATGCGGCAGTAAAGACGGGATTATCGTGGAAATGGCAATGCAGCATAATGACGGCTATGCTGAGAATCTTTTTTCCTACGTTAACAATATTCCTACTACCGAAGGCGGAACGCATGAATCCGGATTTAAATCTGCATTGACAAAATCGATGAACGACTATTGCAAAAGGATTAACCTGATTAAAGAAAAGGACCAGCAGCTCTCAGGAGACGACTTCAGGGAAGGCATGGTTGCCGTTCTATCCGTTAAGATGCAGAATATTCAGTTTGAAGGGCAGACGAAAACGAGGCTTGGCAACACCGAGGCCAGACCAGTCGTCGACTCAATAATACTTGAAGGCCTTACAAACTATTTTGAGGATTTGAAAAATGCCGAAGTTCCAAATAGAATTGCTGATAAGGCGATAAAGGCCGCTAAGGTTAAGGAGGCCGCCCGCAAGGCTAAGAGCATGGCAAGGGAAAAGAATAAGCTTGAAAACGCGCCGCTGGTAGGAAAGCTGTCCAGCTGCACAGGCCGTAATCCTCTGGAGAACGAGTTGTTCATTGTTGAGGGCGATTCGGCAGGCGGCAGCGCAAAGCAGGGAAGGGATAGAAGGTTTCAGGCTATACTGCCACTTCGTGGGAAGCCGCTGAACGCTGAAAAAAAACGTATAGATCAAGTGCTTGCAAATGCTGAATTCAGATCGATTATAACGGCTATGGGCACTGGTATCGGCTCCGATTTTTCACTAAGCGGCTTAAAATACGACAGAGTAATTATTTTATCGGACGCCGATCAGGACGGCGCACATATACGCGCAATACTTCTTACTTTTTTCTATCGCTATATGAAGGAGCTTATAATAGACGGCCACGTTTATATAGGCCTTCCTCCTCTATATAAGATCCAGAAGGGAACCTATATAGAATATGCATATTCAGACGATGAGCTTGCAGGTATTACAAAAGGTCTGAGAGGTTATACGCTTCAAAGATATAAAGGACTAGGAGAGATGAACCCTGAGCAACTGTGGGAGACCACCATGGACCCAGGCAGGCGAACCCTTATCAGGGTCGGCATTGAGGATGCCGCGGATGTGGAAAGGATGGTAACTGTTTTGATGGGAGACGATGTAGCTCCAAGAAAAGAGTATATCACAGAGTACGCTAACTTTAACAGGCAGGATTCATTCGAGGCGCGCATAGAGAAGAGTGGTGTAAGCAATGGCTAATAAAAAGAAAAGTATTCCCAAAAAAGAGGGAGAAAAGGTAATTCTACGAGGCATGGAGGAGGTAATGCACTCGTCCATGATACCATATGCGGAACATGTAATCTTGGAGCGCGCGTTGCCGCGGGTAGAAGACGGGCTGAAACCAGTGCAGCGCCGAATATTATATACAATGCTGGAACTTGGCTTGACTCCGGACAAGCCGTTCAGGAAGAGCGCGCGTATAGTGGGCGATTGTTTGGGCAAGTATCATCCCCATGGCGATTCATCCGTTTATGATGCTATGGTCAGGATGGCACAGGGCTTTAATATGAGCGCTCCGCTCGTAAACGGTCACGGCAACTTTGGCTCGGTAGACGGGGACAGCGCGGCGGCCATGAGGTATACAGAGGCCAGGATGACTGAAGCTGCAATGGAGCTGCTGCGGGATATAGATAAGGATACGGTTAAGTTTGGCCTTAACTTCGACGATACCCTAAAGGAGCCGGAAGTGCTTCCTGGCAGGTATCCAAACCTGCTTGTAAACGGCTCGTCGGGAATCGCCGTGGGATTGGCTACCAACATACCTTCGCATAACCTCGTTGAAGCGATTGATGCAGTGATAGCCCAGCTGGACAACCCGGAAATAACAGTTGACGGGCTTATGGCCCACATACCTTGCCCCGACTTTCCAACCGGGGGATTTTTGCTGCGCTCGCATGAGATAAGGGACGCGTATTCTACAGGAAGAGGAAAGCTGACCCTGCGCGCCAGGACAAGCATTGAAGAACAAAAAAACGGAAGAAAGCTGATAGTAATAACCGAACTGCCTTATCAGACCAATAAGGCGCGTTTGCTTGAGGATATTTTGAAGCTTAGCCAGTCAAAAAAGGAATTGTTTTCGGGAATATCGGATATACGGGATGAGTCGGACAGGACCGGCATGAGGGCGGTAATAGAGGTAAAAAAGGAAGCCGACGCAGAAAGAATACTGCAATATCTTTTTAAATACTCGGATCTTCAAACCACGTTTGGCGTCAATATGGTCGCAATCGTTGAGGGAAAGCCAAGGCAGATAGGGTTGAAAGAGTTGATACATCATTATATACTTCATCAACGGGATGTCGTAATAAGGCGAACAAGCTATGAGCTTGACAACGCTAAAAAGCGCGAACATATACTCAGGGGTCTGATGATAGCCATTGATAATATTGATGAAGTAATTGCCATCATCAGGGCGTCTAAGAATCCAAAGGCTGCCAGGGATTCGCTAATGCAAAGGTTTGAGTTGTCGGAACCGCAGGCCCAGGCTATACTTGACCTTCGCCTTCAGAGGCTTACGAACCTGGAGATGACTTCAATACAAAAGGAGTACAAAGAGATAACTAAGCTTATTGAAAAGCTCAGCTATATTTTGGCTTCACCTAAAAAATTAAATGGAGTTATACGGGATGAGCTTACTGAGATAAAGGGCAGGTTTGCAGCACCGCGGCGCACAAAGCTGCTTGACGACCAGCCCACCATTGAGATACCCATTGAAGACCTTAAGGCGCCAGAGCCCGTTGTGATATCGGTGCTGCCGGATGAAAAGCTTAGAAGGGTACCAAAGCGGTTCTTTAATGCAGAGCAGACCGCTGCTGAAAAGCCCATGCATGTTTTTGATACGTATACAGACAAGCGTATAAGGCTGTTTACCAATACGGGCTATTGTATGTCGCTGTGCATTGAGGACATTCCTGAGTCCAAGCCCAATTCGCGTCCGGTAAGCCTTGGCTCGCTAATACCTATGGAAAATGGGGAAAGGGTTGTATCAGCATTTGTCGGAGACACGGAGGGCCTGATATTCTTTTATACTAAAAATGGAATGGCAAAGGCAACGAAAGCCTGTGAGTTTAAAACAAAGCAAAAGCGCATTGTAGCGATAACATTAAAGGATAACGACACGCTGCTTGGCGTAGAGCACGAAAATGGGGATTCAATCATAATGATTACAAGAAATGGCATGAGCATACGATATCCTATATCCGCGATAGCTCCGACGGGACGCACCGCGGCAGGCGTTAAGGGCATCAAACTCGATCAGGATGACTATGTAATCTTTGCATGTCAGCCACAGGATGCAGGTGAGATTCTGATCATAAGCGACAGGGGCTACATGAAAAGGAGCTTTATATTTGATTACGATCTGCAAAACAGGCACGGCAAGGGCTTGAAAACGTTTGACTTCAAACGCAATAATTCTAACGGCAGTGCAGTGGCGGCGGCATTTTATGTAAGAGACCCGTATAATATTACCATTAAAAAGCTGCATGGGGAAGAAACTGCAATAAATACCGATAATGTACCAATAGAGCCAAGGGTCAGCAAAGGAACGCCAATGATATTCACAGTACTTGATGATGTAATCGTAGAGGCGCGCAGAAGAACCTAAACCATATATTCAATAATTATTTGTACAAAACAGGGGCATATATGCCCCTGTTTGCATAAGGAAACGATTTTAGGAATATTCTTTAAGGTCAATACGATGGTGGAGAGGAATGCGCATATGATGGAAAACAACCGTATACACATCGAAGGAGCGGTGGAAAGCGTTCCTGAATATAGTCATCACCTATATGGTGAGGCTTTTTATACGCTAACGATTTGTGTTGGACGGCTTAGCGGAGTAAAGGATATGCTGCCGGTTACGATCTCTGACAGGCTCCTTCCCAAGGTTGATATCGGAGACGGGCTGTCCATAAATGGTCAGCTTCGCTCTTACAATAAACAGTCTGGTGGAGTCAGCCGGCTGATAATAACGGCGTTTGCCAGGCATGCCGAGAGGGTGGAGGAAATAAAGCCGCGCAATGAGGTTGTCCTAAATGGATTTATATGTAAACCGGTAATATACAGAACTACGCCTTTTGAGCGGGAAATAGCCGATATATTAATAGCGGTAAACAGAGCGTATAACAAATCCGATTATCTGCCGTGCATAGCCTGGGGAAGAAACGCAAGATATGCCGGAACCTTAAATGTTGGAGACGCCATTGTGTTAAACGGAAGGCTACAAAGCCGCGAATATCAAAAGAGATTGCCAAATGGGGAATTGCTGACCAGGACCGCTTATGAGGTATCAGCTTCAACCATCGAACCTGTGGACGCAGCTTTCCACTTATGATAAAATACATATATATGTATTTTTTATGGAGGTGTTTTATGCGGGTATGCAGGGTTATGGCAGGAAGTGAGAGCTTTTATGGCGTAATTGATGAAAATAGGGTCCTTCGTTTGAAAGGATTTCCGTTTGATAAAATAGAATATGCGGGCATTGAATATGAACTAGATGCAGTTAAATTGCTTGCCCCCTGCCAGCCGTCAAAGATTGTAGCTGTCGGAAAGAATTATGCAGCGCATGCGGATGAAATGGGCGAGGGCAGGCCAAAAGAGCCGCTGCTGTTTTTGAAGCCCAGCACAAGCGTTATTGGGCCAAACGACTTCATTGTGTATCCAAATATCAGCAAAAGGCTGGACTATGAAGGCGAGCTGGGCGTTGTTATCGGCAGGAGATGCAGAAACATAAAGGCTGGCCATGCGAAGGAATACATCTTCGGGTATACATGCCTTAACGACGTTACAGCTAGGGATATACAAAAAAGCGATCACCAATGGACGAGGGGCAAGGGGTTTGACACGTTTTGCCCGGTCGGACCGCATATTGAAACCGAGCTGGACGCTTCGCGCCTAAGCATTGCTACGCGTTTAAACAAAGAGGTGCGGCAGAATTCAACGACTGATATGATGACATATAACATTGATGAGCTGATCTGCTATATAACTGAGGTTATGACACTGCTTCCAGGAGATATAGTTGCGACCGGTACGCCAGAGGGAATAGGGAGTATGGAGGCGGGCGACCTGGTAGAAGTTGAAATAGAGGGTATAGGCGTGCTGAGAAACACTGTCGTGAGGGATTGATGGACGGATTGACTTTGGCGGCTGCGGTAAGCGAATTGACTTTGCTTATTGACGGTAAGATAGATAAAATACAACAGCCAGGAAGGGACGAACTGATTATTACCGTGCGATCATACGGCTCCGCTTACAGGCTTTTGCTGTCAGCGTCTGCGGAAAATAGCCGTGTCCAGCTCACGGGCCAGCGGCCGGAAAATCCGGCCGAGCCCCCAATGTTTTGCATGCTGTTGAGAAAACATCTGACCGGAGGTAGAATATTGTCGGTTGACCAGCCGAATTTTGATAGAATTGTTGTTTTCCGCATTTCCACATACAATGATTTAGGTGACTTGGCGGTCTATAAGCTAATATGTGAAGTTATGGGTAAGCATTCGAATATAATGCTGGTCAATGAAAAGGACGTTATACTTGATTCAATTAAGCGTGTTGACCTCTCCATGTCAGCTGTTCGTCCAATACTGCCGGGAGTAATATACAGCATCCCCAAAACCCAGGAAAAGCTTAATCCGCGGCATGCTGAATACAATGATTTTGCGGCTGCGCTCGAAGCGGAGGGTAGGTTGGATAAAAAGCTGAGCGGTTCATTTTATGGCCTATCGCCAGATATGGCAAAGCTGCTTTCAAACTATATAGGCGTTTGTAAAGACCGCTGCGAAATGCTTGAAGATGCCGAGAAGGATAAACTTTGCTCTGGGCTGGTCGACTTTTATGCCGATATAGCTGCGGGTAGGTTTACTCCCACAGCTATCTGCGGGCCTGGCGGCGATGTAAAAGCTGTTTATCCATTTCCGCCTTCACATTTGGATACGGTAGAGTACCCAAGCGTATGGGAAGCTTTGGACGCCATGTATTCCAATAGAGACGTAGAAGACAGGCTGAGACAGCGTTATCTGTCGCTACAAAAACTGATACAAAACGCTATCGCACGTTGTGAACGCAAGCTTAACATGCTGTCAGAGGAATGCCCTTCGGATGATGAACTCGAGCGTATAAGGCTTAACGGCGAACTGGTAACGGCTAACCTTTACCGAATTAACAAGGGCATGGCCGAGTTTGTTGCTGAAAATTACTATTGTGACCCGCCAAGCAGAGCTATTATTACGCTGGATCCTAAACTTTCACCATCCGAGAATGCTCAGCTATATTATAAGCGTTATAGGAAGGGGCAGAGGGCCAGAGAGATGAGCTGTGAGCAAATGAGGGAAACATCATATGAGTTAGCTTATTTGGAAGGCCAGCTTGATAATCTTGCCAAGTGTGAAACACAGGCTGATATCGAAGAGATAAAGCAGGAGATGGTATCGCTTAGATATATCCGCAAATCATCGGTAAAGAGGTCAAGAAAGGTTATGCCCGCAGTCTCAAAGCCAATGCGGTTCGTATCATCCGACGGAATAGAACTTATGGTTGGTAAAAATAACCGCCAAAACGATATGCTTACCCTAAAGGTGGCCAGGCCCAACGATTGGTGGTTCCACGTAAAGGATATTCCAGGGTCCCATGTTGTGGCGCAGCATACGGGCGAGCTGCCCAGGCAGACATTATTTGAGGCTGCGCTCTTGGCCGCATATTACAGCCGTTCAAGAACGGGTGAAAACGTACCGGTTGATTATACCCTTAAAAAATTTGTAAAGAAGCCTGCCGGGGCCAAGCCTGGGATGGTAATATATACAGACCAAAAAACGGTATATGTCACACCTGATGAAAAAACCGTTTTTAAATTATTGGAAAAGGCAAAAAAATAGTTAGTTATTTATGCTTAACCGGCTTATTGACTAAGTTTTGCATATGAATTATACTAAATATATGCATTATGTAATTCCAATATTATGTCAGGCGATCAGCGCAAACCATCATTGAAATGAAGTGGAGGAAGACTGATATTGAATTTTTTATGAAAGGAGCGAACGTATGAACAAAAATTTAAAAGAGAAAATTAAAGAATCGCTCTCATCTGTATTACCTATAACTGTAATAGTGCTTATATTGAGCATTACCGTTTCGCCGATGCCTATAGGGACCCTTGTGTTGTTTATGGTTGGAGCAGCGCTGTTGATAGTAGGGATGGGATTTTTCACATTAGGCGCTGATATGGCTATGCTGCCCTTTGGCGAGGGGGCCGGAGAACAAATCACTAAAATAGGCAAGCTGGGCATAATCCTTCCGGTATGCTTTTTGATCGGATTTATAATAACCATAGCTGAACCAGATCTATCGGTTCTTGCTACACAGGTTCCGTCAATTCCAAACGCAGTGATAATAATAACCGTAGCTGCCGGCGTAGGTATATTTCTAGTAATGGCAATGCTAAGGATACTGTTCCGAGTGCCTCTAAAATTTATACTCTTGGCTTTATATGTATTTACCTTCATCTTTTCAATATTTATTCCAAAGTCGTTTTTAGCTGTAGCGTTTGATTCCGGCGGCGTCACGACAGGACCGATTACAGTTCCCTTTATTATGGCGCTGGGCATAGGTATGTCGTCGGTAAGAAGCGATAGGGATTCGCAGGATGATAGCTTTGGTCTTGTTTCCATATGCAGCATTGGGCCGATTCTGGCTATTATGCTTCTAGGAATTTTCTATACGCCTAGCGGATCTTCATACTCCGCTATTTCGGTTCCTTTGGTTGAGACCACCTCTGACGTTGCGGCGGCCTTTACAACGGGGATTCCGCTGTACTTAAAAGAGGTCGCGCTTGCGCTGCTTCCCATTATGGTCATGTTCGCAATCTTCCAGCTTATTACGGGCATGTTTAAGAAACGCCCGTTGAAGCGCGTTGGCGTAGGCGTGATTTATACCTATATAGGACTTGTGCTGTTTTTAACGGGAGTAAACATCGGATTCATGCCGGCTGGCCATTATATGGGCACCATTATTGGCAGTCTTGACTATAACTGGATTTTGATACCGCTTGGCATGGTTATCGGTTACTTTATAGTAAAGGCGGAGCCTGCCGTACATGTTCTCAACAAGCAGGTCGCCGAGATATCAAACGGAGCGGTATCATCAAAGGCCATGCAGCGCAGCCTGTCCACAGGCATTGCAATATCAGTTGGTATTGCAATGCTGAGGGTGGTTACGTCCATTTCAATACTTTGGTTTTTGATACCTGGTTACCTGATTGCGATCATCCTATCCTTTATTGTACCCAATATTTTCGTTGGAATAGCGTTTGACTCGGGAGGGGTTGCTAGCGGACCCATGACAGCCGCCTTCATACTGCCGCTGGCTATGGGGGCGTGTGAAGCGCTTGGCGGCAATATTTTGCTCGACGCGTT
>URFJ01000077.1 GCA_900547135.1 uncultured Eubacteriales bacterium | reverse complement strand
AAGGACGATGGGCCTGAAAC
Source organism: uncultured Eubacteriales bacterium (assembly GCA_900547135.1). Lineage (GTDB taxonomy): Bacteria > Bacillota > Clostridia > Christensenellales > CAG-138 > UMGS946. The sequence goes on along the minus strand of URFJ01000077.1, from coordinate 9,651 downwards.
GGTCATAGGGGTTGGATAGTAATCGTACGCTAAATTATCTTTTCCGCTGCCAATTTTAAAGCTGGCTATCTCAATAACCTCACCTTTTAGGCGGTATGCTTCATTTGCCGTGGGCACGGGCGTAGGGTCGGGGGTGCGGGTGGGCTTCGGGGTGGGCGTAGACTCCGCCGTTGGAGTGGGCAATGCCGGCGTTATGTCCTGCGAGGGCATGGTGCCCGTGGGCGTGGGGGCCGCGACGTCAGCGCAGCCCACGATGAACAGTGTAAACACACAGAGCAAAAGTGATATTGTTTTAATCGTTAGTTTCATACTCTTTTCCTTCACTATCGTATCTCATAGAAGCATACCTTGTCTTCATAGCATGCCATAAGATATATCCTGCCATCTGGAAGCACACGGATTTCCTGCCATGGATATCTGTCTATATCATCACAATCATACACATTTACAGAACCCAATTCGTTTCCGTATTTATCATATTTATATATGTCTAGTGTTAAAGTTGTGTATACATTGGCTTCTTTGTCAATGGATGACATCCCCAGGACCAGGTTAAGCTCTCTATCGGTTCCATATATCAGTAATTCAAGATTATCGTCAAAGGAAGTTTCCCAATCATGGCCGTCCAAACTAATTTTATACTCATTTTTATATGACCATTGGGAGGATGTTTTTTCAGCCGTTAATAGACCTTTCATATTTTGTGCAGGTAGAAACTCTCCATTTCGGAACCAGTAATCTACATAACCGTCTTCCAAGTATACTCCATCCAACAATGGCTCCATTGTTGGGGTCACGGTCATATCTTCAGGAAGGTAATACTTCTTTATATCATTATCGCTATTATCTCCGCCATAAACGTAATCAACTGTAAATATTGTACCTCCAAAATAATTGATAACATAAAATGTTCCATTTATATATTCCATCTGAAATATCGTTTGGGCGTCTTCAAAGCATATCTCTTCCCTGTATTTATATTTGCCGTCATTATCCCTGTCGAATACAGCTATCCTCAGGTTAAACGTATCCAGCACCGCCAGCCAGCCGCTTTCGTCGACATAAAAGGAAGATGGACCTGATACGGTCATTGGAGCGGGAGTTGGGTCGTATGCAAGCCGGTCCTTTTGTGCGCCAATTTTGAAGCTGGCTATCTCAATAACTTCCCCCTTTAGGCGGTATGCTTCGTTTGCTGTTGGCGCGGGCGTCGGGTCGGGTGTGCGGGTAGGTTTCGGGGTGCGCGTAGGCCTCGCCGTTGGTGTGAACAAATCCGGCGCTATGTCCTGCGAGGGCATAACGGCCGTGGGCGTGGGGGCCGCGACGTCAGCGCAGCCCACGATGAACAGTGTAATTACACAGAGTAAAAGTGATATTGTTTTAATCGTTAGTTTCATACTCTTTTCCTTCACTATCGTATCTCATAGAAGCATACCCTGTCTTCATGGCATGCCATAAGATATATCCTGCCATCTGGGAGTACACGGATTTCCTGCCATGGATATCTGTCTATATCGTCATAATCATACGCCTTCACAGAACCCAATTCATTTCCATATTTGTCATATTTATATATGTCTAATGTTAACATTGTGTATGCATCGGCTTCTAGGTCAATAGTTGTCATCCCCAGAACCAGATTAAGCTCTCTATCGGTTCCCACTGTTAACAGGCTTATATCTTTATCAAAGGACACTTCCCATTCATGGCCGTCCAAACTAATTTTATACTCATTTTTATATGACCATTGGGAGGATGTTTCTTCATACGTTAACAGACCTTGAATACCATCGTGTGGTATGAACTTACCATCTTTAAACCTATAGTGTAATTGTTCATCAACATAAGTCCCATTTTCATCAGCCACTGACCGGCTTCCGCCAATATATACTCCGTCAGCGTCGGCAAGTGGTTCCATATATGCTAATAAGCCTGTAAGTCCATCTGGAAAATAGTGCTTTTCTACGGCTTTGGTGTTATTACCTCCATAAACATAGTCAACGGTGAACATATAGTCAACAGTATAATTCATCACATAAAACGTCCCGTTTATGTACTCCATTAAAAACATCATTCCATCGTCTTCAAAGCGTATCTCATCGCTATACTTATATTTACCGTCACTTTTTTCGAATATTGCTATTCTTGAGTTATATGTGTCAAGCACCGCCAGCCAGCCACTCTCATCGACATAAAAGGACGATGGGCCTGAAACGGTCATAGGGGTTGGATAGTAATCGTACGCTAAATTATCTTTTCCGCTGCCAATTTTGAAGCTGGCTATCTCAATAACCTCCCCTTTTAGGCGGTATGCTTCATTTGTTGTGGGCACGGGCGTCGGCTCAGGGGTGCGGGTGGGTTTCGGGGTGGGCGTAGGCCTCGCCGTCGGAGTGAATAAATCCGACGTTATGTCCTGTGAGGGCATAGTACCCGTGGGAGTGGGGGCCGCGACGTCAGCGCAGCCCACCACAAACAGTGTAATTACACAGAGCAAAAGTGATACGGTCTTAAAAAAATACTTCATTTACTATTCTCCTTTCATTCAGCGCCGGCCGGTTTAAACCGGCCGGCGCAACACGGTTAATAAACCTTATGATTATGAGACTGAGTTGATAAGCCCAGAGCCATTAGCTGAGGACCTTGCCGCAAGCCTTCCGCATGTCTGGCACTTCTTTATGCTGCTTCCCACGTTAATCCAGACGTGAGAGCCAACCGAAGTTTTATAGCCGCACTGCGAATAGTACTTGCATGGTTTCCAGTGGCTGGTACTGTTATGGCCGTACTTGGCTATTACTTGATGCCATGCCGTTTTTCTGACATAACCATTAAAGAAGCTAATTCCCACGTCCCTTTCTGAAACCTTGTCTATTCGTTTACCTTCATTTCCGCCGCTGTTAGAATAGGTAGTAGAATCTATTATTATGTATTTACCGCCCGATTTTCTGACAAACAAGACAGTATGCTTCTCCCCAGTTACCCTCACATATAAATCCATGTTGCTGGCGCTATTCAAATCATTTGTACCCGCCTTATGTCCAATATATAAATTTAAATCGCCAGTATTATGATACTCTCTAAGTCCATAAGCGCTGGACACAAACCCCGAGCAGTCCAGGCCAACCGTGGGGGAAATCCAGTTGCCTCCATTGGCGTTCCCCGCAATGCCCGGTCTGGCCTTTATCGCGGTGTCAAAGTCTCTGAGCCTGCCGCTGCCAAGGTTATCCAGCCCATTGAATCCGCCGCGGCAATAGGGGATTCCCGTAAGGTATTGTCCTGGACTGGCCTTACTTACCTCTATAGGCAGCTTGATATTGTATCTGTCCGACCCTGCCTGCGAAAGATCCTTGTGGTATGACTGAAGCAGCCACCTTTTCTTTACCATGCTGTCAGCTCTGGACTTAACCTGAGCGCGCGTCCTCGAAAGGGCGTAAATCTTTGATTTCTTTTCCGGATTATCCTCATCGGCCTGCTCCATGGCTTCAAGTTCGGCGTCCATCCGCAGCGCCCTCTGGGTCAGCTCGTTCATTCTGGACGCATACGTTGTGCCGAATACAAGCCTTTGAATGGACACCTTGTCCTCGTAGCAGGCCATGTAATAGACCGTGCCGTCCGCCATTACCTGATACTGCTTGACGGCGTATGTATGCAGCCCGTCGTCGTCAATTCTCGCATATCCCACAATATTGCCGTTTGCGTCGTACTTGCGTACCGTCCGCTCCGACATTATGGTATATACGTCCGTTACATAATCAAAGTATTCGGCGTAAAGGTTGCTGGCGGCGTCCTTATCTATCGCGGCCAGGTCGTTTATATTCTTGTCAAGCGCTATATTCCATTCAAGGGTTCCCAGGCCGATGTTAACCGTGGGTTCTATCGGGGTTTCATGCTCGTGCCCCTCCTCCTCGCAGTTTCCGCAGGCCGTCTTTTCATACGTGCTGTAGGTAGCTCCAAGGACAAAGCCGTTATCCTGGGTAAGATAATAGTAGTTCTCATCCATATCCACAACAGCCAGCCCGTTTGGGGTAATCAGCATATCCACTACCGTTAGGCCAGCGAGGCCCTCGGGAAGGTCGTGCTTAACATACGCTTCCTTGTCCGGATCGTCAAGGGTCATGATAAACGGCACCTCGCAAACCTTGCTTGACGGCACGTCGAGCACATAAAATATGTTGTTTGCAAAGCACATCTTTGTCGCGTAGTAACCGCTGGGCAGGGACAGCATATTTGTGCACTGCCCGTTAACGTACAGCAATATCCTGCTGTTTTCCGAATCCAGTATTGCCATCCAGCCGCTTTCATCAACATAGAAGCTGCCAGGCCCCCTGATCTGAAGCGGAACCTCGCCAAAATCATAGCCCACCTGCCCGTTTCCCGTGCCAATGGGTATGCTTAGCGCCTCGTCGTGTATTATGGTGTAGGGGGACACGTCTTCACCGCCGTCTCCCACGCCGGCCGCGGTTGTCGCCGAAGCCGCGAAGCCCACAATAAAAATCAGACATAGCAGCAGGCTGAATATCCGTTTAATTATGCTTAAAAAATTCATTACCTTCCTCCTTAAATACAAACTTAACGTGCTTCATAAGACATCTAAATCAACATTTACAACAAGTCTAGACTACCATATTATACCATGAAAATTTAATTATTCAATACTTATTTGTATTTGTAATAAACAATTAATATATTACGGGTTTAGGGCGCCTTTGCAGCCTGTTTTAGATTAAAAGTACGGAAATGTAACGGAAAACACACTGAATTTTAAAAACTTCTTAACATGGCCGTAAAATCACAAGGGTCAACGGGAACCGTTGCCATACTGGCAAAACTCTTCATATCCTCCGTAAAACACATTAAGGTCGATGAAGCGCTCGTCGCCGTCATATCCGTTAAGTTCGGCCCTGTCCGTGTACTGCCAGAATGTCCAGGACCTGTTTTCTTCAAGGCGGGGCTTGAAATAAACATCGCGTATCCAGATGTCGTAATCCGCAAATCCGCCTTCGATATAAGCTTTGTAAGCCCTTGAGGTAACATATATGATGGGTCTCATTCCGTAATGTGATTCAAGCGCCTCAAGCATTGCGGCCAATTCGCGCTCTACATAATCCTTTTCAGGAGGGAATCTGAAAAACTCACCGTAAAATTCAACGTCGACAACCGGCGGAAGCATGTTTTGATGCGCTTCAACAACGCCGATGAAATGCCTGGCCTGCGAAAGCCCTGGGCTTTCAAAGCTGAAGAAGTGATACGAGCCTACCCGCAAATTCGTTTGCAGCGTATCCCTTATGTTTTCATAATAGCGCCTGTCGACGAAGCCGCTTCCCTCTGTGGCCTTTATAAACGCAAAATCTATGTCTTGGCCGGCGAGCGTCTGCCAGTCTATCCTGCCCTGGTGCGCGGAAACGTCAACGCCTCTCACCGGATAATCCCTCTTTGCGGGCGTGTTTATCTTGATAAGCCTGCTTGTAAAGAGCAGCGCGATTATAAACGCTGATAACGCAAATATTATAAAAAACATCTTTATCCTATTGCCGACCATCATATTGCTCCCGAACCCGCGCTTTAATTTAATATGCTTTTATATCTTTGGCTATCCATTGGCCCAAAGTAACAGATCTTCAACATAGCTAACAGCCGGATCAATGAGTCCAGGCTATTTTATATTATAAATCATAATCCATAGATAAGCAAATATTTAAATAATAAAACTTCGATAAATGAAAGCCGGCGGTCTGAAGAGTTCGCCCGTGTTGGTATAGTATGGTGCTGACAACGCCTGTGTCGTAGGCTTGCGGACGTGAAGCGGTTACCTCTGATCATAGTTAGGCATGCACGCTTATGGGACATTCAAGGCAAAATAAAACCAGTCCAAAAGCGGCGTGCAGGCTTTTATTGATAAATCTTTTATGTTATTATAGCTACATAACAAATTGGTTCGATTTATCATTAGTCAGCAAGGTTACTGCCGCATTAACTAATTAATTGAGATAACGGGCTTAGGGTCAATCCCGTCCAAATTGATATAACGGAGGTACAATTTAAATGAAAAGGCTATTCCTATGTTTAATTATCATTATACCTATGCTATTGTGTTCGTGCCGCGCCCGTTATATTTATGGGGATAAGGTTGGAAATTCTCTATATGAACTGGCTGTACCGAGCAATACGGAGCAAGGCCAAGCCACACCGCCGCCTACGCATCAGGAGAAAGCCGAGCCTTCCGCCGGGGTGGGCGAGCCTGAATACGACAGGATCTCCGGGTGCTGTATAATCGAGCCCTGGGACGAGCGTCTCTCTTCAACAGCGCTGCTGTTTATAAGCCGTGCCGCCAATGGCGGCGAGCCCGCGCTTATGGCAAGACTGGCTGTGGAAAAGAGCATTGAGGATTTAAATGGGGAATACCTGTATGTTGACTTTGAAGGCGTACCGGATGAATTTTCAGGCAGGCATAGTTTAATGTATAAACGTGTGGGCGGCGGCTGTATCCTGTTTTCAAAGCGCACGATAGGCCACGGAAGCCTGGAAAGCATGCTGGCCGCTTATTATGATGCAAGTGGCCTTTATAAGATAAGCTGGCCGTTCAGCGACTGCTGGTTCTACGGGGAGGAGGGCGAGTTTCTCAGCTTGAAATGGACAGGGCGGGAAACCTTCGTAATAACCTGCCGCGACGGCTCGCAGTCGCCTGAATACGCCGTAAACACCCAATTATATAAAGAAGCGACAACACACGATTTCGATAAAGAGGGCCTTGACCTTGAAATCTCAGAGCTTTTCATTGGAGAACTGGATGGAGATGGCTCGTTGACCGTGAACATGATGCTCAACTATGGAGTTCATACGCTAACGGCGGTTCAGGCGAAGGTATTGTTAAAGTTCGATGAAAAAACGCATTCGATGCTTTTACAGTCGATTGAGTTCAGTGAGGTGGGCGATGCGGTGCATAAAGCTTAGGATGTGATAGCATATTTTTTACGACCATATTTAGAAAAAATTCTAAATGCTTCCACTGTAAGCGTTAAAGCTGGCGGACGCCTGAAGTGCAGCAAAAATTTGTGCTTTATTAAAGCAAAAGAAGAGCGTGTTAGCAGGAAAGCATTTAAAGGCGGTTTACTAACGCTTGCCGCCAATATAGCCTTGCGCTTTTAGTCAGGCTTTATTGGCATGTTAAAGATACAGGCGCAATAAGGATGGTTTCACAGCGGTGGGGTGAGCTAAGGGCGATGAGACAGGAAGACGCGGCGGCAATAAGGCTGTTCCGTGCATTTGATTGTCATCTCCGGCCGAAATACCGCTCCGAGTATGCATTTCCTTCTATTTTGCGCATCTGATTTGCGCATCTGCCGCAATACAGCTCTTTTGGCGGTCTTTGAGCCTTGAACGTGCAGATTTGTTGCAGGGTACGGCGGGGGGCTGAAGTCATGGCGGTTCCTTATTGAGAGGCCTGGCGGCAAGCTATGGGGCAACACGTTCAGTTTTCCAATTCCATCGTTACTTATCATCCTTACCAATGCCCTTAGATACACAAATAAATAGCCAGGAATAGGTTTAATGGTTAAAACATTAGTTTAGTATAGTTTACTACGTTTATTTATGATAAACTGGTTAACAGCTGCTCAAAAACGGGATATTAACCTTATCAGAGAGGGGGGAAGACCATATGGGTGAATTAAACTTTGTTTCCATGGAGCCAATCAATAAAGGATGGTCCTGCGACAAAAAATATATGGCAACAAGCTGGGATGGTACAAAATACCTGATTAGAATTACTCCCATAGAACGCTATGAGGCCAGAAAAGCGCTGTTCACCATGTTGGAAAGGCTTAAGGAGTTGAATATCCCTATGTGTAAACCCGTGGAGTTCGGCATTTGCAAGGACGGCGTTTATACTCTGCTTACCTGGATTGAGGGTGAGGATGCCGAGGGTGTTATTCCTCTGCTGCCCGAAACGGAGCAATACAATTTGGGCTTAAAATCGGGAGAAATTCTGCGCTATATCCATTCTCTCCCCGCGCCTGCCTCACAAGAGGAATGGTACGACCGGTTTAACCGGAAGACCAATATAAAGATTCAAAAGTATAGGGACTGCCCCCTTAGCTTTAAGGGGGACGATAAGGTGATTGAATACATACAGAGCAATCGGGAGTTATTAATAAACCGTCCCCAATGCTTTCAGCATGGTGATTATCATATAGGCAATATGATGATAGAAAACGGAGAGCTTGTTATAATTGATTTTGACCGTTTTGACTTTGGCGATCCATGGGAGGAATTTAACCGGATTGTGTGGTGTGCTAAAGCGAGTCCGCGGTTTGCGTCGGGGCAGCTTGACGGCTACTTTGGTGGCAGGCCGCCAATCGAATTTTTTAAGTTGCTGGCCTTTTATATTGCAAGCAATACGCTTTCATCTATTTATTGGGCCATTCCATTTGGCCAGAGCGAGGTTGACACCATGATGAGGCAGTCCCAGGATGTTCTTACATGGTACGACAATATGCAAAACCCCGTGCCAGCTTGGTATCGGAATTAAAGCCCCTTTGGCATTTCACGGTTTAAATAGCGCGAAACGCCTTCAACTCCCCTTTTGCATAATGGCGCGTGTACGATTGCGGCGTTTTCCCGCGAAAAGCTGATTCTATTTCCAGCGCGGGTTAAAAGGCTATGATGCCAAAACAATTTAGTTTTCAAAGAAAAAAATGTCCCCTGCCGTCCTATCCTCATACTCGGAGCCAGGATACGATTCAACGAGGCGGTAATTACCCTGCGTATATTCTAATATGAGCTTGTTCCAGAAATGGACGGACGGGATATTATGCGGATGGTTCCTGTTGAAACGCAGCAGACGCCTGAACCAGGTGCATCTGCTACCCCTCAGGCCGTGGAAGGCGCTTCCGTAAACGCGGGTGATCCTACCCCACAGCCTACCCCAGAAGTTCTTTCACTGTTACCTAGAAAGTCATACGGTGATTCAGGAGCAATAAATCCTGAAGCAAAACAATATATAAGCGATCACCATGAGGCCAGTAAGTCCCAGCCCTTAGATGTGCCAGTATATAACTATAATGATATATTCCTTGGTAACGGCACTGATGACGACTCTCTGAAGTATGGATTTTTAATATTTGGCCTAGATTATACCAACGGCGCCATAGAACGTAGAAATACTACACTAAAGCTGCAGCGATTATTAACTCGTATGCCATATGGAGCTATCAGGTGCATGGGGACCACCGGCGTAGGATATGTAATGTACGATACAGACCAAGACCAGCGCATTTATGTGTTCTTTAGCACTGATGATGGGAAACCCGTAGGCGGAAGCCCCGTTATAGGGGCGATAGCAATTATGCAGGATAAGCTTGAATACAACGACTTTTCAGGTGTGAAAAAAGGAGATGAGATTCGAAGCCTGGCTTCAATAGACCCAGCAATGAACGCATATGCCGATTATTTCTATGGTCCTATGATAGAGATATTTAATAGAGGAAGTGGCACTGAATCAAATGTAGAAGCAAGGAGAGAGTCGGGTTATCCTCTTCAAACGATAAGCATCCTTTCCGACGGCGCACTAAAGATAACCTATGATTACGTCAACGACAAATTCGTAGTAGACACAATCGAATTCAGCGAGAACTTCACCCTGGAGTGCTATGGCGGCGA
>URFJ01000076.1 GCA_900547135.1 uncultured Eubacteriales bacterium | reverse complement strand
ATATATGACACAATGCAGCATGTAAAGTGCGATGTTTCAACAATGTGCATAGGCATCGCCGCATCAATGGGAGCATTTTTGCTTGCGGCCGGAAAGAAGGGTAAGCGCAAGGCGCTCCCCAACAGCGAGATAATGATCCACCAGCCTAGCGGCGGAGCGCGCGGCCAGGCAACCGACATTGCAATACACGCAGAGCATATAATCAAGACTAGGCAAAAGCTAAACCGGATATTAAGCGAACGTACCGGGCAGCCGCTTGACCAGATTGAGGCCGATACCGAGCGTGATAACTATCTTAGCGCGGAGGATGCTTTAAGGTATGGCATTGTCGACGAGATTATACCGCCAAGGAGATAATTTATGTCAAAAATAGAGGATAAGAGCAATATCAGATGCTCATTCTGCGGGAAGAGTCAAAGCGAGGTACAGCGTCTTGTAGCTGGGCCGGGAGTTTACATATGCAACGAGTGCATCGAACTCTGCCAGGAGATCATCGAAGACGATTATACGCTAGAGCCGCCCGACCTTAAAACTATACCTAAACCCCATGAAATCGTGGAAACCTTGAATAGCTATGTGGTTGGACAGCAGGATGCGAAAAAGGCTCTGGCCGTCGCCGTATATAATCATTATAAGCGAATTGGGCAACTAGTATCAAAGGACGACGTCGAACTGCAAAAAAGCAATATTATAATGCTTGGACCAACGGGCTGCGGGAAAACGCTGCTTGCCCAGACACTGGCTAAGATACTTGATGTTCCGTTTGCCGTAGCAGACGCAACATCGCTAACCGAAGCAGGCTATGTAGGCGAGGATGTTGAGAACATACTTCTTAAGCTCATACAAGCTGCCGATTACAATGTCGAGCGTGCCGAACGCGGTATAGTGTATATCGATGAAATAGATAAAATAGCCCGAAAAAGCGAGAACCCCTCGATTACAAGGGATGTATCCGGAGAGGGCGTTCAGCAGGCGCTTCTTAAAATAATCGAGGGCACTACCGCCTCTGTCCCTCCTCAGGGCGGACGCAAGCATCCCCAACAGGAATGCATACAGATTGATACGACCAATGTGCTGTTCATATGCGGCGGCGCATTCAACGGCATTGAAGATATAATAAGCAGGCGCACAGGCAAAAAAACCATGGGTTTTGGCGCCGATATACAAACAAACGTTGAGAAGGACATAGGAAGCATACTTAAGAACATACTTCCGGAGGATCTGCAAAAGTTTGGGCTTATCCCCGAATTTGTAGGAAGGGTGCCGGTAATCGTAACCCTGCACCAGCTTGAAGAGGAGGCCCTCATCAGGATACTTACCGAGCCTCGCAATGCCCTTACGAGACAATATAAAAAGCTGTTCGAAATGGATGGCGTCGAGCTTGAATTTGACCATGAGGCACTCGTATCCGTAGCCACAGAAGCTATGGCACGCAAAACTGGGGCGCGCGGCCTTAGAGCTATATTAGAAAACGTTATGCTTAACATAATGTATGATATTCCCGGAAGGGCGGACATACAAAAGTGCATCATCACCAAGGATGTTGTAGCCAAGAAACTCCCACCGGTGATGCTTCTTAGGGAACAGGCATCAATTCCGGCGGATGCGTCGTAACTCTAGGCTCTAGAGCAGCTTGAAACACGGGGCGTTAGCATTAGGGGTGCTGCGTCCCGCTTTTTAGTTTACCAGCTAAACAAAAGCAATCAGATAAAGCGCTAAATGCTTAATGGCATATGGCAGTTCAACATCAACTGCTTTTCATATATCTGTATGACTTATCAACTTTACTCGCAGGAAGGAGGGTTTTAACATCCGACCTGCAAACAACATAATCCAAGTTGACCTTATAGTAGTCGGCAATATTTATAATAATTTCTAGCGGAATGTTTATACGCCCATTTTCATATAGTGAATATGTGCTTTGATGTATTCCCAGTACATCCGCTAATGTTTGCTGTTTTAAATCCTTGTCCAGCCTTAACTCCTTCAAACGATTTGTAATCATAAAATTCACCTCTGTCTATTGAATATATCAGATTGATATTATAATTCTTAGTTATATTGGTAACTCCAATAAAAACTGCATTTTTTGTATTACATTTGTAGCGCTATATGAATACTAATTTACCGAATATATTTATTTTAAAAAAGTAATATGTGTTATAATGCGGTTGAGGTGAACTTATATGCTTTGTTCCGGCGTAATTGCTGAATATAACCCTTTTCATAACGGGCACATGCACCATTTGCGTGAAACCATCAATATTACGGGGAAATCTAATGTAATTGCCGTGATGAGCGGAAGCTTTGTGCAAAGAGGTGAACCGGCATTGTTTGATAAGTTTACAAGGACCCAAATGGCATTAAAGTGCGGTGTTAGCTTGGTTATTGAACTTCCCTGCGTCTTTTCGCTTTCGTCAGCCGAGGGATTTGCATCTGGAGCCGTAAGATTGCTAAATGATTCCGGTATGGTAAAGGACCTGTGCTTTGGAAGTGAAAACCCCGATCTTAGGGCGATGGAGTCAATAGCTAATATAGAAGGAAAAGAAAAACATGATTTGGATGATGTAATAAGGGCAAATCTGAAAAAAGGACAGGCGTACCCAAGGGCTTTCTATGAAGCTGCTGAAAACCTGGGAATAGTTCGGGATGGGTTTGACGCCCTCTCCAAGCCCAACAGTCTTCTTGGCGTTGAATACCTTAGAGCAATACGCACGCACGCGCCTATGATCAAAGCACATGTTATAAAACGCCTGTCTTGCGGCCATGACGAAGCAGAGCTTAAGGATTATATTTCAAGCGCCTCCTCTATACGTGAGGAAATATGCGCCGGCAGGCTAAAAAATGCCGTAGGACGCGTCCCAGACGCAATATCCGATGATTTAATCAATGCGGCACTAACGGCAGATATGCAAAAAAGTGGCGAAACCCTATTCCGTCTTCTCGTATATAGATTGTTAATCTCAGGCAATGAAGGAATTTCACGTATTGCTGATGTAAATGAAGGATTGGAAAATGTATTGGCCCTTTCCGCGCTATGCTCAAGTTCATACCGAGAGTTTTTATCCATGTGCAAGAGCAAGCGTTACAGTCTGGCAAGAATACGAAGAATTTGCATGAATGCGCTAATTGGCATAACACAGGAGGTTAAAAATGCGGCCGTGAACGGGGAGACGTCCCTGTACCTTAGGGTTTTGGGCGTGCGTAAGGACTCCATGCACGTATTGTCGGGGCTTTCAAATCATGCAAGCATTCCGGTAATAACCCGATACAAGGATATTGAAAAGCTGCCCAGCGCCTCCAGACAATTGATTAAACTGGATACTATTGCAACAAGCATTAGATCTCTAATATTTGGAGGAAGCGCTGTAAGGGAGTTTTCTTTTCCATTAATTGTTGTTTAAATACCGTTCGGTTTTTGTATTTCCCAGCATATTTATTTGGCATGGGAACACGTATAATTGCTATCATTGCGTTAATACTATGCCTTTTGCTCGTATGCTTTTACCGTCCCGCCATGCTTGCTGCCAGGGATGGCTTTGATCTGTGGCTTGAGGTTGTAATGCCGGCCCTGTTTCCATTCATGGTGTGTACATCCATTCTTCAGCGCTCCGGAACCTTTAACCTTAATAAAAACAAGCGTTCAAATGGCAGGTTTTCCGGCCCTGCTGTCCCGCTCCTACTTACATGCTGCCTATCCGGTGCGCCCTCTGGCGCAAGGCTAAGCGGTATGCTAATGGAATCCGGAGCATTGTGCCAACATGACGCGATGCGGTTATCAGCTATATGCAATCTGGCAAGCCCCATGTTTATTACTGGTTCGCTATGTACGTCGATGTTAGGAATCCCGTCCCTTGCCGTGCCTATATGCATAGCTCATTACGGCAGTGCGTTTCTTACGCTTCTGCTAAGCGGCCTTAAAATCCCGTATAACGGGCAACGCAAGCTAAAGGCATCTAAACCACCATACCAAACCACCTGTCACAAAGGGCCGGCGGTCATTGCATCGGGCATAGGGGATGGCATATCGGCAATGTTGAATATATGCGGAACGATAATATTCTTTATGGTACTGATATGTATCTTGCGTGAAAGCGGCGCCCTTGATTTAATTAGCACCGTATTTTCGTGGCTTTTCAGCGCTATCGGACTCCATTCAGGCCTGGCTGAACCGTTTGTTGTTGGACTGTTTGAAATGACAAACGGCTGCCGTCTTCTTTCTGGAATAGCAGTCCCCGCTCATATGCTTGCCTCAATAGCGGCATTCATAATAACCTTTGGGGGAGCATGCGTATATATTCAATCTATGTCCTTCATTCTGCTCAAGACAGGCCAATTCTTTTTATTAAAGCTAATTCAGGCAATTCTCGCGGCAATTATAGCATACTTGGTAACGCCTTTATTCATAAGCACCAGCGTGGCCGCATCGGGAACCGCCGATGACAGGCTCCTTATAAACGCGGCAGCGACTGGGCTGGCTATTGCTTCGTCGCTGCTTGGCATTGTCTCAGTATTGCTTCTATCCAGGCTTCTCGGATATAGGAAGCTAACCAAAACCTGATATTTCAATTCCATATATTAAACGTCATAATCGTCATATTCATCGTCAAAGTCCATTTCTCTCTTTTTCCGCTTTAAAAAGCCGAATATAGGACGCTTTTCCCTTCCGCGCTCGTCTTCGTCATCTTCATCATCATAGCGTATGAACTCGTCGTCGTTTGGCATATGATTGGCCCCAGGCGTATCTGTACCATAGGCCTCTTTGCTTCCTTCGTCAATAACGGTTCCCCTGTCCTCATTAGCCCGTATATTTGAAGCATCTAAAGGCGTCTTTTCATACAGGTGCTTAACCCCAAGTTCCGTACGGTTTTCCCCAATAGATTTAAGGTATCCATCTAAAAATCGTTCTACATCGGCCAATATCTCATCCGCATATACCTTTGCATTAATGAAAACGGTTTCAGCGCTGTGTTCAGCCTTTAGCTTTAACAGGTCGGAGCGACGTTGGGCCTCGGTCAATACGGAGTGTTCGCTTACCTTCTGCTCATATTCCTTTTGAGCGGCAACACGCATTTCATTTGAACTCTTCTGAGCTTCCTCTACAAGCTGTTTTGATTGTTTTCTAGCGCTCGTTATCATCTCATGCGCTCTGCTCTGCGCTTCTTCCAGCATAGCGTCGGCCCTTTCCTGAGCGGACGCCATTATATCCTCGGACCGTTGGCGCGCCCCGTCGATTATCCTGTCAGACTCAAGCAATATATTGTTGGCATGGCGGACATCGTCGGGTATCAGTACCTTGATATCGCCAAGCAGATCCTCAATTAAATTCATGTCGACAACACGCTTATCGTTGCTGCCTAGACC
This sequence comes from uncultured Eubacteriales bacterium, assembly GCA_900547135.1. Lineage (GTDB taxonomy): Bacteria > Bacillota > Clostridia > Christensenellales > CAG-138 > UMGS946. The sequence continues at coordinate 4,379 of URFJ01000076.1, read as the reverse complement.
CTTAGGCCGTGGACTTCTCTCAAGAACATCCTCCAACCTTTCTATTACATCGTAGATGCGCACACCATTATTATTGCCTTCTGCCATCATTACACAACCTTCCCATTATCATATTGAGGTTTATATCAGGAACCAGCCCTTCAGCGCTGCCTCCAAACGAACATATTTCCTTTACTACTGAGGAACTGATACATGAAATTGCAGGGTCCGAACCAATGTATATCGTATTTATTTCTGGATTGAGCAGTTTGTTTACGGCTTCAACACCAGACTCATATTCATAGTCCAGGGATGAACGCAGACCGCGGATTATATAAGACGAATTGAGCGCTTTTGCGCAATCCACAGTCAGGCCGCTGAATGCTATTGCCCCTGCGTTTTTTATACCCTCGGCTTTTATCGCCCTTTCTATCATCTCAACCCTCTCATGTGCCGAAAAAGCAGGGGTTTTAGCAACATTCTCAAGCACCGCAATATACAATGTGTCAAACAGCCTGCACGAACGCTTGATTACGTCAAGATGACCAACGGTGAAAGGATCAAAGCTGCCTGGGAATATTCCTGATACCATATCAGCAACCCCTCTCAAAAATTGATACCGCTACTCTTCCATATATACGCGCCGGCCGCTTTATGGAATGATTTGGGGCGATTATATCATACTTTGGAGTATGCTCGACCACCGCAATTCCATTACCGGATAAAATTCCGCTTTTAAATATCAGGTCTACCGCCTCCTGTGCCAGTCCTGAGAGGTATGGAGGATCAATAAACACTATATCTACCCTCTGCCTAACCATAGCTAATACGTCTATCGTGCCGCGGAAATCCAAGCCATATACCCTGGCCCTTTCTTCAAATCCGAGCGTTCTAATGTTTCTTTGAATTATATCAGTACAGACTCTGGACCTATCGTTGAAAATGGCATGCGCAGCTCCCCTTGAGAGCGCCTCAAGGCCCATTGCGCCCGATCCGGCAAATAGATCCAGCACAACGCTGCCGGCTAGCTGAAACTGTATAATTCCAAACACCGATTCCCTCACCCTATCCAGCGTCGGCCGCGTATCCATCCCCTTTGGAGAGTCTATACGCCTGCCGCGCGCAATTCCAGAAATTATACGCAAATTCCCCTCCAGCAGTCATGGTTAGCAATCACTCTTTTCGTTGAAAGATGCATCCAGCCGCGCTCACCACGCAGTTTACCCTAGCATCATGGGGTTCCCAGGGGACCCCGCCGCAAACCTGTATATCAAAGCATAGCCCAACTGCATATGCCCTTGTGTCCGAAAGGACACGGTCGTAATATCCTCCACCCTGACCAAGTCTGCGGCAGTCCAGACCATAGGCTACCCCTGGAACTATCATAAAGTCTATGTCGTGAGCTTTTATAAGCTTAGACCTCTTTGTATCCGGTTCCAATATGCCGTACATTCCATGAACAAAGGCGCTTCCATCATCCGGAATATAAAACCTAAGCTCACCCTCGCCCGCGCATAATGGAAATGCCACCCGTTTTTTAAAATCCCAGGCAAGCTGAACCGCATATGCGGGATCGCACTCAGTTCGCATTGCCATATACGCTAAAATCAATGACGAATCATGAAATTCCGGCAGACCCACAAGCCTTTCGCACGCTGACCTGGATTGGGCCTTACGCTCACTATCGGGCATGTCCTTAAGAAGCTTGCGTATTCTGCTCCTCAGGGCAGCTTTTTCGTCGCGGATCTGCATATTGCCGCTACAGTTCGCTGTGCGCTACTACGCCGCTGACCATGCACATAACGCATCTTGAGCGCACATCCAGCGGATGCCCTGAAAATACCGCAATGTCTGCGTCCTTGCCAGGCTCCAGGCTTCCTACCCTGTCGTCTATGCCCGCAATCCGCGCGGCATTGATGGTTATGGACCTAAGCGCGGCATCCTCCGGCATTCCCTCTTTTACGGATATTGATGCGCATACGGGAAGGTACTGTTGGGGTATTACCGGATGATCCGTCATCATGGCAAATTCTATTCCCGCATCGTACAATACCTTTGGCGCCTTGAAGCTCAGGTTCCTAAGCTCTATCTTGCTGCGGTCGGTAAGCAGCGGCCCGATTATAACCCCGCCACAGTTTCCAGCCATAGCCTGTTTGAGAAAATCGGGGATCATATAGCCCTCGGTACAGTGGTCAAGCGTGAAGCGTACGTCAAATTCATTGCATATGCGTATTGCCGTAAGGATATCATCTGCCCTGTGGGCATGTATCTTCAAAGGCATTTCCTTACGTATGACCGAAAGCATAGCTTCCTTTCCCAGATCCCTCTCAGGCTTCTTGTCCGGGTCGCTTTCAGACCTCTTAAGCTTTTCATCGTATTCTTTTGCCTGCGCAAGCGCCTTGCGCAATATTGACGCTATCGCCATTCTGGTTCCTGGCGTTCCCTTGCTGCCATAAACCCGCTTCGGATTCTCGCCAAATGCGGCCTTCATGGCCACTGGCTGCTTGATTATCATGTCCTCAACGCTTTTTCCATGGAGTTTGAGCGCCACAAAGGTTCCTCCAATAACGTTCGCGCTGCCTGGGCCTGTAACGGCGGTAGTAACGCCTGCGGCAACTGCTTCGCTAAAACACGGATCAAAGGGATTGATGCCGTCTATCGCGCGCAATTCAGGAGTGGTAGGATTTGAGCACTCGTTGCCGTCCGAACCCTCCGCGCCCATACCGTCTTCAAACATCCCTATGTGGGAGTGCGCGTCTATAACGCCCGGCATTATGAATTTACCGCTTAGGTCAATTATATCAGCCCCGTCGAACTCAACCGACTCGCCTACAGCTACGATTTTTCCTTCATCAACAGCTACGTCGCCTGTGAAAGCGGGCCTGGTCATAGTAAGCACCGTCGCATTTTTTAATACCAGCATTTACCTTCCTCCGTAAAACGTACATTTATAACAATATAATAGCATATATGCCCGCTTAACTTCAATACGCATATGGATTTTACATACTTTGAATGCGGCTTTGCCATATCTTTTTAATAGACTAAATGAATAACTGTTTCATTTTTATTGGCTTTGCTATATAATAATTGAGTTTAAAAACCTATAGGAGCAAATGATGAATTACGAGCAAGCTTTGGAATACATTCATGGTATCAACGCGCGCGGAAGCAAGCTTGGACTAAGCAGGACCAGAGACCTTCTTAAACGTATGGGGAATCCCCAGGATTCGCTCAGGTTTGTCCATATTGCGGGAACTAACGGCAAGGGTTCCACAGCTGCGATGATATCGCACGTGCTGGTCGCGGCGGGGTATGTAACCGGACTCTATATATCCCCATTTATCAACAGGTTCAACGAGAGGATCCAGCTTAATAATGTCCCAATAGCGGATGATGAACTGGCTGAGCTTACCGGGTATGTAAAGGGCATATCGGACAGTATGGACGATCCCCCTACTGAATTTGAAACCATAACAGCCATTGCTATGGAATACTACAGACGCAAAGGCTGTCAGATAGTAGTGCTGGAGGTGGGGCTTGGCGGCGAGCTAGACTCAACCAACGTCATACAAACCCCTGAAGTTGCGGTAATAACGGCTATAAGTTTTGATCATACCCGCGTCCTTGGAAACACCTTAGCTGAGATAGCCTCGGCAAAGGCCGGAATAATCAAGGAGGGCGGGGACGTAGTTATTTACGGGCAGGAACCCGACGCTGAATCGGTATTTAGTCAGGTATGCAAAAAAAAGCATGCGCGGTTATATAAAACTGATTTTTCAAAGTTAAAAACATTTGAAGCTACTCTGGACGGCCAGGAATTCGGTTTTGGGCGCTTTCACAGGCTTTTTCTGCATCTGATTGGATCATACCAGCAAAAGAACGCCGCCGTTGCCATCACCGCGCTGGAGGTGCTTAAAAATAAAGGGTTTGAGATCAGCGACGAATCTATAATAACGGGCCTATCCAATACCCGCTGGCCAGGCAGGTTTGAGGTGCTGTCAAAGTCGCCCGTGTTTATAGTTGACGGCGGTCATAATCCCCATGGAGTACGTGGAACCACCGACAGCATAAGGCGCTATTTTCCGAATAAAAGTCTGGTTTTCGTGCTCGGCGTAATGGCAGATAAGGATATTTCGGACATGCTTGACAATATAGCGCCCTTTGCAAGCGAGATCTTTACAGTTGCTCCCAATAACCCAAGATCTATGCCGGCTGGTGAGCTTGCCGCCCTTGTTAAAAAAGCCGGTATAAAATCGCACGCATGCGGCAGTGTGAAAGACGGCGTTGAAATGGCAATAGCAGCGGCTGGTAAAGAAGGGATTGTATGCGCTATTGGCTCCCTGTATATGGCGGGTGAAGTCTGTGACTGTTTTAACGCACTTAAATAAACCATGGGA
>URFJ01000075.1 GCA_900547135.1 uncultured Eubacteriales bacterium | reverse complement strand
CGCGCTGGCGCAAATCGAAAAGCAATTCGGCAAAGGGTCTATAATGAAACTTGGCGACGCTGCAGCCCGAATAAATGTATCCACAATTCCAACCGGCTGTATCGAATTGGATTACGCCTTGGGTGTTGGAGGCGTTCCAAAGGGGCGTATTGTTGAAATATATGGGCCTGAATCTTCAGGCAAAACAACGATTGCTTTGCATATAATCGCCGAGGCACAGAAATCCGGCGGGACGGCAGCGTTCATCGATGCTGAACATGCCCTTGACCCAATATATGCGGGCAACCTTGGCGTTAACGTAAATGAGTTGTTTATCTCCCAGCCGGATACGGGTGAACAGGCGCTCGATATTGTCGAAATGCTCGTAAGGAGCGGAGCAATGGATGTTGTCGTTGTTGACTCAGTAGCTGCGCTCGTGCCGAAGGCCGAACTTGAGGGGGATATGGGTGACTCCCATGTAGGACTTTTGGCCAGGCTCATGTCCCAGGCGTTAAGAAAGCTGACAGGTATAATTGGCAAGACGAATACAATATTGATTTTTATTAACCAGCTGAGAGAAAAGGTAGGCGTAATGTACGGCAACCCTGAAACAACAACGGGCGGCCGCGCACTGAAGTACCATGCGTCGGTAAGGTTGGACGTGCGTAAAGTGGATACAATCAAAAATGGAAACGAGCTAGTTGGTAACCGTACGCGAATAAAGGTCGTTAAAAATAAAGTGGCGCCACCATTTAAAATTGCCGAATTTGATATCATATATGGGGAAGGGATTTCAAAAGAAGGCTCTCTTTTGGATCTAGCCGTTAATAAAAAGATAATATCTAAGACAGGAGCATGGTATTCATATGGGGATATGCGGCTAGCACAGGGGCGCGACAATGCCAGGCTATTTTTAAAAGATAATTCCGAGTTATGCGCTGAGATTGAGGGAAAGGTTAGAGATGCGCTAAACGAAGAGGCAGTATTGGATCGGAAATAAGTCTTTATCAGTAAATATATAATACTACTATGAGGGCGTGATGTAGTCGCGTCCTTGACTTTTATTTTCAATAGCGGTACACTTAACATGAGTGAATATGCTAGTATGTAGTATGCACATAATGCGAATTATGGAATTGATCGTACATGCGGGCTAAAAACCCTCAGACTTTATATAGATTGACGGAGGTGTAGATTACCTTTGAACTGGCTGGATATTTTCATACCGGTTATCACAGGCGCGATTGCGCTTGTAGCCGGAGCAACAGGTGGATATTACTATAGACGCAATATAGCGGAGGCGAAGATAGGGAAGACCGAGGACGCCGTAAAAAAGCTGATTGAGGATGCTCAAAAGCGAGCTGAGACATTAAAGAAGGAGAAGATACTGGAAGCTAAGGAGGAAGTTTACCGCATAAAAAGCGAAACCGAGCGTGAAAACCGTGATCGCAGAAATGAACTGCAAAGGCTTGAGCGCAGGCTCCAACAGAGGGAAGAGCTGCTGGATAATAAGTACACAAGCATCGAAGTGCGGGAAGAAAGCCTGAATAAGAAGCTGAAGGATGCCAGCGTGCTTGAAGCTAACATAAAGGAGCTTCATGAAAAGCAGAGGCAGGAACTTGAGCGTATATCGTCCATGACCAGGGAAGAGGCGAAGGATGTGATAATGGAGTCGGTTGAGCGGGAGGCCAGGCATGACGCGGCTGTTTTGTTGCGTGAAATCGAGGCTAAGACCAAGGACGAGGCGGATAAGCGGTCTCGCAATATAATTACCCTTGCGATACAAAGATGCGCGGCTGACCATGTGGCTGAAACAACGGTATCCGTTGTACCGTTACCCAGCGATGAGATGAAGGGCCGAATTATCGGACGCGAGGGTAGAAATATACGTACATTGGAAACAGCTACAGGAGTAGACCTAATAATCGATGACACTCCAGAGGCTGTTATTCTGTCAGGGTTTGATCCGGTTAGGAGGGAAGTGGCACGTATAGCCCTTGAAAAGTTAATTCTTGATGGACGAATTCATCCGGCACGCATTGAAGAGATGGTTGAAAAGGCCAGGAAGGAAGTAGAAGTTAAGATACGAGAGGCCGGAGAGCAAGCCATATTTGAGGTTGGGGTTCATGGACTGCACCACGAACTGATAAAACTCCTTGGCCGGCTGAGATACCGCACAAGCTACGGCCAGAATGTACTCAAGCATTCCATAGAGGTAGCCCATCTGGCCGGAATAATGGCAGCTGAAATTGGCGCGAACGTGCCTTTAGCAAAGAGGGCAGGTTTGTTGCACGACATAGGAAAGGCCCTTGATCACGAAATTGAAGGTCCTCATATCCAGATAGGAGCAGACATAGCAAAGAAATATCGTGAAAACAATCAGGTAGTTCACGCAATCATGGCGCATCACGGCGACATCGAAGCAACCACTATAGAGGCTGTGCTTGTACAGGCTGCCGATGCAATTTCTGCCGCCAGGCCTGGCGCAAGGCGCGAGACGTTGGAGAATTACATCAAGCGCCTTGAAAAGCTTGAGGATATCGCGAACTCATTCGAAGGGGTCGATAAGTCATTCGCCATACAGGCCGGGCGCGAGGTAAGAATCCTGGTAAAGCCTGAAAATGTTAATGATGCGGATACCATCATTATGGCTAAAGAAATAGCAAAGCGCATTGAATCCGAGCTGGACTATCCCGGTCAGATTAAGGTCAATGTAATTAGGGAAACCCGGGCTGTTGAATTTGCAAAATGATGTTAAGCTTAATATTAATATAAGTTAACGAAAACAGGTAGACTTAACTGTCTGCCTGTTTCGTTCCATGCATAATTAAATGATGCTTTTGGTTTAGGACATAGCATGGATGTATAGAATTAAATAAGCGATTGATAATGGGAGGGAAAACATATGCAACTTCCGATAGCAGACGCGCACTGCGATTTTTTATATGGTATGGTAAACAGGGGATATTCCATTGATTCCCTAACGGGTGAGCAGACGGTGTATTTGCCTTATCTTTACAAAGGCGGCGTTGCGATTCAGTTCTTTGCAGCATGGATTGACAGCAAGCTAAGGGTTCCTTATCTGCAGCAATGTATGGACATGATAGATGCATATTATAGAATGCTGGACGAACACCATGATACGTTTTGTCCGTTAAGCAATCAATTCGATCCCTCTTGTGGCAAGATAGCGACTGTATTGACGATAGAGGGGGGGGAGGCTATAGAGGGCTGCCTCTCCAATCTGAGACTTTTCCATAGGCTTGGCGTGCGAGCTATGTCGCTTACCTGGAATGAATCCAATGCTCTGGCGCATCCCGCAATGAGCAGGCGCAACAGGGGGTTGACTGCTCTTGGACGTAACGTTATTGAGGAGATGGATAGACTGGGCATGGCCATAGACCTCGCACACCTGAGCGATGCCGGTATTGACGATATCCTTGGGATAACCGATAGTGCGGTATTCGCGTCTCATTCAAATTCTAGGGAGGTTTATCCACACCCAAGATCCTTGAAGGACGATCATATTAAGGAAATTGCTAGACGCGGCGGCGTAGTGGGAATTAATTTTTATCATAAACAGCTTACTGGCAAATATCCCGCTTCATCTGAAGATATAGTGCGCCATATAGACCATGTGGCTGGTATTGGAGGCATAAAAAGCGTATGCATAGGTTCCGACTTTGACGGGATGGGACGCTATCCTACGGATTTAAACAATCCATCCCAGATTCAGTCGTTATTAGAGCGCCTTTTTAGGATGGGATATGCGGAAGCTGATATCCGTGCGATTGCCTATGATAATCTTTATGATTACATTATTAAGTTTTGCCGATAATACATACCCATGGCAATCGCGGATAAAATGTCAACCTCTATCTGCGTCGGGATTAACCTCATCTTCATCGCGAAGCTTTATAACGTTCGCTGCCATGCGCTTGCGGTCCTCAGCAACTGTAGCATAATGTCTCTGGGTTGTATTTACGTCCTTATGTCCCAATACCTCTGCAACGAGATAGATGTCTCCCGTCTCATTATAAAGCATTGTTCCATAAGTGCTGCGGAGCTTATGGGGGGATATGCTTTTTAATGGGGCGGCGATTGAAGCGTATTTTTTAACCAGATTCTCAACAGCGCGAACTGTTATGCGCCTTTTTTGACCCGACAGGAACAGCGCATCCTCGTGCCCTTCTTTGGGCATTATTTTTTCACGCTGTAATTGATACAAAAGCAAAGCCTTGCGCACCTCGTCCCCAAATGCCAGCACGTCCTTGTTGCCACCTTTCCTGGTAACAACAAATTCATTGGTCATGAAATTAACATCTGAGACATTTATTCCAACCAACTCGCTTATTCGAATACCAGTACCCAAAAATAATGTCAGTATAGCCAAATCCCGGTCGTGTGTGGACCTGTGATACAATTTTTGCCTTTCCGTAAGTCCATCACCATTTTCCACAATGTCCAACAGGTTGGCAACCTCATCCACATCAAGTCGTATTATAGGCTTTCTATGGATTTTAGGGGTATCTACCATTGAAGCGGGGTTATTGCTCAGCTTTGACCGCTTATAAAAAAATTTAAATATTGAACGTATTGCTGACAGCTTTCTGGCCTTAGAATGCTCATCATTGGTTAGGAGCTGTTCACCCTTGGAATATACGGTAACATACTCAATAAACATCTCAATTTCCAGAGGGGTTAGCGCATCCAGGTTAGAAAGTTCAATAGATTTTATGTCCGGCTTTTGTATTATGCCTTCTTCAATAAGGAAGCTGAAAAAGAGCTTTAAATCATTAAGATACCCAAACCTCGTTAGAACCGACGCAGTGTTCTCAATCCCTCTGTTAAATTCCCTGCAAAACGGGGGCAACTCATACAGAAGGCTGCGTATCCTTCCTGTATATTCAATGCGTTTTGATTCATCATAATCAATATTTCGCATGGCTTAATCCTTTCGAAATCTATGAAATTACGGGGGAATAAAATATACACCATAATTGTTCATGAACAACTATTCGTAAAAGGCATGTTTTACGAATAGTTGTAGGTCGATTATACCAAAAAATCCGCATTTTCCTTAATCTCGCGTCTAGCAAGCATATCGCAGTAGTTATTAAGCTCATTTTCAGCGTGGCCCTTTACCTTAATCCAGTTTATCGAATGAATTTTAGATAAACTAATAAGTTTTTCCCATAGGTCTTTGTTTTCTACAGGCTTCTTTGCGGATGTAACCCATCCGTTGCGCTGCCAGTTTGCAATCCAATTCTGTATAAATGCGTTGCACAGATATGCGCTATCGGTATACAGATCAACAAGGCATTTAACCTTTAATACCTCCAACGCATTTATAGCAGCCATAAGCTCCATTCTGTTGTTTGTCGTATTGCGTTCGCTTCCTGATAGCTCTTTGCGGTTGTTTCCATATAGCAAAACAGCGCCCCAACCTCCTGGGCCAGGGTTTCCTGAACACGCGCCGTCCGTATATATTGATACTTTTTTCATATATAAAACCTATTCCTTCTTATTAGCGTTAATTCTTTTCATTCTGGCGCCATACGGTACGTTTTTATCAGTTTTGTTGGAAAAATACTCGGATATACTCAATGTCCTGTAATCGCCGCTTTCGGCGTCAATACATTTGCAGCAGTTGTCGCAAATCTTATCGGAATCCAAATCGCATATCCGGCATTTGCCACAGTTGGTGCATATGTCAACTCCGTTTAGTATACAAAGCTTTTTCATTTGCCGCCCTCCATATCTAAACTTATGCAAACAAATGTTTGTTTTTGTTTGCATCTAATAAAGGATGATGCTATAATATTTATATCTACATTATACCACCAAAAATGGAGGCAAAACCATGGAAATGGACAATCTAGGAAAACGTCAGAAGGAAATATATGAATTTATCAAGCTATATTTCGATAAACACTCTATACCGCCAACGGTAAGGGAGATCGCGGAAGCTGTTTCTTTAAAATCCACCTCCACCGTCCACCTGCATTTAAAGGAGCTTCAAAAACATGGCCTGATAAGCATGGAACCCATGAAACAGAGGTCTATTACAATAATGCGGCCTGAAGGGTCCCGTGGAGTGTTAACCCATCTCATAGGCGAGGTCGCGGCAGGAGTGCCCATACTCGCATATGACAACATTCAGGAAACGTTTACGCTACCTAGCTCTCTGCTTCACGGGGCAAATGAAACCGAGGTGTTTATGCTAAAGGTAGAGGGCGAGAGCATGATCGACGTCGGTATCCTCAACGGAGATTTAATAGTAGTGCATAATGCTATCGGCTCTGAAAACGGGGACATCGTTGTGGCCAGGGTCGGCGGCGATACAGCTACTGTTAAGCGGGTATACTATGAAAAGGATGGCGTTCGCCTTCAGCCTGAAAACTCAAGCATGGATCCAATATATGCATCATACGATGATGTTGAAATCATCGGAAAGGTGATAGGGCTGATACGACGTTATTAATCTAATCATACATCATAATATCAAACTTTTCTTAATGCGTCTAAGGCCATCATGGCTCCAATCCTGCCGTGAGCATAGGTTAATCCGCCTTGAAGATAAGCTATATATGGTTGCTTTATAGGCGCGTCTGCGCTCAGTTCTATCGATGCTCCCTGAATGAATGCACCGGCCGCCATAATAACTTGATGGCTATAGCCGGGCATGTCCCACGGTACCGGTACAACAAAGCTGTCTACAGGGGAAGCTTTCTGTATGCTTCTACAAAACGCGATTAAGTCCGCTTCCTTTTCAAACCTCAATGCCTGAACGATGTCCGAGCGTTTTGCATCGCTTGAGGGCATTGTTATCATACCAAGCTCTTCAAAGATACGCGCAAACAGGACCGACGTTTTTAATGCCTGGGCAGTAACATGAGGCGCCATGAATAATCCCTGATAAAATGGTATATAGGATGCAGCATAAGACCCTACTTCCCTGCCCATTCCAGGAACGGTAACCCTGTTCGCTATTCGATCAATTAGTTCCTTTTTGCCCGCGATATAGCCGCCCGTAGGCGCAATGCCGCCGCCAGGATTTTTTATAAGTGATCCTATGAGGATGTCCGCTCCATAGTCTGAAGGTTCGTCTATACATGTGAATTCTCCATAACAGTTATCAACAACGATAGCTGCTTCGGGGATTGCAGATTTAATTTCATTAAAAGGCGCCTTCATATCATGTGGCATAATCGAATTACGCCATGCGTATCCGCGCGATCTCTGAACATACACTACCTTAACGGAACTGTCCAAAGAATTTAACAGAATGCGGGTATCTATTGAGCCATTATTATCAAGCTCTATCTGTTTATAGCACACGCCCAGATGCTTTAAAGAGCAAGGCATTTCTCCATCGCCAACGCCTATAGCATCTTCCAGCGTATCATATGGCCTGCCGGTAACTGAAAGTATCGTATCATTTGGTCCAAGCAGGCCGCAAAGCGCCGTAAATATAGCATGTGTGCCGGACACAAAAGATGGCCTCACGATTGCGTCCTCACAGTTAAACGAACGTGCAAAAACACGGTCAAGCGCGTCACGTCCTATATCATCATAGCCGTAGCCGTAGGAAGGGCCAAAATGCCGTGCGCTTATGTTTTCCTGTTGAAAAGCATATAAGACCCGTGCTTGATTTCTATATTCCACATCAGATATATTTTTAAACACCGTAACCAACGATTCCTCTGCCTTGCTTACGGTTTCGTATGCGCTGGTGCTTATACCCAGCTGTGAATATAGGGCCACGTCTGTTTTTTTATTCATGCTGTTTTTTATCCTCTGAGTGTTTTAGGTTTATATCAATCCGTTTGGAAGGAACTATGCTCGAAATCGCATGCTTATATATCAATGTCTGGGCTGAACCAGTTTCGATTAGCATGCAGTAACTATCAAAGCCTACAATTTTTGCATTTGCTATATGATAACCGTTTGTTATAAATACTTCTACCGATATTTTTTCCTTTAAGATGGTGTAAAGCACTGCGTCTTGCAGTCCTGAAGGATTTAGTGCCATATTAACCTTCCTCCATATATAATTTGCTCTGTAAAAATTCCGTAACCGAGTCAGCAAGGCTTTCATTGGATTCGTATTCGGTTATATCAAACCATGATATGCGTTTATCCCGCTTAAACCAGGTGATCTGACGCTTTGCAAAGCGGCGCGTATTACGTTTAATATCCTCCACAGCATCCACAAAACTGCATTCGCCATGAAGATAAGCTAATATTTGCTTGTATCCCAAGCCCTGCAATGCTGGTAAAGACCTTTCATAATCTAAGAGGGCCTTTACCTCCTCAACCAGTCCCCCATTGAGCATTTCATCAACCCTAACGTTGATTCTTTGGTATAATAGCTCTCTTGGCATAGTAAGGCCCACAATGATGGGTGTATATATGCACTCCAAACCATTGCTGTTAGAAAAGTCATTTCCATAATCCGACAACGCCCTTCCGGTCTTATAGTATACCTCCAAGGCGCGTATAATTCGCTTTTGATCGTTCTTATGAAGGCGTTCATATGACCTTGGGTCAACTTCCTTCAAGGTTTCATAGAGTATGCCAGGGTTAGATTCCTCCTGCCTCTGCAGGTCTTCCCTCAGCTGCCTATCAGCGCCCGTCTGGGTAAAGTTAAGAGGGTATGCAAGAGAATTTATATAAAGTCCTGTGCCGCCAACTATAAGAGGAATTTTGCCCCTAAAGCGTATATCCTCAATACATAAATCGGCCATGTGCCTGAATTCAGCGACGCTGAACTGAGAATGAGTTATATCTATGGCGTCTATCAGATGATGTCTTACAGCCAAAAGCTCCTTTTGATTGGGCTTTGCGGACCCAATATCCAGGCCCTTGTATACCTGTATTGAATCGGCTGAAACTATTTCAGCGTCCAGCTTCTTTGCAACAGCTATTGACAGCGCCGTCTTTCCGGTGGCAGTAGGCCCAATTATCATTGGAAGCGCTCTGTTGTCCATCTTCACAGAACCCTCTTAAACATCTTTTCGATCTCACGTTTACTTAACCGTACGACAACCGGCCGGCCATGCGGGCATGTAATCGGAGCCCCGTCTTTTGCAAAATAAGATAGAAGCTCTAATATTTCACTTCTATCGATGCTTTGTCCGGCCTTTATCGCGTGTTTGCAGGAAAGTTGGATTATTGCAGAACGCTTAAGGTCGGCGGCGGTGGCTTTGGATTGGCTAATAAAAATATCAGCCGCCTCCTTTAGAAAGCTTACCGATTGAGGGCCGTCAAACATATATGGTACCGCTCGAACGCTCACGGTAAATGCCCCGAATTCCTCAATATCGAAACCCATTGCCGTGAGATCATCCAAATTCTCCATGATGGTATCAAACTCACGCGGGGCAAATTTTACAATCTGCGGCATAATCAAAATTTGGGATTGCAATCTGAGTTTATCCGATATAAGCTCTTCGTACAACCTCCTTTCATGCGCCGCATGCTGGTCTATAAGATAAAGATCGTTGTCCTGCTCCACAATCCAATAAGCGTTAAATGCGCAATCAAGCACCTTAAAGCGGTTTATATCCAGGTCGATTTTTTCCTGTGAAATCGTTAACGAAGGGTTGGTTTTCTCAGAAGAAGAATCGGACTCTGGTACAGGCGGCATGGACGAATTTGGGTTGATTTGTTCAGTCACCTGCTCCTTACCAATTCCTCTGTTAATTGATGCGGGGTTTGACACAAGCGCCGAATCGTAAACATGGGGCCTCCCCTGCCCGTCCCTT
>URFJ01000074.1 GCA_900547135.1 uncultured Eubacteriales bacterium | reverse complement strand
AATGCTAACATGTTTTTTAAAAAAAACATCTTTTATTTAAGAATTTGCAAGGAACAAAGATATAGTATATTACCTTATTGAAGCAATATAATCTACTGCTTCGTCAAGCAACCAATCCGCAATTTCTAGCTTGCTAAGAAGGCCGCTGCCTTTAACCGTGCCGTTTCTGAGAATCAGGGTTACAGAGTTTGTATCGGATTGAAAGCCTGCGCCTGGAGCGGTTATATCATTTGCGACTATCATATCAAGGTTCTTTTTTTGAAGCTTTAATGTTGCGTTTTCCAAAAGGTTTTCCGTTTCCGCTGCAAACCCAACTAGAACCCTATTCCCTTTTTTTGACCCCATCGACGCTAAAATATCCTTAGTGGACCGCAGCTCTAAGCTCATACTCTCCAAATCCCGCTTTTTTATCTTATGTATAGCCTTTGTGCTTGGAGTAAAGTCCGCCGGCGCCGCGGCCATAATGAGAATGTCGCAATTATCATAATGCGAATCAACCGCATCGTACAGCTCGCTTGAAGATATTATATCCACCCTTCTAACCCCATCCGGAGTTTTAATAGCAACCGGCCCTGATATCAGGGTTACGTCCGCGCCTCTACTCGCCGCCGCCTGTGCAATACTAAAACCCATCTTACCGCTCGAATGGTTTGTAATATATCTGACAGGGTCTATCGCCTCACGCGTCGGTCCGGCTGTAATCAGGATGCGCAATCCCGCAAGATCGCGCTTTGGATACAACACCCTCATTACAATATCAACGATTTGCGCCGGATCCGCAAGCCTGCCCTTTCCAACATCGCCGCAGGCCAAAAGCCCCTCGCCCGGCTCAATGAATATGCATCCGCGCCGCTTTAATAATTCCATATTGCTCTTATTAGCGTCGCTAACATACATATTTTCATTCATCGCCGGAGCAATTAATACAGGGCATCTGGCAGCCATAACGGTGGTAGTCAGCATATCGTCAGCAATGCCTGAGGCATACTTACCTATGAAATTAGCGGTAGCGGGCGCCACTAGAAACACATCCGCCCTTTTTGCAAGCGAGATATGCTCTACCTCCCATGGAGTGTCGCGCAAAAACATATCGCTTACAACAGGATTAGCGCTCAATGTTTCAAGCGTTAACGGAGTTATAAACTTCGCCCCTGCTTTTGTAAGGATAATGCGTACGTCCACGCCATTCTTTTTAAGCCGGCTAGTAATCTCGACAGCTTTATATGCCGCTATGGATCCTGTTATCCCCAATACAACACATTTTCTCATGCCATTGCCCTATTAATCCGCATGTACTGAATCGGCATCGCTTTTAATTATCAGTTTTCCCTCGTAAAGTTCCATTACCGCCTCCGATACGGGTTTATCACCATCGTTTTCTTCCTTAACCTCCATCATCCCACGCGCTCTCTTTGCAACGGCTGTAACTAAAGCATAAAGGCTGCCTGCCTTTTCAATAAGCTCGTCAATCGGTGGATAATTCATCATTGCCCTTCAGCTCCTTTCTGAATTTTTCCAATAATTCGCCATTTCTTTCTATCCGGCACCGTTCCGCATCAATAATGTTGCAAACGGTACTTACCGCCTTATCAATAATATCGTTTACAACTACATAGTCGTATTTTCCCATGCTCTTCATCTCTTCGAAAGCTATGGAAAACCTTCGCTCAATCGCCGCATCGCTTTCAGTCCCTCTCCCGATAAGCCGGGTTTTGATATCGCTCATAGACGGAGGGGCAATAAAAATACAGATCGCGTCGGAGCATACTTCCTTTACTTTCATTGCGCCCTGCACGTCAATTTCAAGTATTATATCATGCCCCTGCTTCCGCTCGTCCTCTACATACGCCTTTGGCGTCCCATAATAGTTGGTACCGAATACATTCATATATTCAAGGAACTCATTGTTCTTTACCATCCTTTCGAATTCCTCATATGATTTAAAAAAGTAATCGACCCCGTCTATTTCATTTTGCCTCATTGGCCTCGTAGTTGCCGATATAGACAATCTAGCGTTCGGACTTCTGTCCAAAATCCCTTCGCATATGGTTCCCTTGCCAACGCCGGAAGGACCAGAAATGACAAGAAGAAGACCGTTTCTGCTCTTTTGCATTATATAACCTCCAGTATTATTGCCTCTTAGCCTTACGCCTGCGTGTTTAGTTCTTCAATGCTATTGGCGTTAAGCCTGTTTGCAAGCGTTTCGGTTTGCAGTGCGCATAGCACTATATGTCCGCTATCCATAACAACTACAGCCCTGGTGCGCCTGCCATGCGTCGCGTCAATCACTGCGTTTCGCTCCCTCGCATCCTGTATTATGCGTTTAATCGGAGAACTGTCCGGCGAAGCTATAGCTATCAGCCTGCCAACGGCGACCATATTGCCAAATCCTACGTTCAGCAGCATTGATTTCATCTTTATGTCCTCCAAACGTTACTCTATGTTTTGAATCTGTTCTCGCAGCTTTTCTATCTCCGCTTTGGCCATTATTACGTTTTCCGCTATTTCAGAATCATTTGCCTTTGATCCTATCGTATTAAATTCCCTGTTTAGCTCCTGTACCAGGAAGTCGAGCCTTCTTCCAACGGGTACGCAACTTAGAAGCATGCTGTTAAATTCCTTTATGTGGCATTTTATTCGTTCGATCTCCTCATGTATGCTTGCTTTGTCGGCAAATATTGCCACCTCGACCGCCAGCCTGGATTCATCCAGCATAACATCTCCTAAAAGTATGGCTATCCTATCTTGAAGCTTCTCGCGGTATTCTTCAACTACAACAGGGGCTCTGTGCTCAATTTTTTTTCCTATTTGCTCTACATTTTTAATACAGCGTTCAAGCGAATCGCTTAGCCTGGCTCCCTCTGCTTTTCGCATTGCCTTAAGTTCACAGATTGCATTTTCAATGGCTATAAGAGAAAGCCTGGTGACGACTTCCCTATCCTCATCCTCTTCGGTAATTGTAGTAACGTCTGGCAGCCTTAGCGCGCTGGACAACGTAAGGTCGTCTGCGATATCCAAATCCGAACAGACCGCCCTTGCGGAACGCAAATAAGCAGCCAAAAGCGCTGTATCTACCGTTACAATACGCGCGTCGTTTCTGTAGTTTCTATACGAAACAGTGACTTCCAAATGTCCCCTGGATATCTGCGTACCGATATATTCGCGCATTGCGTCTTCAACAAACGCTATGTGCTTGGTCATTCTGAACGATAAATCAAGATATCTGTGATTAACGCTTTTTAATTCAACGGTTAACTTGCGGCCATCCTTCTCGACAGTTGCACGACCAAATCCAGTCATGCTGTATAACATTCATCCTACCTCCACTCTTCATACTTAACCTATTGATTCTACCACAAATTCATTGAGAATAAAACTATCCCATGGCGAATCAATTCAAACTTATTTGCCGATGGTCGCTTCTATATCAAACCATGATATAATAGCTTTATTAAGATTTTAAAGGAGCCGGACATAATGACAACTGTAGTGGAACGCTTTTTGAAATATGTATCCTTTGATACGGCATCAATGCACGATCAGGATACAATTCCCAGCACGGAAAAGCAAAAGTTGCTTGCTGAGGAGCTTGTAAGCGAGCTGAAGGCCATTGGAATCAAAAATGCGCATATGGATAACCATGGATACGTATATGCAAGGATTGAAGCCAATACCAACGGTGTTCCCGTTTTAGGCTTTATAGCTCATATGGATACCTCCCCCGATGCGCCCGGGGCTAACGTCTGCCCACGTATTGTAAGGCAATACGATGGAATGGATATAAAGCTTAATGAGCATACCGTACTCTTAGCATCGGATTTTCCATCGCTAAAAAGGTATGTTGGCCAGGATTTAATCGTTACCGACGGTACTACGCTACTAGGCGCCGACGATAAGGCGGGAATAGCCGAGATAATGACCCTTGCAGAGATACTTATGAGCAGCCCTGAAATCAGGCACGGCGATATATGTATTGGCTTTAGTCCCGATGAAGAAGTGGGAAAGGGCGCGGATATGTTTGATGTAGAAGGCTTTGGCGCGGATTATGCATATACGGTTGACGGAGGGGAGCTAGGCTCGATTGAATATGAGAACTTTAACGCTTCCGGTGTTAAAATTAAAATAAACGGCCGCGGTATACATCCGGGCGAGGCAAAGGGGAAGATGGTAAATTCCATTCATGTAGCCAATGAATATGACAGCATGCTCCCTTCGGCCGCCAGGCCCGAGTATACGGACGGGTATGAGGGATTTATCCATCTTACGTCCTTTGAAGGCTGCGTTGAAAGCACAAGGATGGAGTATATAATTCGTGATCATGACAGGCGTAAGCTTGAACATATGAAAGAACTTATGAAATTAGGGGCCGAGTACATCAATACTAAATATGGGAATGGCACTATGGAAATAGATATTACTGATTCATATTATAATATGAAAGAAAAGCTGTTGCCACATATGCATCTGATCGATAGTGCGTGCGCGGTTATGCGCGGCTTGGGGATAGAGCCTATTATTACGCCGGTACGCGGGGGCACCGACGGTGCCCGGCTTTCATTTATGGGGCTTCCTTGCCCAAATCTCTGTACAGGAGGGGAAAACTTTCACGGCAGATATGAGTATATACCGGTTCAGTCAATGGATAGGACGGTTGATATACTGCTGGGTATAGTGAAAAGGATGGCAGACTGATACTTACACGCTCAGCTCCTTTGGTTATCCCAAGGGGGCAATTTTTTGTATCATCCATGGTTCTTTAAGCATATAATGATGATACCACCCTTATGCCCGGCTGAGCCGCATGGAGGCAGCATGGAAACCAGAAAAAGAAAGCATCACAGATGGCGTTATGTGAGAAAACGGCTGCTTATAGTTCTTGTGTTTCTAGTTGTCGTATTTTCTGCCATATTCATCTCAGTCGGGATAAACATGAACCCCGCAGCTCTTTCCCTTGCAGAAGCAAGGATAACCTCGCTAACATCCACAGCGCTGAACGAGTCTATACTTGAGGCTATGTCGAAAGACGAAGTATATGCCCAGCTTATATCTATGAACAATACTTCCGGCAATGTATACATGCTCCACGCGGATACCGCTAAAATGAATACCCTAGCCGCATCCAGCAGTGAGTCGGCGCAGAAACGTATTGCAGAGATCGGAGAACAGGGTATCGCCATACCGATTGGTACATTAACCAATATTCCATTCCTGGCTGGAGTGGGGCCTGATATAAAGGTAAAATTTGAGCCTACTGGAAGTGTGGTAAGCGTATTTACTTCCGAGCTCAAATCGGCTGGAATTAATCAGACGCTATACAGGATAAAAGTACGGCTCACTGCCTCTCTTAAGCTGATTTTGCCAAGCGTATGGGAGGATATTACCGTAAGCGCCGAAATAGCCGTGGCTGAAGGCGTGATCGTGGGCGACATTCCCCAGGTATATACGAACGTTACAAATGAGGAGGATATGCTTAACCTCATTCCAACAGATCTACCGTAATTTAACGTATTAAGCTAACGGACGAAAGCTTATGCCGCTCGAAAGCTATTGCTATAATAGGCAAGCGCCTCTTTTTTAGGTGCCAGCTTCTATTCGCTATTCAAACTGTGCGTGGTAGAGCTGTGAATAAAATCCCTTCATATCAAGCAAATCTTCATGTCTTCCCTGTTCAACGATCCGCCCATCGCGCACTACCAGAATCAGGTCTGCATTTTGTATTGTAGACAACCTGTGCGCAATTACAAAGCAGGTTTTATTCTCCATGAGCTTGCGCATTGCAGACTGTATCTGAAGCTCCGTACGCGTGTCGACGTTTGAGGTCGCCTCGTCAAGGATCAGCATGTTCGCGTCCTGAAGCATTGCCCTTGCAATGGTTAAAAGCTGTTTTTGCCCTTTGGATATATTTACGCCGTCCTCGGTAAGAAGCGTATCATATCCATCAGGGAGCTGCATTATCGACCTGTGTATCCTTGCTGCCTTTGCGGCAGATTCCACCTGTTCCCTTGTCGCGCCGTCGCATCCATAGGCTATATTTTCAAATATTGTACCGTTAAAAAGCCATGTGTCCTGCAGAACCATGGCATAAGAACCCCTCAGACTGCTCCTGGTCAACCTTTTTATGTCCGTTTTGTCTATTGTTATTGATCCCGAGTTAGGGTCGTAAAAGCGCATAAGAAGGTTTATTAGAGTAGTTTTTCCAGACCCGGTGGGACCAACGATGGCTATTAGCTTTCCAGGACTAGCCAGCAGGCTGAGGTTTTGCAGCACAAGTTTCCCCTGCTCATATCCGAAATCCACGTTTTCAACGCGTACCTCTCCCCCATCATGTTTCAGTTCTGCTGCGTCAGGTTCATCAACGGGTTCAACAGGTTCGTCAAGAAGACGGAATATACGCTCGGCCGCCGCGCTAGCCGATTGCAGCTCACTTAATATATTTGCCGCCTCGTTTATCGGCCCTGAAAACTTTCTTGAATACAGCACGAACGATGACACATTTCCCAGCGTAAGCTGTCCGCTCAGATACATCAGCGCGCCGCATACGCTGATCAACGAAAGCGACAGATTGTTGATGAAGTTGACCGAAGGTCCGGTCATGCTTCCATAATAGTCGGCCTTATAATAGGCTTCCACCGCAGCATCATTAAAATTGTCAAACCTTCCTATTATGACCTGCTCGCTGTTATACGCTCGTATCGTTTTTTGACTGGATACCATCTCCTCGACAAAGCCGTTGAGTTCGCCAAGCTTTGCCGAACGAGTCCTGAAAAGCGGCCTTACCTTTCTAGTCATATATCTGGTGAATACGACCGACATGGGAACCGTAACCGCAAATACAAGCACAAGCTTGGGTGATAAACTTATCATCATTGCAAGAGAGCCTACTACAGTTATAGCGCTTGTTAGTATCTGAACAAGGTCGTTTGACAGCGATGTATTTACCGTGTCGATATCATATGAGATTCGGCTAAGGATATCCCCCGTTTGGTATTTATCAAAAAAGCTTACCGGAAGCTCCATCAGCTTATTAAACACATCCTTTCGCATGTTAAACACGATCTTTTGGCTTATATGTATCATTAGAATGGAAAGCGCATAGCCAAGAATAGATGATACGGCAAAAAAGCAAAGCATCAGCCCAGCATAATGAAATACCTGTTGGAAATTTACATTCCCTGGTCCTGGCTCTATTGCATTTATAGCATAACCAGACAGCATGGGTCCCACCAGTTGGAGCAGGTTACTTCCAAAACTCAGTATTATTGCAATTAACAGCAGCCATTTATATCTGAGCATATATTGGCCAAGGCGTATTAACACCTTTTTTGGATCACGTGGCTTTTCCCTTGGATTATCGTTTCTAGGCATAGCTTACTCCATCCCCATCTGGGTTCTAGCGGTTTCTCTATATACCGGACATGTATCCATCAGCTGCTCATGGGAGCCAACACCTACTATCCGTCCCTCATCAAGCATAATAATTTTATCAGCGTGTCGAACTGAACTCACCCTCTGGGCTATAAGTATCGTTGTAGTATCAGGGAAGTTCTCCCTAACCGCCTGACGCATTGCTGCGTCCGTCCTGTAGTCAAGCGCGCTGCTTGAGTCATCTAGTATTAATATTCTGGGGTTCCCCGCCAAGGCGCGGGCTATAAGCAGACGTTGCTTTTGGCCTCCCGAAAGGTTGGTTGCTTTGGATGTTAGCATATGGTTATATCCATCCGGTAACAAGCTTATGAACTCACATGCCTGAGCACACCTGGCGGCAAGCTCTATCCGTTCAGTCGGCAGCCCTCGCCCAAAGTCTATATTTCCCCATATTGTGTCCGCAAACAGAGTGTCGCTCTGAAAGGCTATACCAAACATGGTGTGAAGCTCATCGCCAGGGATACAGTTTACGTTCCTGCCATCGATTCGCACTGTTCCTTTGCTTGTCTCGTAGAACCTCTGCAACAGCAGTATAAGTGTGGTTTTGCCGCTTCCTGTCGCCCCCATAACTCCTAAAACTTCGCCGTGCCCAAGGGAAAAATCTATATCTGTAAGCGAATCCTGCACATTGTTATAAGAAAAGCTTACGTTTTCAAATCTTATAT
This sequence comes from uncultured Eubacteriales bacterium, assembly GCA_900547135.1. Lineage (GTDB taxonomy): Bacteria > Bacillota > Clostridia > Christensenellales > CAG-138 > UMGS946. Next base: position 1,921 of record URFJ01000074.1, on the reverse strand, counting down.
GATCCTGCGTGACAATCGAATCCGCTTCCCCTAAAGGCATATCAAAGGGCGTATCCAGCACCTCCGCTATTCTCTTTCCAGAAGCGCTTGCCTGCGAGTACATGACGAATATACGGTTTATTGACAGCATTGCGTTTAAAATAATGGTAAAATACGTAAGAAACGCTATAATTTTACCAGGCTCGCTAATCCCGTCCTGAACCAGGAACGCTCCGGTTACTATTACAAAGGTAAGACCAACGTTTAAAAGCATGTTCATCAGGGGATTTGTCGCCGCCATAACCATGCCGGCTTTTTTTTCGGCATTCACGACCTCGTCGTTTACCGATTCAAACCTGGTCCTTTCATACCCCGTTTTGGAAAGCGCCTTTATAACCCTGATTCCTGTTACATTATCCCTCACCGTGCGTACCATCTTGTCGCCCGCTCTTTGAAGCTTGCTGTATAATGGTATACCTTTTCTTGATATAAGGACTATTCCTAGCCCAATCAGTGGCAAAGTGCATAATAAAACCAAGCTCAGTCTAGCATCCAATATCAGCGTTACAGTAACCCCTCCAAGAAGCAGTATAGGCGCGCGAACGCCTATACGCTGCATCATTCCGAGCATCCTGTTTATATTGTACGTATCGGAAGTCAGCCTTGATATCAGGCTTGGAATAGTAACATCATCATACTGTCTGCATGATAACATGGATATCCTGTTATAAAGGTCATGCCTGATATTTCGCGTAGCATCCCTTGCCACGCGCGACGCCATGCGATTCGCGGCTATATTGTTGATAACGGCTATCGCGCTAAACGCAAGCATCATCCCTCCCCACAGATAGATCTGTCCCCTGTCTTTGAGAGGAACAACATCATCAATCATGTAGGCTAAGCACCAAGGAAGCGCCAGGTCCATTATAGTTCCAGTAAACTTTATTAAAAGGCCTATGCCCATTCGTCTCAAATAGGGCCTGATATATGATAATATCCTTCTCATATCTCGCCGCTACTCTCTTCCGGATGCTCGTCAATATAGCTCCTTGCCCTGTACATGACATGGTTCATCATCTCTTCCAACAATAATTGTTCCTCTTTTGATAAATCCATGATCAGATAGTCATGCCATTCCTTCAGCGCCTTCATAATTACGGGGTATGCAGCCTCGGCCTTCTCAGTTGGATAAATCAGCATCACCCGCTTATCTTGAGAACTTGGCGCTCTAGTTAAAAAGCCTGCCTTATCCAGCAGCGCTACCTGCCTTGCGACATTGCTTTTATGTATATATATTATGTTGGCAAGTTGTTCCTGAGATATCCCTGGATTTCTACATATGTTGAGTATATATGTGTGCTGGCATCCTGTTATCCCTAGGTTTTTAAAAGCCTGTGACCGCCTAAGGGCTGAACAGCGTGCTATTACACTGATGCATCTTGTTAGAGAACTCATTGTCATTACTCCATCAAACTTCGTTGCGAACGCAACTATTATAGCCACTCAATCCTAAATGGTCAATATACTTTACGGCTTTGTTTCATTATATATAGATAACCACTTTTTTATTGTTGAAATAGATCAAAATTACTTTACAGCAAGCACTGAAAGTCCGAAAGCAGCTTAAATAATGGGTTTGCTTTTTCTTTTGAAAGTTTTTGTCTCAATTTATATCTTTGCTTGTAAGCTAGAGTGTCAAAAAGGTGTCAAACAACAGTGGGTTGTCATTTTTTGAGTCTTTAATACTAAATACCGTCCTTGTTATATTCGCGCTGGAAAAGCCCTATAAAACATTGCCTTTTCATTCTTTTCCATCCCTTACCCCTTGTTATTGATATTTATCATTGATTTACATATATTTTATGATACACTATTTGTGATAGATTGCAACTATATACTTGAATGATTTTATATGATTGGAAGTATAATAATGTGCTATGCT
>URFJ01000073.1 GCA_900547135.1 uncultured Eubacteriales bacterium | reverse complement strand
TATAATATCACCCTTGACGAACAGGCTGAATTGGATGAGGAAAAGTTCTATAAATTGTGCGGTTGTCTTGGTATGGATGAATTCATAGATTCCCTGCCCAATGGCCTTGACACCGTAATCAATGAGAAATCAAGCAACCTGTCCGGCGGGGTGAAGCAGAAGATATCCCTCCTGCGCGTACTGATAAAAAAAACCCGACGTTGTGATATTGGACGAGCCTACTTCCGCATTGGACAGGGCAAGCCGGATGCGTATTGAGACTCATACTTTCACTTTAGCGATTGTGTCCATCACCAGCCACATGGAGATGTAAAACAGCCGGATCAACAAGGGCCTTGTCCAAAAGTTATATAATGCGTATCCTGGATAAAGCCCCATGAAATCCATATCTGATAGCGATGATAAACGCCTCTAATCAGGATTCAGGGCAATCAGCGTCAATTTGGCATCCATGTCCCTTATATGAAGAGAGGGGCTGAGACGCCCCTCTCTTGGTCGGGATATCCAAAGAGGAGTGGATATCCTGCCTATGATACTAAAAAGGGGGAAAGTATCGTGGCTAAGATTTATCACGCTGCGACCACAAACCAGCTTGTTTAGCTTCCCTCTCTTGTGCCGCGGCGATATGCGCTTTTGCGCCGAAATGCCGTTTGGCTGAGCGCGGAACTCAATTTTTGAGCCCCGCTTCGCCAGCGACTGAATAATATCGAGTATGAATAAAGAGAACGCCCAGTTCATGCGCGGAATACCCAATTACCATTGACCGCTTGGGTTAAACACCCGCATTGTATAAAAGACACTCAGCACTTACGATGGAGTCGCTTTGACCAGTCGGGTCGTCCTGCTATTCCCGCCATTAACCCCAAATTTTGCCATTGCCCGCCCCGGCTAAAGTTCTTGCTGAGCGTTCTCCACAACATGGTCCCGGCGACATGTCCGTTATGAATCCAGCCTAGGCCATATCCATAAGTACTCACCCGCGTTGGGCCCGCCCCGGGACCATGTCGTACCTAGTTCGTTGATTCCGCTATCCTCTAAACGATTCAACTCCAATGATTATCCTCAAGAGGTATAGCGCGTCGTTGATATTCACAGCGCCTGACCCATCTACGTCCGCAAGCGTCATCTGCAGTTCTCCAAGGGACTCCTCTCCTATTATGCCGCGCATAATCAGCAGCGTATCCGTAACGGTAAGCTTACCGTCCGTGTATGTGTCGCCCAATAGTCCATATTGCGCTGTTACCAATAGGTCCGAGTGCACCGACGTAAAGTCGGCGTCCCAGCCCGTCATGATGTACTGCGTCAACTCGTGTACCTGCGGAAGCGTCTGTGGCGCTATCGCCGACTCTCCTGCCGCCACGGTCTGGCTCTGAGACGTCCACTCTCCGTCCGCCATGTAGTTAAACGTAACGGTGTATCCCTCTAAGACCGTTATAGAGCCGCCTATGGCCCCAATATCATCCACAGGCACGGATTCCGAAACGCCGTCTATTATCGCGCTTCCCTCTCTGATGTCTAACGCAAGCTCATATGTGTCTTGCGCGTCGTCGGCCACTCTAAACTCAAGCCCCATGCTCTCGCCATTGTAGTTCGCATACGGATTTACCACAGCTATTTCGAGCATGCCTGGGATCCTATCATTGATAGCTATAAAGGTGCCGTCCTCTGCATTTGTATGGGTTATGTAGGTCAATGCGTCCGCATCGTACTCTACCGTGAACACGCCGCCAGCCAGATTATAAAGGCTTACCGGCACATTTACCCTATTACCCCGCTCAGCGTTTACGCTGCCCACTTCAATTTTATATGAGGGCGTCGGGTCAGGTTCGTCGGATATTACGAAGGTAAAGCTCTGCATCTGACTTACGAAATCCGTACGTGAAGCTCCGTTATCCTGTTCCGAGAATACGTTGAGTGTGTAGGTTCCATTCCTGAGCATGTCCACGGGAACCTCAAAGCTTCCTGAGCCGGAGCCGGCGCTGCAGTCAGCCATCTTGCCATAGTAGATTATATTACCGTTTGTACCTGTGATTGTAACGCTTACATACTGATTTTCTCCAAGCGTCGCGCCCTCGTAATTGACGCTCAGCGTTTTATCCGCACTGACCGCGCCCATTTCGTTGGTTACCCTTATGGTTTGACCGTCATTGTACATGCTAAGCTTGACAGCGCCATCGGGGATGCTCATATTCGACAGTTCGCCTATATTCTGCGGTTTACCCGATGCGTCTGACGTAAAGGCGACCATTGAAAGATCAAGGTTGAAGGCCGGACGAATAGCGGTGTTTGCCGTAATATTCAACGCGCCGGGCGAAGCCACGCCTCCATCAGGAGTGATATGTATAGCATGCATATTGGTATAGCCCATTGTGCGCAGCATCCAGAATGTATTCGGGGGCACTTGATCATCTATGCATATCTGCTGCATACTTGGCGTAAGCGTTGTTACTCGGGTAAACGAAGGCTGCGGACTGCTTACAAAGCCGTATTCAGTGTTGAGAACATCGTCATATGAGAGCAGGAATATCCTATCCTCCGTATCCTCGCCCTGTTCCACATGAGGATAGTCGCCGTTCAATACCGCTTTAACCAGCGTGGTTGAGACGCCATCGCGCTCGGCGACGGAGAACATATTCTCATAGAACTCACCGTTCATCCATCTGCGGACATCGGATTCGGCCCAGGTGGATTCAACATACATCTCGCCATTCCAGTCCACGAAGGCGTGCATCTCAATGGCGCGCTCACTCAGGAGTAACAGCTTCCCATCCTCATTTTTCAATACGCGCCACTGAATTGGCTCGACGCCGTCCTCTAGATTATTGTTCTGCTCATATTCGCCAAAGTACACTTCCTTATTGAATATAAGCGTTGGCGCGTCCGCAATATCCTTTACCGTTAACGAGCATGTGGCGCTAAGTCCCGAAGGCGTTTCAGCCGTGATGACCACGTTTCCTGGATTTATGGCCAAAACGAGGCCGTCGTCGTCAACGTCGGCAATTGTCTCGTCGCTGCTTGTCCAAGCGACAGGCTCGTCAAGAATGTTCTCATTGCCAGTATGGGGCGTATAAAGCGCCGCCGTAAGCTTGTATTGTTCCTCAACGTACATGCTAAGGGTGCTGGGCTCCACAAAGAAGCCGTCCTTGGGAATATCGATCTCATATGCTGTCTCATTAAAGGCGTAGTCTGTAACCACAAGTAGCACCTTATTATGATTCGTCACATCAAGGTCATAAGTCAAGGTCTGACCAGGTTCCCTCGCCTCTCCCGGCATGGATTCTATATTATAGTCCACCATACCGTTTACATATGCGAAGGTGGATACATCCGCAACATACTGGTTGTCCGTTAGCTCGATTCTCAGGTATGTCTTCCCATCCTCTTCTACCGCTACATAGGAGAGCATCTCGGGGGCCTCAATGTCGATGGTAATCGGGAACTCCCAATAAGACCTCCGGTTGTTGCTAGCGTGAGCGTCAAAATCCAGCGTGGCTTCCACGTGAACAGTAGCTTTGGAGTTGTTGGGCAAGGCGTTGCCCTGCTCATCTGTGCCATACCAGGGAGCTATGCCATCGTACCCGCGCGCCCCAACTGGGAACGCGCGACCCATGCCCGGATCCACATAGGTTTTAGAAATATTGTTTAAACCATAGCTGTAGTACTCCGTTCCATCCTCGCCTGTAATGGTGTATTTGAGTTCATCGGCGTTACGGAGCAGACTGGTATATATATAATCCAACGAGTCGAATTTCTTATCTCCATTGGGAGAGATGGCGTTCCTGTCCTGGTGATGGGGCACGAGATGATCCATGTTATCGCCAAGATAGTACAGGAATAAGTCGTTCACCGCAACAAAGGCTTCATTGGTTAAGATCGACGCCTTGCTGCCGCTATCATCCTCAATTGCCTCCCAGTAGAAGCCGTGGTCAATCTGAGGCGCCTGCGTCCAGTCGCCATAGAAGCCCAAAAATGGCAGCGATAGATTGATGGCGTCCTCGTTTAAGGACTTAAGGGTTACGTACCCTTCTACATACATGCCATTCTCATATAAATTATCTAACAACATCCTGTCGCCTTGGGACAGGGTCAGCTTAACGTCGACCTGTTTTGTCTCACCAGCCGGCACAACGACCGTGTTATCAGCCCAGTTTGTCTCGATCTCTGGCTCCAAAGGATTGGGCGTGCCAGCCATGTAGGCCTTAAAGCTTTCATCGTAGTCGACAAATTCTGTCATCACGCTGGGATCTATTAAATAAGTAAGCGTCTCTTCGCCAAAATTGTGTACATTGAACGTAAGTTCATATACACCCGTTTTATTGGGATCATCGCCCAATTCGATCTTGGGCCTTACCATGTTGGGCACTGTAATATACGCGTTTGTGTGTATCGCGTTATTGACACTGGCTAATCCCGATCCCTGTTTCCTTGGCGAGAAGGGCAAAAGCCCAAAGAAGTCATCCTCATAGGTTGCCGGTACCGCGGTACACATTATAAGGGTGTTTATCAATTCTCTCATCTGGTCGTCGGCAACATTCGCAAACCTAGCGTCATCCTTTATGTATTGCTTTACCAGCGCTGCTACGCCCGCTATACATGGCGCCGCCATTGAGGTTCCGCTATCCGTGGCGTATCTGTTGCCATCAACCGATGAGTAGATATTTCCGCCTGGAGCGGCTATCTCGGGCTTTAACTTGAGATCCGAAAGGGGGCCCCATGACGAGAAATCGGAAGGATGACCCGCGAAAGGATGGGGAGCCGCGATTTGGCCCTCCTTGACCATCATCCGCTTGTTTTCCTGCTCAATCATCAACTCGCCGTCCAACTGGTTGATTAAAACAGCTGGTATCCGCTGCTCCTGGAACTGCATTACTATCCACGACGCTTCATTGTTATACACCACCATAGCGTACGCGCCTGCTTCAATCGCGTTGTCATGCTTCTCCTGGAAGGAAAGACCGCCGCCCCTCTGTACGAGGGCCACCTTTGGCGCATCGCTCCAGTCGTCCAGATTCAGCCCTTCATAATCCTCTGCCGCTCCCCCATTGGGTACTGGCACATAGATTAAAGGTATATCCAGCAAGCTTTGGAAGTTAAGCGGCGAAGACGGAGGTGTTCCGTCCATATATGGAATATTCTCACCGTTAGCATCGAAATAATCGGACAAGAATGTCTTATTATCAATACTGGCTACCGAGGTTGACTCCTTAAAGGATGAGGGCATACCTACGATTCCGTTATCAGGATCGCTGACAAGCGGGAAGTCCTTGCCCCACCTGTTACGATAGCCTGAATTGTAGCTGTTTCCGGCAGAGGCTGAAATGAAGATACCGGTTTTACCAAGCCTGGTGTAAACACCGTCGATGCTCGTTATGCCGTACTCATCGCTGAAACCCGCGGGGCCGCCAAGACTCATGTTGACAACGTCTACATTGAGCAAAACACAGTCTTCTAATGCCGTTAGGACGGCATCGAATTCCAACTGCCCTCCCGCGTTCATTGTTTTCATAATGTAAAGCTGAGCTTCCGGCGCCATTCCAGTTACATTTGGGTTTACGCCGTCATTGCCCGCCGCTATTCCCGCCACGTGGGTGCCGTGGCTGCTGCCGCCGCGGTGGTCAGCATTCGCTACGCCCTCAGCATAGTCAAATGCATACGGGATTTTGTCGCTAAGATATACATCTTCGGCAGTAACGCCAGGGGCCATTTGCTTAGCGTGGAGGTTAACATTGGCAATGACGTCCCTCATCTTTTCCAGATCCATGCTTGGATCCTCAGGCGCGTCCCTAAATAACTCGTGGTCCACGTCGATACCGCTGTCAATGATAGCGATGCGCATTCCCTGGCCCCTATAGCCGCTCGTATTCCATAGGTCAATTACGCCCATCATCTCCGCCGCTGATACCGTATTAGGCTCTATTTCGTATATAGGCGCTACATATGCCGCCTTAACGCCCGAAACATTGCGTATCTCCTTAAGCTGGCTATGTTCAATCTCTACTGAAAATCCGTTTAACAGCACGGTATAGCTGCCTCTGATCGAAAGCTCCTCCCCATTGAGCACCTCTTCAGAGATTCTCTGTATAATCTCCTGTTGCTCGGAAATAATACTGCTGCGCAGATTCATTCCCTTCGGGGTAAATTCAACGCCCTTGCTGGAGGAATCCATTGCGTCCGGTTCGTCTGCAAGCGGATTGCCCTCCAACTCTATAATCGCAATTACCTTTTTATGCGGATCGTATAGTTCATCTTCTTCAAGCTCTTTGACAGGCTTCTTTCCCGTTTCCGGGCGATTGGGGACATTGTCAAGCTTTCTGACCTGAATGCCGTGGCTATCGCTAAACGCCTCAGCCAGAGTCTGTCCCGCTATACTAAACAACATGGCAAATACAAGCGCTATAATGCAAAGATATTGCCATGGCCTCTTCCTATGTTTACAGTACATTAGAATGCTCCCTTCTTGGTGTTCGATTTTCTCATGCTCCACTTTAACTGATCAATGACGTACTTATATGCTCATACGATATGTATCGATTAATGTACTACAGACCAGCTTTTAATTCATCAACTCAATTGCGCATTTTAATTAATACGGACTCTTACAAATACGCATTACACTAATACGCGTTATCCCTCCTCTCCTTGACGTAGACCCCAAGTTCTACCACATGCACCATCTTCCACCACACCATCTACTATATCTTGGTTTATACGCCTATTCTTTCTATAAATATAGTAGACGCTCTTGACATTTTCTATGTTTATCAAATACAATTATATAAAACATATATTTTATTGTCAACTATCAATAAAATATATTGACGGAGAAATATTTTTGGAGGATACTGTAGATAGTGATTATACGGCTTGAAAAGGATGGGAGCGAGAAAGTGTACGATGGTACGAGCGTCAACTATTTATATGAAGCTTTAACCTTTCTGAATAGAAGGGTTAATTCCTTGAGCGCTGATACGGTGCTAAAGAGCCTGGTAGGCAAATTTGAAGAATATGGTGATGAACTTAAGATGCTAGCCAAGCCTATTGTAGAGCTCGAGTCATATTTAAATACTCAATTGGATATACCTGAAGATCGGCTTGTCTTTTTCTTCAAACAGTTTAGGGAAATGGCTGACGATACGATGATGATAGACTCTAACATAGAAGGCTATAACCTGGCCAGCCTCATATTATGCATGCCAGAGTATAATGACATTGAGCTTGACACGTTTACCGAAAGCCTTAAGAGCATGAACCCTGGGCAGATCCGGTATCAAATATGTGGCGCCCTTCATGTCTTAGGGCTTGATCCTAAGGCAGATGAGTTGAGCACAGAGGAGTTTGCCAAACATATTGATTCGTTGCGCGTATCCTTGGAAAATAAGTGGGACATTATTGACGCGTACAAGCACTTCAATACGTATGTAGACGAGCTTTCAGCCATTATCCGGCCAGTTATGGCGCTGATAGTGGAACGCGCGGATCTGTATAGCGGCCTGGTCGATAGTTTTATCAGGTTATATACATCTATACCCAATCTAAGCGTCTATCTCAGTGAAAAATTCAATATGGATGTTGCCGACAGCCTTCCGCTGGAGGCGCATCCCTCTATATTTGGATTCGATATGGTTAGCGTTATTCGTGCCGCCAGAGCGACTACCTCAAAGCTTTATGTAGGTGTGCTTGTCAACCGTCTGGTCGATATATCCTCGCATGACGAAACCATCTTGACAATATCAAACATCACAAAAGCACTGTCTGATTCAGGTCGTATGGAGATCCTATGCTATCTGCGCGATAACTCGGCATACGGGCAAGAGCTTTCGGACCGGTTTAAGCTCTCGACCACCACCATTTGGCATCACATGAACAAGTTGCAGGTTTCCGGATTTGTAAACAGTATATTTAGCGGCAACCGTACCTATTATACTATGGACAAGAACAAGGTCCGAGCATATATATCAAGGCTCAAAAGGCTGCTGCTAAATGAGGAATAAACTTTCTTGCCTATCCGCCTGCCGTCTAGTCCCCAATCACGTGCTTTGGCCATCGGACTAAATAAAACAGCGCAGCCAGCCAACGGATGGCGTTAATGTATTCGATATAGGCTGATATCCTATGACATATGGCCCAATCGCACTTGCCATGTATGGCAAGTGTTAAGCCCGCATAGGATGAGTAAGCCCCGCCGGATGTGGAGACTTTGGCTTAACAACAACCCGCTTTTCAGCTTAAAAGGCGATTTAAGCCTAAATCATTTTAAAAACGCCGATAATCACCTGGATAGTGGGAGTTACACACTCTACCCCATCCATTGAGAACTTTCCCTTTGCGTGGTGGCGCGTTTGCACCACCACGCAAAGGGAAACAATGATATTGCCGGGCACGACAAAGAGTAAGAAACAGCTACTTTACCCTGGGCTACTTTGGAGATTATACGAATAAAATTAAGGCGTATCGCAAAAAGCACAGACTAACACAGGAAGAATTAGCGAGGGTCATGGGTGTAAAGCATTTCACTCTCTGTGAAGCTGAGAGCAGAAAAAAACAAAACCGCCATACTGTATATGGCGGCTGCACAAACACATATTTGATTATACCGTTGACTACCCTTGATTTTAGAGTATAACGGGAATTTTCTGTTTCGTTGTTAGGTCTGATTGATTTAGCTTTCGCTCAATAATTTGGAACTCGCTAACTTTATCCGCAATGGTGTGAATGTCCGCATTGTCTGCAACATGGACAATAACATTGCGAATTATATTTTTTCTCATTCACTCCCTCCCTTTGATAAAATCGCTTCATTTCCATTGTATAAGTACCCTTGTTTGTCCTATTACAGAACGATAAGGGGCTGCTCTGTTGCTTTCAGAGCAGTACTTTTTCACACCGCTCCCTTGCTCCTCCTTTGCGCCAAATGTATCCCATAGGAGACCGTGGATGCTTTGCCCTAACAAGCCGCATAATATTGGCGCTTGATAAAAGAGCGGCGGCGGCGTTCAGCGTAAACATCCTTTACGGCCAGATCACGTTATTCTTGGCCGGCTGTTCAAACGGAACGTGGCCCTTGGTAGGAAAGCCGCTGTCTGGTTAGTCCTGCTGATTCTGATATCTATGCAACTTTATGCCTCGTAGTTAAGCTTTTTTCCCAGATTATTGCAATAACCGGCTTCAGCGTATCAAAAAAGGCATGCATATTAAGCTGCCGTGCTATACATTAAGATACCTGTATGTCAAAAACACAGTAAATACCGCACTTTGAAGTTACCCGCGTGAATGACGCAGGCTCAAATCAACATCGGGCATTCCGTCCGACTAATAAAATCCTTCCAAAATTCAGATCAATATTCTTCTGGACGGCGATATGGCAGCGCTACGCAAAGCTGCCTCCAATATATTAATCATCGTTTTATTGCCCTTAGCGTTTCGATGGAGTATACTAACTTGATTGATGTCAAGGGGTTGCCTGATATGATAAGATTAAATTCGATAAGCTACAGATACAGTGATGAGGGGCAATATGCCCTTAATGATGTATCGTTTGCGGTTAATAAGGGTGAGATGCTGGCGATTGTCGGCCATAATGGCTCAGGAAAGAGCACTCTTGCAAAGCATATGAACGGCCTTATACTTCCAGATAAGGGCGAGGTAACCGTAGACGGCATGAGCACGGCGGACGAGACCCTGATACAGGAGATAAGGCGAAGGGTGGGAATGGTGTTCCAAAACCCGGATAATCAGATAGTTACCACAGTGGTTGAGGAGGACGTAGGCTTTGGGCCGGAAAATCTCGGCCTTGCGACCGGGGAGATTATAAAAAGGGTCAAGGAGGCCTTGGAAGCCGTGGGCATGACGGAGTATGCGCGCAGCGCCCCGCATATGCTGTCGGGTGGACAGAAACAACGGGTTGCAATGGCTGGCATGCTGGCCATGAGACCTGAGGTGTTAGTGCTTGACGAGGCTACGGCCATGCTTGATCCATCCGGACGCGGAGAAGTCCTTTCCACGGTCAGGCGGTTGAACAGAGAAAACGGGATTACGGTAGTTATGATTACCCAATACATGGAGGAG
>URFJ01000072.1 GCA_900547135.1 uncultured Eubacteriales bacterium | reverse complement strand
CCGGAACCAGAAAGCCCGCCTTTTCATTTGAGTCAAATAAAAACTGGTTCACATATTGCCCTATTAGGGAAGTAAAGCCCTACATAGTTGCCGAACTGCTATATAATACCGATGCGGCAAATACGATGCACGTTAACATAATGACACAAACTCCATTTACCGCCTCGAAATGGTTTGATACAGTATATAGTGGTTTAGGTGCAGGAGCAAGGTGTGGTGTTTTGCTATTTGACTATAATAATGCAAACACACATGTGCAGGATAATCTTTTTAACGATCCTACCTACGCAATCAGAGTAGATGGGTTAAACCATACTATAGCTTCTAGAACTAACTTATGGCGCTTAACGGACAATTATGGTAATCCCATAACAGACTATATGCCTTTGAACCCTAATGATGTAACCCCTGTCATTAGTACCTTTTCGCCTGAGTTTACACTGGGCGATTTAGATTATGATGGGGTGGTAACAATGGATGACGTAACTATTTTGGCTAGATATCTTCGCATAGTCCAAATGAGATTTGAAGACCTATCCAATCTCCAGCTTGTGTTAGCTGATTACAATCAGGACGGAGTTGTAAACTTAACCGACTATAATTTAATTGAAAGCATTGCTACGCAGTAAGCTACATGGCGCCTTTACATTTAACATAATCAAATGCCGCTAAAAGTCCTCAAGGAATGCTTTCAGCGGCATTCTCATATCTATTATCAACTAAAGCTAAACAGCAAAATGGGATATAATCCCTTCAAAGCCCTGCTTTACATTTTTGCTTATAGTATAAACCCTACAGGCTATAGTATGCCTCAAACTCCGCCGCATTCGGGATCCTGTTAAGCCTGTTAAGCTCGGTGCGCTTTCTCTTAATCCACGCCGACAGCAGCCTTTCAGGGAATACGCCCCCTCTTGTCAGGTAATCGTGATCCTGCTCCAGCATGTCAAGCGCCTCTCCAAGCGATCTGGGCAATGAATCTATTTTTGACTTTTCCTCATCGCTCAGGTCAAACAGGTTGAAGTCGTAAGGACCCCAGCCATGCCCTTCCGGATCGATTTTATTCTCTATTCCGTCAAGCCCAGCCATCAGCATTGCCGCATAAGCATAGTATGGGTTGCATGTAGCGTCGGGATTCCTAAGCTCAAAGCGCTTCTTTGAAGGGGATTTTGCATACGCCGGAATTCTTACGACAGCGCTGCGGTTTGCCATCGCATAGCCGATCGTGACAGGCGCCTCAAAGCCTGGTACAAGCCTCTTAAACGAGTTGGTAGATGGGTTTGTGATTGCGCACAGCGACGGAGCGTGTTTTAAGAGCCCGCCGATAAAGTAAAGCGCTGTTTCGCTCAGGTTAGCATAGCCCTTTTCATCATAAAACAGTGGTTTCCCGTCTTTAAACAGCAGCATATGGACATGCATGCCGTTGCCCGCCTCATTTAGTACCGGCTTTGGCATGAAGGTTGCCGTTTTTCCAAATAGCTCGGCTGTATTGTGAACAACGTACTTGATTATCATGGTCTTATCGGCCATCTCGGTCATTTCACCCATCTCAACCTCGATCTCCTCCTGAGCAGGGCTTCCAACCTCATGATGGTGATACTTTACGCTTACACGCCATTCCTCAAGTATTCTGCACATCTCGTTTCGCAGCTCAAAGTTGACGTCCTGCGGCAGTCCTATATGATACCCCGCCTTGTGAGGAATCTGATGTCCAGTCATACCTTCTTCTGTGGACCAATACGCTTCGTCGCAACCAATCTTTAACGTGGAACGGTGCGGTTCGGTCTTAAAGGATACGCTATCAAATACATGAAACTCGAATTCAGGCCCAATTATCATCTTATCCGCTATACCCAGGCTTCGCATGTGTTCAACGGCACTTTTCGCTACGTTGCGCGGATACTGATCAAAAGGGCGGTTGTTCGGAGCGTCAATTATCATAACATCGCCCGTCATGGATAGTATCCCCTCGCTAAATGGATCCATTGCGGCAGTTGAGATGTCCGGAATAAACACCATATCGCTGTTCTCAACCGGCGCATAACCATAGTTAGACCCATCAAAGCCAACGCCATAAGCCATTAGTTCTTCATCCAGTCTCTCAGCCGGCAGTGTAATGTGTCTCCAGCGGCCGTCAATGTCTGTCATTTTAAAGTCCAGCATGGCAATATTGTTTTCCTGACAGAACTTCTTTGTTTCAGCAAGTGTTTTGAACATAACTACGTCCTCCGTTTTTGTGATGCGTCCTCTTGTGCGGCACGTTATCTTGATTGTACCGTTTTATAACGGCATGTCAACCCGAAAGCGGCATAATATTGAATAAAAGTCTTGTTAATAGCCGTAAGCGGCTTAAATCTTGCCTGCTTTGCCTACACTTCATTGTTGTATATCTGTTTAACATGTTTGCCGTTTGCAACCATTATTCCGAATACGGCGACCAGGTTTATCGCAAGCGAGATTACTATTATAAGCCTTGGTGAAGTTATTTCGCCAAATGCGCCCGCCATCAGCTGCCCTATAATCGTCCCCGCAGTCATTATCATCTGCGAAATTCCGTTAAAGCGGCCCCTCTTTTCATTTGATACATAGTTCTGCGTGGATGATATCCTTATATTAAAGGAATTTACCGCCAAGAAGCCTGTAATGAATTTCATCAGCATCATTAGCTCTACGGGCAGGAATAGGTAGCTTCCGTCAAGGAAGCATATGGAGGTATATACGGTAACGGCAATAGCAAATTTCCACTCTGGTTTTATCTTTATTTTATAATGTAAAGCCCCTCCAACAAGACGGCCAAAGGTCGATATGCTCATGATTACCGTATATATTGCAACGCCGCGTCCCACCGCATTGTTAAATCCAAGCATATCAAACAGACCTGGAAGAATGGAGGTTACAGCATCGCCCGCCTCACTTTTAAAAAACGGGAGTACCAGCGCGCCTTCAGCGCCGCTTGCAAGCATTGTAACAAAGAAATAGGCGCATATAGCCATTAGCCCAGGCTCCGCCCGCAGATAGTCAAGCCCCTCTTTTAAATCGTTCTTAAAGCGTACTGCGCTGAATTTCTCCGCCTTTTGGTTTATAATGTGCGCCTCATCGGCGTCAATACGCGTTTCAACTATTGCCGCTACAAGAAATGAAACAGAGTTAAATATAAACAGCGGGATTAGGCCGACCGTATTATAGCAAATACCGGCAATCGGAACCATAATTGTATTGGCTATAGGATATATAAGGCTTGAAATAGCATAGGCCTTTCCAAAGTTACCCTTTGAAATCAGCGTGGGATACAGGCTTTCGTACGCTACCGCATATATACTGTCAATCGAGCCTACGATCATACTTAACGCCAAAAAAAATATATAATTGAACAGGTCTAAAAATAGTATAACTGCCATAAGCGCATACAATGCCGCTGAAAAAAAGTCCAACAAATATATCGTCCTCTTGCGGGAGAACCGGTCCAGGTAGGGACCCGCCAATAAAGGCAATATGACCCTGGGAAGTGAATAACATATCATGAATATGGCGTATAACAGCGTTGATTCGGTATAATCCAACACCATCAGGCCTATCGCAAATCCGGCAACCGCGTTTCCGAGCATCGACACGATTGTGCCCATGGTTATTATCGTAAAGTTCTTCGTCCAGAGCTTAATCATTGCTGATCCTCCTGCTTACAAGGATTATCAGCCGCTTTTCCATCCATACGGCTGTGTATATTTGCTTAATTATTGCAGACTGATGCGCCGCAGGGACGTTATGCTCTGCGGCGCACTTAGTAGTAAGTTTAGTCGGTTAAATTGCCTTAAAATGTCCCTCTAAGGAAGAACCAATACGTAAAGCCACATATCAGCAGCAATACCCCAATAGCTACTGGCATCAGCACCAGGTACGCTGAAATCATCATAGCCTTCAGATCGCCCTTTTCCATTATGGAGCTAAGATCGCTATCCTTCTTGACCTTCCTAAGCTTACGCTTACTTTTATTATCGAACGCCTCTATATGTTCTTCCTTTTCCCTGTTTTCTTCGGGACTGTCCTGCTGAACCATTTCGTTCATTCGGTACACCATGGCGCGTTCGATCTTATCTTTAAAGAGCATGTTCTCATCTCCTTTCACTGGAATTTGGCGTTAGGTATTAAATCCATGATTCGCTGTTAGACGGATCAGGATTCTTCCTTATCCTTTTTACTGTCAATCATATGGTGGCAGGCAACAAAGTGATTCGGCCTTACCTCAATCATATCCGGCGTAACATGTTCACATATCTCGGTGCAGTATCTGCAACGCGTATGGAACTTGCATCCCTTGGGTGGGTTGACAGGGCTGGGTATATCGCCTTCAAGGATAACCAATTCACGCCTTGCATCGGTTGTGGGGATCGCGTTTAGCAACGCCTCCGTGTATGGATGTCTCGGGTTGGCGAACATTTCCTCGGAATCCGCAAGCTCAACCATATTTCCAAGATACATTACGCCAATACGGTCGCTTATATACTTAACAACCGAAAGATCATGTGTAATGAACATGTAGGTAAGGTTCTGCTGGCCCTTAAGATCCTGCAAAAGGTTAATTATCTGGGACTGAATCGACACGTCAAGCGCTGAAACAGCCTCGTCGCATACCACAAACTTGGGTTGTACTCCCAGAGCTCTGGCTATGCCTATACGCTGACGTTGGCCGCCTGAGAACTGATGGGGGTAACGATGCACAAAGTATGGCGCCAATCCGCAGTTTTCCATAGTCTTAAGTACAGCTTCCTGCATGCGGTCATCGTTGTGCCTGAAATATCCATGTGCCAGCATTCCTTCGCCTACAATCTGACCTACCGTCATACGCGGATTGAGCGATGAATAGGGATCCTGGAATATGAGCTGCATATCGCTCCTCAAGTGCCGCATCTCGTTGTAGGTAAGGCGCGCAAGGTCAATTCCCTCATCACGGAACTGCTCCAAACGTTCGAACTCCTCATTGCCGACATACGGCTTGCGCATAGCTTCGATTTCATCACGTATTGCCTTAACAGCATTGTACGCCGTCTTAAGCTTGTCATCTTCTATCTTTAGTTTTGCATTTACTTTTTCGAGCTTTGCTTTCAGCCCCTTCATGTTTTCGCCCTTCTTCTGGGCCTCCTTCAGGCTGAATTCCAGCTCATTCTTCACTGTTTCCACGGCATTGTGATCGATCTTGATTTCATGTACCCTTCTAAACTGCCTGAACAGCTTTGAGTAAACCTGAATAACCGGCGTAAGGTCATCTACGATCATGAGACCTCCGATTATGTTGGCTACATCAAGGAAAGCGTCATTAGCCGATTTTTTAGCCGCGGCAAGCTCATCCGCTTTGCGGAACTGTTCCGTCTCGCTAAGTCCGTCGAACTCGGCCTTCATCGACTCATACTTGGCCTGCAAGTCATGATATTGGCGGCGCCTCTTGTTAAGCGTTCTTATCGTCTCATGCACATACTTAGGAGCCAGTTCTTCAAGCGTACGTCCATAGTACATCGTGCGCCCATCCGTCTGCTTGTACAGCTGTAGCAGCGTACGGCCAAGTGTCGATTTCCCGCATCCGGACTCGCCAACCAATCCAAACGTTTCACCCTCGTAGATATTAATGCTTATTCCATCATTCGCCTTAACAAACCGGCCGCCCTTGATCGGGAAGTACTGTTTAAGGTTGCTGATGCGGAGCAGAACTTTTTTATTTTCTTCCACGGCTCATTCTCTCCTTCTTTTCAGGATAGAAGCACCTGATCTGCTGTCTTTCAGTTACCTGTAGCATCTCGGGTTCTTCCTCTTCACAGCGCTTCGTAGCATATTTGCAACGCGGCGCAAATTTGCAGCCCTTTGGCAAATCCAACGGATGGGGCACCGATCCTGGAATGGCGTCCAGTCTCTCATTTACCGGCGTGTCAAGCCTTGGTATTGAGAACATCAGGCCCTCTGTGTATGGATGCGAGTAATTATTGCTTCGGTCGAAAATGTCCTCTACAGGGGCCATTTCAACTACCTGACCGCAATACATAACCGCCACATCATCAGCCATCTGATTTATAACGCCCAGATCATGGGTTATAAACAGTATGGAAGTACCTTTATCCCTCTTAAGGTCGTTCATAAGCCTCAGAATCTGAGCCTGAATCGTAACGTCCAGCGCTGTCGTCGGCTCATCCGCAATTAGAAGCTTGGGTCTGCACGCGAGCGCCATTGCAATCATAACGCGCTGGCGCATGCCTCCAGAAAGCTGATGTGGGTACTGTTTTGCAACAACATCCGGATTTGGTATTTTAACGTCGGCAAGCATCTCTACTACATGTGCCGCAGCTTCTTTTTTGTTCATGCCCTGGTGGATCATAAACGGTTCTGAAAGCTGTTTTTCCACCGTAAATACCGGGTTAAGGCTTGTCATGGGCTCCTGGAATATGACTGATATATCATTTCCTCTTACATGGTACATATCCTCAATGGACAGCTTTGTAAGATCGACCCCTTCAAACAGTATTTCACCGCTTTCAATATATCCGTTGCCGTCGAGCAGCTGCAGCATGCTCATAGCCGCAACGCTTTTTCCAGAACCCGATTCACCAACTACACCAAGCGTTTTTCCTGATTCAACGTTGTAGGAAACCCCGTTGACAGCCTTGACCGTGCCTCTTTTTGTGGTGAAGAAGGTCTTTAGATTTTTCATTTCAAGCAATGCCATTTATCTCTACCCCCTTACCTTTCAGTGGATCTGGGATCCATTGCGTCGCGCAGGCCGTCGCCCATCAGGTTTATGCTGACAGTACATAGACCGAATACGATTGAGGTGAACACCCATCTCCACCAGTAATTCTGAATAACAACGCTGTCATTGGCGCCCGTGAGCATATTGCCCCATGTCGGCTGCGGGGGGGCGATGCCGAATCCAAGGAACGCAAGTCCGGATTCCGTAAGCATCATGCCCGCAAAGCTGAGCGTTGCGTTGACTATGATAGTAGAAATTACATTCGGTACTATATGTTTGAAAACTATCTTGTTCTCTTTCACACCCATGGCCTTGGCTGCAGTTACATACTCCTGCTCACGGCCGCGGAGCACCTCGGCACGAACCAGGACGCACAAGCCGGTCCACCCAACTACGCCTAGTACAATCATGACTAGATACATCTTTTGGGATGGCGGCAGCAGCTGACCTAGTATGGAAGATAGAATTAAGAGCAGCGGCAGCGACGGAATACTTCCTACCACCTCAGAGACACGCATGATGAACATATCCACCATGCCGCCGAAGTATCCGGCAAGGCCTCCAAGTATAACGCCCAGCAGAGTACTGATGACAACCGCTACGGCGCCTACCGTCATCGTCGTAAAACCGCCGTTGAGTAGCCTGTTAAGTATGTCTCTGCCAAATTCATCCGTTCCGAGCAGATAACCCTTGAGGCCCCATGTTACTATTTCGCCTTCCGATGTAACAGCATAGTTATAGAAACCGCCTACATACATGTTTTCAATATCGGAATTATTTACTTTATCAGGAACTGACGACTGTTTGAATTTATCCTTGCCCCAGCCAATATAGTCCCCATTTTCCATCTTGGCAATCAAATGATGCCGGCCGCCATAGATCTCGACAAACTTGCTCTCATGCTCCGGAGGAATGAGTATGTTTGTATCAGTACCCCATACGTAAACCTCTCCGGTTGATGTAAGCGCCGCTACAGCGTTATTCGTCGTTGCTATGTCGACTACCGTTTTGCCTTCCAGTTCCTTAGGATACGATTTAATAAACGCATTATCCTTTTCAAACCCCGTATAGGCTACGGTGTCGTCGTCAAGAATGACCATGTATTTGAATCCGGTGAATTCAAAGTCCTTGATACGTCCCTGATAGTCCTCATTAAGTTTGATGTCCTGCGTCCTGGTGTTGCCCCAGAGATAGAGGTAGCCGTCAACCGTAAGAACGCCTGAACACTGATTGCCTGCGATGACCTTTTTGATCTGGTCATATGGAAGGTTCTCAACCTCCTCTGGAATTTTATCCTGTCCATTGCGGGTGTTTCCCCACACATATATATGTCCCGCATCGTCTATGGCAAGCGCGTGGTCGCTGCCTATGGCAATATCCACTATATTTGCATTTCTAATCTCATCCGGTATATCGGCAATATCAATCGAGTTAGTGATCGCGGTATTGCCCCATATATACAGATTCCCGTCATTTGACAGACCTACGGAGAAGCTGTTTCCAATGCCGATGTCCTTAACATTGCCTTTAAGCTCACTAGGTACTGAAAGCATGCTGAACCCTGGAGGCATGTTGGTATGCGCATTCTCCACGTATGACAGATCCAATGGTGAGAATAAAGGTCCAATTACTACTGTCAAAAAGATTACTGCGAACATTATAAGTCCGAACATAGCCGGCTTTTTCCGCCTGAAATTGGAAATAATCGTGCGGATCGGCCCCTGTATCTGCTCTTCCTCGAATATGCTCATTTCCTTTTTTGTTCCAAAGAATCCTCTTCTGAACCAGGTGAGGAGTCTAGAACGTTTTTTCTTTTCTATTTTTATTTCGCTCATTTTTATGTCCTCCCCTGTTATTTATCAACCCTGACGCGCGGGTCTACAAGGCCGTAGCTCAAGTCGGTTATCAAACGGCTTACAAGTGATATAACTACGAATACCATCTGCATGGCAAGAACCAACTGGTAGTCCTTGTTGTTTAAGCCAAGAATCATTATCTGACCTACACCCTGCAGCAGGAACATCTGTTCAAGTATCGCCCAGCCGCTGAGCAGAGTTGTAAACCAGCTGATGAGAATTGTGATTATTGGCAATAAAGCGTTTCTCCATGCGTGGCTGTATATGACAACCTTCTCACGTACGCCCTTAGCCCTTGCTGTCCTGATATAATCCTGGCTCAGCTCTGTTATCATTGCTGCACGTACATATCTGAATGTACTGCCCAGCGAGTTGAATGTAGCTACTATGATCGGCAGCGCCATGTAGTAAAGCTTATCGGTAAACGCCTTCATACCTACATACTGGCTTCCTGGGGTCTTTATTCCGCCTGGAGGGAATATCCCGAGCAATATAGCAAAGAAATAGATGAAAACCAATGCTGTAATGTAAATCGGAATACTTATTCCAACTATCGTAATAACCTGTGTAGATTTGTCAAGCAGCGAGTTTTTCTTTATAGCGCATTTTATACCCAATGGAATCGTTATTCCAAGCGCCAATATCGTAGTGACGATGTTCAGGAACAGCGTGTTCTGCACCGGCCCTGATAAATGATTCACTACAGCGTCCCTGTAATATGACGAGTAACCAAAGTCGCCCTGAAGCAGGTTTGTAAACCACTTCCAATACTGGACAACCATTGGCTTATTAAGACCTAGCTGCGCGGTTAATCGTTCATACTCTATCCTGTACTCCTCTGGAGTCATCTTGTCCTTCTGTGGCTCGAGCATGTCGCGGACTGGGTCACCTGGGGTCAAATTGTACAAGAAAAACATCAGAAATGATAGTATTACAAATACTATCACAACGTATACAAGACGTTTTAAAATATACTTGACCATCTTTTCACCAACCTTCCTTACTTACTTTTTGTTTGACAGAAATACACGATAGAATGTATTTCGTCATTTTATATATGAACTCCATATATAAATGACCTGTGTTGAAGTAAAATCCTGAGAATTTTAATTGATTCCTCAACTGTGTCAATTCGTCAGGATTCGTCTTCGATTGCCACATATTATATCATTAAATATGTAGCTTTAGCAAACATAAAGTTCAAATATATTATACCTTTCTCACTACATGTCGTCAAGTGCTTTTTTAGCATTTTACGCCTCCCTTTTTTGCTTATCGATTTTTTTCGCCCCCCTGTATGCTATATCAAAAAATAGTCCTTTATCCCGTATTTAACTGGTTTTCAGGCTGTTTTGCTTAAGCTTTTATAAGCATGTTTTAAACCAGCTTTATCTATGTATAATTTTTTACCCATGTAGATATTTGCCATATTACTATTTATTGCATAGTTTTCATTTAATCTACTAAAAGTTTCATATAATTTGCAATAACTTATTACCAAAAAAATTGACGAAAATATGTCATAAAATGTCCTCACCAATCATATATTACTCATCAACTGTACAATATAACAGCTGGTCTGACCAATCCCAGAAAGTATTTACATCGTAATTCTTTAATCTTGAGCTATGTATGTCATAGTATGTATTTG
>URFJ01000071.1 GCA_900547135.1 uncultured Eubacteriales bacterium | reverse complement strand
ACGGATATGAGCGGATTATCGTGTTTAACCTACCCAAGACAAGGAAATACATGCACCTTGACGTTATCTGCACCATGATTGATTACGACAAGTTCCTTGCGGCCCCTCAGGTATATGAAGGCGCGTTCGACGTATATGAATTGACGCTGAAAAAGGATGGTTCTCTTTATGCAAACTGCATGAACGAATCCCTTGAGGAAGTGTTTAAGAGGGCCCTTGGACTCAGCGCCGTAGAGTTTATAAAGGTTGGCGGAGGCGACCCGCTAACCGCAGCCAGGGAACATTGGAATATGGGCTCAAACTCTCTTACAATAGCACCTGGTGAAGTAATAACCTATGATCGCAACGATATAACAAACGACATGCTTGTCAAGCGCGGAATAAAGGTTCATACAATTCCGGGGAGCGAATTGTCAAAAGGGCGGGGAGGACCCAGATGCATGAGCATGCCCATCAGCAGGCAAGATATCGGGTAATATAAGGAACCAATGGAAGAATAATATTATACCGTGTTTTTATAGGGCCTGCTAAGCAGGCCCTGTTCGCCTCAGGTTAATATCTGATTAATTGGCTTATTTAGTACTAGCAGGCGCTTTAATAAAAACCCATTGGGAGGAACGATGTCCTATATATTGTATCTATTAAAAATCCTGCCCTTTGCCGCCTTAGCCGGATTTCTGGCATACTTACCTGTATATTTCGTCGTTCGCAAGCGCGTGCCCAATATGTACTGGCTTAGACATATGATTAATTTTGTATTCATTACTTACCTTATTACCATTTTATGGCAGCCGGCATTGATGGATACTCACTATTTTAATCTAATGCCATTTAGGGAAACGTTATATTACACTTATACATATGGAAATCGTCTGACCGAATCTCAGTTTATGCTAAATATGATAATGTTTCTGCCCTTAGGCCTTATGCTCCCACTGGTCTTTCCTAAGCGCGTCAATAGGTTTTACAAGGTGACGCTTATCACCCTTGCCGCAACGGCCCTAATTGAGGGCGTCCAATACGCTATAGGCAGGGTTGGCGATGTGGATGACATGATTGCAAACCTTATGGGGGGAGCGGCCGGCTTCTGCTTATATTCATTATTGCGCTATGCATTGAGGAAGCGCAAATGGTTCAGAAGGGCCTGCGTTGTAAGGCCAACGTACGGAAAATTTCAAACGGCTGTCCTTACAGGCGCAATGATACTTATAATATGCTTCCCGATGATAATGGACATTTCATCCGACCTAAGCGAATTCGGACTTACCGCAAGCATGCGCTTGCCATATGGCACGCAAATAACGGCCAAGCTTAATGGTGAACCTATAAAAGCTATGACCTACAAGCAAAGGGCTTGCGACCGCGAGACCATGATAAGAAGCATTATGAATGCACTTGAGCTGAAAGGAGTTCCTATTTACGACAAGGAGGATGGGACCTATGAGGTTTCTGATAACAGCGGCGTTCTTATATTAACTAAACAGTGTACATGGACATACAGAAGAAACGATGTTTATGATTACAGGGCTCAGATAAGGTCAGATGTCGGTCTACCCTCCGACGAGCAATATATTGAAATTGCAAGGCGGGTTGTAAACCCACTGCTGGATGAGATGGAGAGCATAGATAGCGTGAGAATTGAATCAAATAGGTCTGATAAGGACCCGAACAACATGATAACGGGTAAAAATGTGATTTTCACTTTGAATAACTCAGGGCAAAGGACTGTGACATTTGGAGAGATTACCGTGCGGATGGATGATGAGCTTAATATAGCTGAAATAGATTCAAGCGTTCGCCGCTACGAAGAGTACCGCGAGATAAATATCATGCCATCGCTGGACGCCGTACAGCGCGCCAGAAACTATGGATACAGGATTGAGTATAGAGATGCCACGATAACGAATATAGAGCTTTCTTATGTGCACAACGCTGCTAAAGCGCAGTTATTGCCGGCATATAAGGTTACTATTGAGGCCTACAGCGAGGTAACGGGGGAGAAGAGCAGATGGGAATCGTATATTGCCGCAATGAGATAGGTCAAAATAGCATCCCCCATATATGACTGATTAATGATATTGGAATAGCGAATAACGCCCAGGTTAAAGAATAGCGAAGACATACCTGTCCATACAGATTATATTTATGGTTAGAATAATCCCATACATTCCATCCGAACCTTATGTTGAAAATAAGCACGCAACGAATCTCAAAATCATGTGCATGCCGCTAAACTTTGAAAACAGGCCATGCAGAAGCAAGAATGATACGCCGCCAGCTACGGCCATGCTCCAATGGCTGTAGCCGCGGTATAGTATTTCTATAATTACATAAACACCACCGCCAAATATGAGCGATGCGCACACTTCGAGCAAAGTCATGGAATTAAATTGCCCTTAATACTTTATTTATATGTGATTTATTCTGTCTAAATTTAAATAATGATGTTATAATAGAAAAAAACGCTAGAGGAGGATAACAATGCCAACGGCTATATGGGCACATAGGGGCGCAAGCGCATATGCGCCTGAAAATACATTGGAGTCAATAGAGCTTGCGCTAAAAATGGGCGCGGATGGAATAGAACTGGATGTACACCGGACAAGGGATGGAAAATTGGTCGTAATCCATGATGAAACCGTGGACAGGACGTCCAACGGTTCGGGCTATGTGAAGGACATGACATGCGCAGAGTTGAAAAAACTCGATTTTTCGAACGGGTTTGAAAAGTATCGGGGCGCCAGGATTCCAACCCTGAAAGAGGTTTACGGCATGCTGAGGACAACCCAGGCTTTGATAAACGTTGAAATAAAGTGCGACAGGGTTATCTATCAGGGTATATGCGATGATTTAACAAAACTGGCGCATGAAATGGGAGTGAGTGACAGGATTATATACTCGTCATTTAACCACTATATGCTCATGGAATGCCGCAAAGCAGCTCCATCGGCGAGGATTGGGGTTTTATACGGCGAAGCGCTTTACAACGCGTGGGACTACGCGCATATGCTTGGTGCGGATGCTCTCCATCCTCCCTATAACGTTGCGCTGCAGGCTCCGGGATTTATTAGAAACTGCAGGAATGCCCGTATAGCTATCAATACCTGGACGGTAGACGACGAAGACGCAATCAGGCTGTTGGCGGCGTCAAACGTGAATGCAATAATAACAAACAAGCCTGATATAGCAAAAAGGGCCATAAATTAAAACGCGGTTAAGACGATTGAGGGGACGCAATCCCTCCTGTTTTCTATAAAGCAATAAAACTCGGGTTAAGAGGAATAGAGGGCGGCGTGATGTACGCCGCCCCCAATCCAGCGCAAAGCCAGTATTAAAATTCAACCACCTTTGTAATATATGCTTCAAGCTCAGATATGGGAAGCCTTATCTGTTCCATAGTATCCCTTTGGCGTACAGTAACCGTGTCATCAACGTCAGTATCAAAATCAATGGTTATGCAAAGCGGAGTACCTATTTCGTCCTGTCTGCGATATCGTTTTCCAATAGCGCCCGTATCGTCATAGTCCACCATAAAATGCTTTGAAAGCGATTCAAACACCTCTTTGGCCCTATCCGAAAGCTTTTTTTGAAGCGGCAGAACTGCGGCTTTATATGGGGCAAGCGCGGGGTGGAGGCGCATTACGTTTCGTATATCCCCGTTTTCTAAAGCTTCCTCGTCATACGCGTCGATAATAAAAGCTAGCGTTACGCGGTCGGTACCTAAAGAGGGTTCTATGCAGTATGGAATATACTTTTTATTGGTAAATGGATCCTGATATTCAAACTTCTCTCCAGAGTGATTGGCATGCGATATAAGATCGAAGTCGGTCCTATCGGCTATTCCCCAAAGCTCGCCCCAACCAAACGGAAAGAGGAATTCTATGTCAGTGGTTCCATTGGAATAATGAGATAGTTCCTCTTTTTCATGTTCGCGAAGGCGAATGTATGACTCGGTTATTCCAAGTGAGAGAAGAAACTTTTTACAGAAATTCTTCCAGTATTCATACCATTCTAAATCCGTACCAGGCTCGCAGAAGAACTCCAGCTCCATCTGTTCAAACTCACGGGTTCTGAACGTAAAGTTGCCAGGCGTTATCTCATTCCTAAAGCATTTTCCTATCTGTGCTATACCAAACGGGATTTTCCTTCTCATAGATCGCTGTACATTTTTGAAATTTACAAATATACCTTGGGCGGTTTCAGGCCTAAGGTATATCTCGTTTGCCGAATCCTCCGTTACCCCCTGAAAGGTTTTAAACATCATGTTAAACTTGCGTATTCCGGTAAAATCAGCCTTTCCGCACTCGGGGCATGCGATGCCGTTTTCCTTTATAAATTCCTGCATGGCATCGTTGCTCCAGCCGTCGGGATGAATGCCTTCAATCCCATTTTTAAATGCATAATCTTCAATAAGCTTGTCAGCTCTGAAACGCGCTTTGCATGCCTTACAATCCATCAGAGGATCATTAAAATTTCCTACGTGGCCTGAAGCAACCCAAGTTTCCGGATTCATTAAAATTGAGGAATCCATGCCAACATTGGAGGGTGATTCCTGAACAAATTTTTTCCACCAAGCCTTTTTTACATTATTCTTTAGCTCTACGCCAAGAGGGCCGTAATCCCATGTATTGGCCAATCCACCGTATATTTCTGACCCAGGAAATATAAAACCTCGGTTCTTGCATAGAGCCACTATTTTATCCATTGAGAACTTTCTTTCCATAATTAATCTCCTTTTTGAGCATCATGTCTATGATATGCGTGTACAACGGCTTTGTCAAGAAACGCGCTTTTATCCAGGGCCTATAGGCTTATACCAAAAAGATTGTCACTTGCCCAGCTTAACATGCCTTGCATAATGGAAGATGTATTGCTGTATTATCCCAGAGTATTTGCCAAGACGGGCTATCATCTCCCTAAGCTGCGCCTTTGACGGAGAAAGTGAGTTAAAATACAGCTCCTTCATCGCCCTGTCCATCCATACGTCTATAGGAAACGCATCGGTATGCCCAAGGGAGAAAAGAAGCACGCAGTCCGCAACTTTAGGACCAACGCCGGGGAACCTGTACAGCTCCTTGCGGGCTTCGTCCAGCGGCATATTCCTAAGCTTGCCTAGGTCATAGCCGTCCGCGACCATTGAGGCGGATTTTTTTATAAACGGGGCCCTATATCCGGCGCCTATTTCGTGAAGCTGCTCCACGCTTAGCTCGGCAATGGAGCATGGCTCTGGGAATGCAAAGTACACTTCCCCGCTGCTGCTTAATCGCTGCCCTGCGAACCTGCAAAGCCGGTCTATAATTCCGCTTATGCGGCCGATATTGTTATTGCTTGATATAATAAAAGATATAAGCGCCTCAAATGGTTCCTGGTTGAACACATGAATGCCGGAAGCGTATGGAAGGCAAACGTTCAATATTTCATCATTTAAAATTTCTTTCTCAATCGCCGAGTAATCCCTCGAAAGGTCAAAGTACTTTACCCACCAATCGGCTTCGCCTTCCATGCAAGGCTCAATTGAGAGCGTTTTGTTATTTAGAGAAACAAATGCCGCGCGGTGGCCGGCAATTCCAAACCAGCCGCCGTCACTTTGTTTCCATCTGAACGACTGCCCGCAACTGCATGAGGATGAAAGGTTGAAGCAGTTAAAGCCCGTAACCAAAGCCCTGTTGTCAGCATAATCAATGCGCATTATATTTCCTCCAAAATTATCTTTCATTATACCATAAAAATTGGATTTTTACTTTTAATTTGGCCATAATACGGTTATACGGCATTTTTCTGACATGTTTTTTTGCAAGAAAAACCGGGCAAACTATAAATACAAAGTTTATGTACGTGAGGTATATAATGGAACTCTATGCATTAATATCAATATGCACGGTTGTTCTGGCCCTTACAAAGGTGGCGGACGGCTTTTTGCAGCGCCGAAATATAACAATAGTTACTATAATATACTTTTTTATCTGCATTGCAGCCCTTAATGCATTTGAAATATCTATTTTAAATGAAATTATTATCAGTCCTGCAGCTTTTGCTATGCCGTTTGCATTTGCGCAGCTGCCTAAGGTTCATAGATACAAAAGGATTTTTATATTGCTCTGTGTAGCGCTTATATATGCGGGCATTACGAGGATAGCCCCACCGCTTGAACTGCTTATCGCCTTTTTTATGGGAATTGCGTTGGCGCTGCTGGACAAAAGTGAAGCCGGCTCCATGCTATGTGCGTGTACAATACCGCTGTTAGGAAGGATAGCAAACTTCGCATTGATGATTATAAAAGAAGGATATGGGGTTTTAAGCCTGACTGGGGCCGGTATATTAAATGCTCAAATGATTTCTATGCTGGCCGTGGCG
Source organism: uncultured Eubacteriales bacterium (assembly GCA_900547135.1). Classification (GTDB taxonomy): domain Bacteria; phylum Bacillota; class Clostridia; order Christensenellales; family CAG-138; genus UMGS946. Next base: position 4,009 of record URFJ01000071.1, on the reverse strand, counting down.
GCGACATTATTAATAAAGGACTCTTTAAAACATAGGCGCCGCTTAGGACGCCTTGCACACAGATAAGTTAGGAGAATGTTAGCATAATGCTTTGTATAAAAAGTACATCCAAATCAATATAATACATAAGTTTTTTGATATAACCGTTGCCATTGGATGACTTCGGTGGATGGTAGCATCTGCCCTGACGGTCAATAATTTTTTAATCAAATAAAGATTCAATGTACAAATATAGAACAATTTTAGCGTTGGGTTAAGGATAAAGGATACATATTCAAGATAGAAATGCAAGTTTAAATCTTAGTCGGTGCAAAAATGAATTGGTCTGGGAATCATCCATACGCATACGATAATCCAGCATATGAATTTTCGTCATATATATAAGAATGTATGCTTGAAAAGAAGATTAAGTATAAAACAATGCGGGAATGGTTTAATGATCTCTCCTAAGTATCAGAGAGCCAAGCATTATAGATATCTCAAGGCTGGAAGCTGACCAATCCCTTTTAAGAGAAAACTATGTTGCCTGCAAAGGAAAGTCCTGCAATGAACAAATAGTTACGTTGCAGGAGGTGTTCCATCAGACGACCTGTTGTGAAGCGTTAATTTATACAATTAAAAGCGTATCGCTTTTATTGAGTATTTGAGGGCTGTATAGAAACAGCACATCGCTGTCAGGCCTGAAATAAACATACTCATCCAATAGGGGACTGGCAAAGTAACGGAAATCTATCAGGGTAATTTTGCTGTACGCGCTTGTAAGCAGGGGCGCCAGGCTGCTGCCAAATGAATCGCGAAACACTATGAGTTCACGATTGCTTGACGAGTCTGAATTTAATATGGTTATCAGAGGCGCGGCGCCCTCAAGAAACAAATCGTATGCGTCAATACCGTTCATAGCATTTGTGTCATACATATTTACTGATACGAATTCAAGCGTCTTTTCATCAAGCCTCAATACCTGTGCGCTGTCAATCGCGGCGCTTGTCATATAGGTTATTGAGTCGGGCCTTAGGTTTAGGGCGCTTTGACCATAGAACGCTCCGTAAAAGGGCGACAGCGTGTTAGCCTTTAACTGGCCCCAGTCAACTGAAAACCCCATTGCATCACCTAGCGCCTTTACAACCGATTCTAATCGGGATTGGTCCCAATGGAGGTCAGTTCTATAGAAGTCCTCTATAGAAAGGCTGTCAAAAAGGTTTATATGGGTCATGCCGTCGAGTCCAGCTACCGTATCCCGGATGAACTCATAATCAAATGTTGGATATCCGTTTTGCCCAGCTAAGTAGTAATTCTTATCTGGGACCAGTGAGAAATAAACGTTGGTTCCGCCAAGATAATCGTCTTTGGGTTTTTTAAATTTACGTACGGCTGATAAAAACGACTCCTGCCTCATTGTTTCAAATTTGGATACCATCCCATCCACAATATAAATATTATGATTATCCTTTTGGTTAAACAGGTTAAACAGAACAAAGGACTTCAGCGACCTCATTTCATCACGTGCCGTAAATTGGTCAAGGACATAATCTTCAAATCCATCCATAAATTCCGTATTCAGAAGACTATCAATCGTAAGATTGGGAAACTGCGCCAGCTTCCTGCGTTCGCTAGACGAAATGTCATGGGAAGGCGTTATTATGTTTAAAAACATAAATGTAAACAATATCCCGAGGAACACGACAGCAATTATAACATCCAATGCTCTAAAGCTCCGCTTATATCCATTTCGTGATTTTTCCATAATGCAGCCTCACTAAAACCTAAAGTATATAAACGGGTTAAACGACCCGTCAACAAGATACGCCGTACATACAAGCAACAGCGCGGCCAACGCTATAGGCGTAATTACCGCGATGGCGACCGAACCCGCCCTGCTTTTTGATATTTTATTAATAAGCATCTTAGGAAGCGGCGTACAGCCGATAACCCCTATAATCAAAAGTACTGCATAGCTTCGCAGATAATATAATGCATCATTGCCTATCGCAGGATAGGCGCTAAACCCAAACATACCGCCTATATTGTAGACCGCTTCTGATAATGTAGACGAATTAAACAATACAAAGCTTGCCAGTATCATCAGTATGGTATACAGGTGAGAAACAGCGGCCGGGACTTTAGAAAGCAATTTGCCAAGAAACAGCTTTTCAGCAACGAGGAGAACTGCAAAGAACAGACCCCAAACCACAAAAGGTCATCCTGCGCCATGCCAAAGACCGGTAAGCATCCATACGACTAAAATATTAAATATCCACCGTGGCTTGGACGTACGGTTGCCGCCCAGCGGTATATACACGTAGTCGCGGAACCAGGCGCCCAAGGATATGTGCCATCTTCGCCAGAATTCTGTAACAGTTTTAGAGATATATGGATAGTTGAAGTTCTCAAGGAATGTAAATCCAAATATACGCCCAAGCCCGATCGCCATATCGCTGTAACCGGAAAAATCAAAGTAGATGTGAAGCGCGAAAGCAATAGCATACATCCAAAAAAACAATATGCTCTTGTCGTTTGAAGCTTTAAACATTTCACACAGCTCGCCCATTGTGTTTGCAAGGAGCACTTTTTTACTAAGTCCGATTATAAAGCGCGCTGAACCTTTGGAAAAGCCGGAGAGCGAGTGCGTGCGCGATTCCAGTTCCCGCGCAACCGTAGAATATCTAACTATGGGTCCGGCTATTAGCTGAGGGAACAGTACTACATATGTGGCAAGCTTAACAAAGCTTTTTTGAACCTTTGTTTGCCCGCGATAAAGATCTATGATATAGCTTAGCAACTGGAAGGTATAAAAACTGATACCTATTGGCAGGGCAAGTTTTAATAATGGAATTTTTGCACCTAAAACCCCATTTAAAGTGTTAATGATAAAATCAGCATATTTAAATACAATGAGCAGTCCTACGCTTATAACTATAGCGGAGATGAGCGCCGCCCTGGACCATTTGGTTCCGCGGTAGCGGTCGATCAGCAGCCCATGAACGTATCCGGAGAGTACGGAGGCGACAAGCAGTATTGTATAGGACGGTTCGCCCCAAAAATAGAATAATAGGCTTGCCAGCAATAGGACGATGTTTTTCCCCTTTTGCGGCGTTAAAAAATAAACAACCAAGAGGATGGGGAGAAAATAATATAAGAAGCTGATGCTGGAAAAAAGCATAGACACCTCTAGGAAAGTTTATTCTAGTCCGCTTATAAGCTCTGTGCCGGACGGGTACCCGTCCGGCACGCTATGAATCATGGTTTACTCGACGGGGATGGATACCATTTCGCCGATGTTTTCTCCGGCCAATGCCTTAAATTCGTTAAATAGGGAGTCGGCATAGTCTTTAAAAGAAGCTACAAGCATTACATAAGTTCCTGAATCAACTACGAAAGCCTTTTCGGGCATTACGCATACCCAGCGCCGCACGTCAAAATTATCCTTCATTGCCAGCTTAATTGTATTGGCGGCTTCGATATCCTTGCACTTTACAAGCACTGCAATGTGAGCCACAGAAGACATCATTGCGGTGGAGACGACACTTTCCTCAACAAAGGAATTCAGCTGCTCAGCGCTTATACCAGCCATGCCAAACGAATTTTCAGCATCAAGAGGAACCTCCATGGTTGCAATCTCACTCTCGCCTGCTTTTTCAAGTATCGCTGCAAGCACATCAGCGGCTGAACCCGTGATGGTGTTTACCGGGGCCGGAGTTGCCGTAGGTGTGGCCTCGGGCGATGGACTGGGTGAACTGGTGTTATTGGGCTTTGCGCTGCCGCTCGGACTGCCGCCTTCGTTGGTACAGGCGGTGGCTGCAACCAAAAATACGCAGCATAGGAGTATGGATACAAGCTTTTTCATTAATAAAATAATCCTTTCTAGTTCTATTTGGGTTTTCCACAAGTAGAACGATGGTGTAGACATAAAGGTTCCAAAACAAATTTATATTAATTTCATATGTAATGATTAATAAATTTTTAGCCAGGTATTGACATTGGTTAAATAATAAAATACAATTAATTAAAC
>URFJ01000070.1 GCA_900547135.1 uncultured Eubacteriales bacterium | reverse complement strand
CGCCCAGTAATTCCGGACAACGCTCGCCCCCTACGTATTACCGCGGCTGCTGGCACGTAGTTAGCCGGGGCTTCCTCCTTGGTTACCGTCATTTTTTTCGTCTCCAAGGACAGAGGTTTACAATCCGAAGACCTTCTTCCCTCACGCGGCGTTGCTGGGTCAGGCTTTCGCCCATTGCCCAATATTCCCCACTGCTGCCTCCCGTAGGAGTCTGGACCGTGTCTCAGTTCCAGTGTGGCCGTTCAGCCTCTCAGCTCGGCTACCCATCGTCGGCTAGGTGGGCCTTTACCCCGCCTACTACCTAATGGGACGCGAACCCCTCCTTTAGCGGATTTCTCCTTTCACCTCTCTGCCATGCGGCAGTGTGGTCCTATGCGGTATTAGCAACGATTTCTCGTTGTTATCCCCCTCTCAAGGTCAGGTCATTCACGCGTTACTCACCCGTTCGCCACTTGACTACCCAATCGAAATCAAATAGTCCCGTTCGACTTGCATGTGTTAAGCACGCCGCCAGCGTTCGTCCTGAGCCAGGATCAAACTCTTATGTTCAATTCCTGTTTATTCCAGCAGTTACCTCTCTCAAGCTAACCGCCTTCCACTCTTCTCTCGCCGGGTCTCTCTCCCGGCTCGCTGTCTCTTTTCTTGCGTTTCGCACTATACAGTTTTCAAGGTGCGCTTTGCTGTCTCTCTGACAGCCCGTTTAGTCTACCAAATCTATTTTTACTTGTCAACTCCTTTTTTAAATTAATTTAATATTTTTTTAGCATGTTGATTTATACTGATGTTATAATATCCTATACAATAAATGCGTTTTTTACAAGGAGTATTTACATGTTAAAAAAACAGCAGCGCATTGCGGCGGCCTCGCCTGAAACAGTGCTTGGCAGCCCTATGGCAAACGCGGATTTAATTACAAATTTTATAAAGCGCGCTTCAGGCCTTGACGTTGACTTCATCGTCTTTCCGGAACTTGCCCTTGCTGGGGCGAGCCTCGGCTCGCTGCTTTCCCACCCGCATATGCTGGACCTATCGGGCATGGCGCTCGAGAGCATATGCAGGGCTACTGAGAATCTCAGTATAACCGCGGCGGTAGGTTATCCATGCAAGATAAACGGCAGCGTGCGCAGCGCCGTAGCGCTGATCAACCGCGGCAGCGTGCTTGCAACGTCGTTTTCAGACTGCGCCGAAGCCCCCTTCGGCTTCATTCCCTCAGTTGAGTACAATCTCTCAAAGCCGCGCTCCATATTTCCGCGCAGTATAAACGTAGTATTCGGCAACGAGCTGTTATCCAGCAAGCTGAGCGTGCCCGATGGCAATGTAACCCTTATTCCTTCCTTTTTAAATGCAACTGCACACAGCGACCGCCTTGTTTGCGAGGCGCTCAGGAGGTATACGGCTATATCGGGCTTTGCGGCGGCTTATGCGGCTCCGAATTCCGGCGAATCCTCCTCGTTTTTCATGTATGACGGATTCTGCGCGATATCGGCTGGGGGCGAGATTATCGCTATGACGGAATCGTTCTCCGACGACCCGTTCGTGTACGCGGATGTAAACGCCGCCTGGATCGCGTCCGCAAAAGCTGTTCCCGTTATGCAGCCGCCTACATATTATCTTTCCCAAAAGCCAGAACGCGCCGCCCACGAATGCAGGCGGATCCTAAGGCTGCAGGCTGAAGCGCTAAGGAGAAGGCTGGCGCACATTGGCGGCAGGGGATTTATAATCGGTGTCTCCGGAGGGCTTGACAGCGCCCTGGCTACGCTTGCCGCGGTAAAGGCCGCGGACATGATGGGGCTTCCCAGAAGCGGTGTTTTAGGCGTATCCATGCCAGGCTTTGGGACGTCAATACGCACCAGGGAAAATTCGAGAAAGCTGTGCGAAGCCCTCGGCTGCTCCTTCAGGGAGATTTCAATAGTAGACGCATGCGCCGCGCACCTTGATGCTATCGGGCATGATGCTGACAGGCGCGACGTGGTCTATGAAAACGCCCAGGCACGGGAAAGGACGCAGATTCTTCTGGACCTTGCCAATATGGAAAACCTTTTGGACGTGGGTACAGGGGACCTGTCCGAGTCCGCGCTGGGATGGACCACCTTCGGGGGAGATCATCTGGCCCAGTACGGCATAAACGCCTCACTGCCAAAAACCGTTATACGCAGGGTGGTAACTCAGGCCAAAAACGAATTTGGGGAAGCGGCGGATACGCTGCAGGATATTCTGGATACGCCCGTAAGCCCCGAGCTGCTTCCTTCCGAAGCCGGTGAAATAGCTCAGAAGACCGAAGAGCTGCTTGGCAGCTATGAGATGCATGACTTTTTCATATATCAGTTTGTAATAAATAACGAAAAGCCTTCCGCAATCGTTGAAAAAGCGATACGCGAGCTGCCCTTTGAGCCCAACGAGATACGAAGGACCTTCGACGTGTTCATCCGGCGCTTTTTTAACCAGCAGTACAAGAGGAACTGTGCACCCGAATCTCCGTATATCCTCGCAGGCATCAGTCCCATGGTGTGGAGGATGGGGTCCGACGTCCAGCCCGACGGCTTTTTAATTGAAACTAATTCAGATAGTCCTGAACATGCAGACGCTTAGCCCTAACAGCATACAAATAAAATGCGCCGGTGTTTCGAAGCGGTGCGGGAGGATAAAACATTGGATGAAAACGCTGTACGCCAACTGATAAAGGATATGGGCGCGGACTGCTCCGAGCTAACGGAAATCCGCTCAAAGGACGGGGTGTCCGTTTACCGCGTGAAAGATGGAAACAGTCGGTATGTGCTGAAAACCTTTGATAATGCGGAGTATTGCCGCGAAATAGAGAACTATTTAATATTGAATGGGCTCAGGGTGCCCACCATCGGCCTTATCGCGTACACCGACAGTGCGCTGCTGATGGAGGATCTTGAGTTCAGCGGCGAATACAGGCTGGCCGCTAAAGAGGACATGGCGGATGAAACGGTTGCCGCCGCCCTTGCCAAATGGTATAGGCGGCTTCATGACCGCGGCAGGGCATATGTGGCGGATCATGGCGGCGGAATGTATATGGAGAGCGACTGCATAACCGGCGCTAATCTCGAATTTATAAAGCGGAAAACCAAAACGGGGGATAATCCCGTCTGGAGCGCTCTAAGCGGGCGCCTGCTCCGGCTTAGGGAACTTATCGACGCCATGGACAAGACGCTCGTCTACAATGACTTTTATTACACAAACATGGCGGTATCGCGTGACGGAACGCGGGCGCTTATGTTTGACTACAATCTTCTGGGCAAGGGGCCGGCGGCCGGCGACATAAGGAATGTTACCTACAGCCTATCAAAGGCGGCGCGGGAAGCTTTTTTAGAGAGCTACGGCGAATACGGCGAAGGGAACGCGGCGCTCAACAGTATATTGGAGCATTTGGTAACGCTGTACTTCGCATGCGTCAGGGAAGTGTTTCCACAATGGGGCGCTGAAGCGCTCGACTTCCTGAAAAACGGGGAGCTGCTCAAGCGCCTTGAAGAGCTTTTGTAACTCTCAAATCGTAGGGAGAAGATGGGGCGCCGCCCCATACCCCGCCCAAGGGGGACTTAGTCCCCCTTGGGAATCCCGAAAAACAATGGCGTTAATTATGCATGGAGCTGTAAACAGGGTTCTGTAGCAGTACTAAAGGGCTATTTGGTCGTACTGCACGCTCGCGACTACCGCTCATGTGCTCAAAGGGATATTCAGCCCTGTTGCGATGGGGCGCCGCCCCATACCCCTCCAAAGGGGGACTTAGTCCCCCTTTGGAATCCCGAAAAACAGTGGCGTTAAATTATGCATGGAGCTGTAAACAGGGTTCTGTAGCAGTACTAAAGGGCTATTTGGTCGTACTGCACGCTGGTGACTACTGCTTGTAAGTCCAGGCCGTTGAGTCAGCCCCAATATCATACATTTGCTCTATGCTTATGATCTCATAATCGCAATAGTAAATTCGGTACAGGCAGTACGGTTCACCTGCTGTCTTCTCCCCATCGATTTCTCTGTTCAGATCATGTTTGACGTATAATTCCAGGGCGCTGGAGGGAGGATCAGCCGTTATAGGGTAACTGTAGGCTGTCATTCCATAACCGTTCAAATATAGGTTAACATGGTCTGTGAAGACAAAGTCCCTCTCCGTCCTATCGACCAGATAAAACGGCTTACCCTCAGCGTGCGCCGGATTCCGCTCAACAAACCTGACCTTTATCGGATTTCCAATGCCAACGCCCATCGTCGATTGAGTTCCTCCGCATGGAAGCGGCTCGTCATACACGGTTTCGCCGTTTAACGAGCAAATCTGTACAATCGCTGTTTCAACAGGGCTTTCGTAACAGGAGGCCCGATGCATATCGCTGCCAGGGGATCTTTCAAGCCTCTCGTTATTTCCAAACCCAAATCCGCGCAGGAACTTCTCCAGCTCCTTATATTCCCCAGGCTCCTCACAATAGCGTAAATACGGGGACGGGGTGTTATTAACGTTAGAATTTTGAGTCTCCGTGGGGCTTGCGTCAGGAGATGCTGTCGCAAGCGGCGCACCTGGGCTTCCTCCTGCTGGGGCAGGCGTCTTATTCTCACTGGAAGCGTTCCTGTCACATCCTATGGAGAAAGCAAGTAGCAAACAGATAAATAATATAGATAGTTTTTTCATTATAAAGCTCCTCCTGTATAATTAGTTGACGATGCTATGCTGGTATGATCCCATAATGATATCAGAAGGCGTTCTTGTAGCGATTACCGAATAGCCGCATACCGAACAGATCATATAATTCCCCGATGTGTACCAAGAATGGCTGGAAGGGTTGTAGTGATAGCCGCATCTTAAGCAAATGTTTGAGTGATACGTTGGTTTAGTTGCCCTTAAAGAACCTGAATGGCTTGAGCATACTATTATTTTCCCCTCAGATGTAGCAAACGGAGGCCCGTTTGGAGGCTCTGTCGGAGAGTTGCTATAGAAGTAATCGAGTATCCACGAATAACTTCTCCCGGCATTAGCAAATTCGTTTGCCTGAACGTGATATAAACGGCCTCGGTTCTGGATAACACTATAACCCGACCCGTCTGTACCATATATTGATTTAAATATGTTTTTGTCAGAATTGACCATTATCACATTCCACACATGATCAATATGAGTCATAAGCCTTGACCATTGCGAGGAATTGATGTCATATGTCTCCGGCCTATACCACTGGTCGTCGCTATTATCCTTAATATCATAGCCCTGTGAAGCATAAGGACTTAGTGTGCGCCACCAGCCATAGGTTTTAACCGCCATAAACGACGACTTATGGTAGTTTTCATGCCTGCTATTATAGCCTACTTCATAGCATGCCACCACTTTACAATATGTTTTGAAGTTAACGGTCTGGGTAACACCAAGGTTTACCCTTCTGACCCTTATGGATGAGGGCATGCGCCCTATCGACTTTCCTATTGTTTTCATTCCCGTGGCCGTTTCAAGGGTATAACCGCCCCTTTCATCGGTAAAGCGGGCTTCGCAATATCTTATTACATCCTTCTCATTTCCATACTTTAGAATCAACTCCGGCATTGGAAGCGCATCGCCGTACAGCTTACGATTGGGCCCTTCGTCTCCGCATGTCAAGATTATATAGTTATCTCCATAATAAAAATAGGGATTGGCCTGATATACTGCCATCTCAGCCTTGACTAAGTAGGATTTTTTTCGGACGTTATCGCTGTAAACGCCGGTATTATCAGCATAACAGCTGCTTGTAACATCGCCCAATAGCTCTATTGACCCCATATCTACACGGGAAACGCTCCACATACCCATCTTTTCAATGTCATTTTGTTTTGATACGGCTTTTAGCTCCGCCGCTCTATCCCTGCTCCACAGCTTATAGTTACCTTCATAGTCCTTATTGTTTATCGTGTTAAAATACTCATGAATTAAAGCAATATCGTCTTTATATTCTAATTGGTTCTCCATAGCATGGGAGGCCGGCATACCTGCTGTCAGTATAAACGCCAGCATCACCGCTATAGATAGCAACCTTTTCATCTTATAAATCCTCCTATATTTGAAGTTATATATAAGTATAACACACAGGATGCCGCGCATATAATCTACTTTTGTCGAATCCGAAATAATATTATAGGGCATGGCGTAACTAAAAGGACGCTCATAGGAATTCTATTAATATCAACAGCGTTTGCACGAAAAACTCTCAACAGGGCGAAAGCCCAAAATATGACTGTGCTCAATCGGTGTATGGCTGATTAACCGCCTTACCACTGCTTGCAACGACGATATGCCCTGCGGTAAACAAGGTCTCTCCGATTATCCAGAGGAAATACAACAAAAGCCCGTCCCTGGCGGACAGGCCTCTCGTTTATGCTTGCCAACGCTTATCAGTTGGCCTTTTCGGTTATCAGCTCAATCATAGCCATCTCGGCGGCGTCGCCCCTGCGCGGCCCCATCTTGACGATGCGGGTATATCCGCCCTTTCGGCCGTCGATTTTGGGCGCTATATCACGGAACAGCTTCTCCACGACTGGATGCTTCCTGTCCTTTGTACGCTCACGGTAGGCTGATTTGGATTCCTTTTTATCCTTGGGTTCCGGCACATCATACAGATAAGCCATAATCTGCCTGCGCGCATGCAGCTTTGAGGGCAGGTCGTTGATCTTTTCAACTTCCACCACCTGATCCTTATCGTTGTGCACTTCCTTGCGGACGGTCACGGTATTCTTATATTCGGAAACGGCAAGCGTTATCAGTTTTTCCGCTATCGGGCGGACTTCCTTCGCTCGCTTCTCTGTGGTTACAATCCGTCCATTCCAGATAAGAGCGGTGGTCAGGTTCCTAAGCATTGCCCGACGCTGATCCGAAGGCTTGCCCAGCTTACGGTTTGGCATTCTACCTTCCTCCTTTTTATATGTTTATGCGTAATAATATCAATCTTCGTTCTGACGGAGCGAAAGTCCCAGCATCGCCAGCTTTTGCTGAACCTCCTCAAGCGACTTGCGCCCGAGGTTCCTTACGCGCATCATATCCTCTTCGTTGCGCTGTATCAGCTCTTCAACCGTGTTGATGCCCGCGCGCTTGAGACAGTTGGACGAGCGGACGGAAAGGTCTAGCTCCTCAATGGTCATCTCAAGGATCTTTTCCTTCTTGTCCTCCTCCTTGTCTATGAGTATCTCAAGCCCTTCCACCGAATCGGTTAGATGAAGGAACAGCTGAAGGTGATCTATCAGATACTTTGCCGCAAAGCTCACAGCCTCGTCCGGCTTCATCGCGCCATTGGTCGCTATCTCCAGCGTCAGTTTGTCATTGTCGGTGATCTCGCCTACACGGGTATCTTCGACTTCAAACTTCACATTTTCCACAGGCGTGTATATGGAGTCCACCGCGATCTGACCGATGGGCATATCGGGCTGCTTGTTCTTTTCCGATGATACGTAGCCCCTTCCGCGTCCAACGCGTATCTCCATACGAAGCCTGGCGCTTTCCGAAAGCGTTGCTATTATCTGGGTGGGGTCAACAACATCGACGTCCGCGTTTTCAATGTCGCCCGCTGTCACCGTGCAAGGCCCCGTGGCGTCTATTACAAGCGTGGTTTCATCGGTGTAAAGCTTAAGGCAAAGCTTTTTGATGTTGAGTATGATCTCTGTAACATCCTCTTTTACGCCCTCAATCGTGGAGAACTCGTGAAGCACTCCGTCAATCCTTATCGATGTTGCGGCCGCTCCTGGAAGCGACGAGAGCAGCACGCGCCTCAGCGCGTTGCCAAGCGTCGTTCCCAGTCCGCGTTCCAGCGGTTCGATGACAAACTTGCCATGCGTGTCTGTCATGTCGGCACATTCGATCCTAGGCCTTCCGATTTCAAACATATTCAAATCCCCTTTTCTTCAAATTTGCCAAGCGATCAGGGTGATATGTCTATGATCACCTTGAGTAATACTCGACTATGAGGTGCTCCTCGATGCTGAGGTCGATATCGTCGCGCTGCGGCATCGATGCGACCGTGCCGCGGAGATTCTCCGTGTCCAGCTCAAGCCACTTGGGAATCGGATTTTTTGCGCCCTGTTCGCGCAGTTCCTTGAGATAATCCATATCGCGGCTCTTATCGCGTATGGAGATTACCTGGCCCGGCTTCACAATATATGACGCTATATTCACCTTCTTGCCATCCACGCGGATATGGCCGTGATTGACCATCTGCCGCGCCATTGGACGGCTGCTTCCAAATCCCAGGCGGTACACAACATTGTCAAGTCTGCGCTCAAGCAGGGAAAGAAGGTTCTCGCCCGTTACGCCGCGCATATTGACGGCCATTTCATAGTATTTCCTAAATTGGGATTCCAATACTCCATACGCCCTGCGCACCTTCTGCTTTTCGCGAAGCTGCGTTCCATATTCCGAAGGCTTCCTCGTGCGTGACTGGCCGTGCTGCCCCGGAGGGGTATGCCGCTTTGTCACCGCGCACTTGGCGCTGAAACAGCGGTCGCCCTTTAAAAACAGCTTGGTGCCCTCTCTGCGGCACTGCCTGCAAACGGAATCAATATATCTAGCCATAGTTCGTTTGCCTCCTTAAACTCTTCTGCGCTTTGGCGGACGGCACCCGTTGTGCGGGATGGGCGTCACGTCCTTGATCATGTTGACGTCAAGACCCGCCGCCTGCAGGGCGCGTATAGCCGCCTCGCGGCCAGAGCCTGGACCCTTCACATATACCTCTATGGTCTTGAGGCCATGCTCCATCGCGGCCTTAGCAGCGGTTTCCGCTGCCATCTGTGCAGCAAAGGGCGTGCTCTTCCTCGATCCGCGGAACCCCAGGCCGCCTGCTGACGACCATGCTATCGCGTTGCCCTGAAGGTCTGTGATGGTTACCATGGTATTGTTGAAGGAGGAATGGATGTGCGCTGCGCCGCGCTCAATGTTTTTGCGCTCGCGGCGTTTGCGCGTAGCGGTCCTTTTGACCTTTGCTTTTGCCATTTATCGTTACCTCCCCTTATTTCTTCCTGCCGCCGACCGTGCGCTTTGGTCCCTTGCGGGTGCGCGCGTTCTGCTTTGTACTCTGTCCTCTTACGGGCAGGCCCTTGCGGTGACGTACGCCGCGATAACAGCCTATCTCAATCAGACGCTTGATATTCATCGAGGTCTCACGCCTGAGATCTCCCTCTACCTTTACGTTATGGTCAATGTACTCTCTGAGTTTATTGACATCTGCTTCAGACAAATCCCTGACGCGAATGTCGGGATCGACGCCGGTTGCAGCCAGTATTTCAGAAGCGGTCGTCCTGCCTACGCCGTAAATATAGGTAAGGCCGATTTCGATTCGCTTTTCCCTGGGCAAGTCTACACCGGAAATACGAGCCATAGAACTAATGCACCTCCATAGTTATTTGTTTATATACTTTCCGCCGGTTGCGCATTTTTCACGCGCCAGCCGCTCCGGCAGTTGGTTTTTAACTTAACGCTTGATTATATCACAGTTCACGCTTTGTTCAAACTGTTTTTTTGTGTTTTTCTGTATGCCGGACCTTTATTCCGGCCATTCTATCCGCGCGCCATACCGCACAAGCACAGAGGAGCGGGATCGCCTCATCCACAGGCGGCCCTGCGAACGCCGCGGCGCAGAACGCGCCTTACCCCAAAAACAGAGGGGGCGGTTTCGCCCGGGACGCTCCTCTGAGCCGGCTCCTCTGTGCTTTACAGCATGTCCCAAGCTTTTAGCTAAATGCCTTTTGCCGCGGGAACCATGGCTCCGCCCACGCATGCCAGGGTGGTCATCCCTGTTTCTGCTTATGCTTCGGATTTTCGCAGATTACCATTACTTTGCCTTTACGCTTAATCACCTTGCATTTTTCGCAAATTGGCTTAACTGAAGGTCTTACTTTCATTGAAACTTACCTCCTTCTCGGATATCTGCCGCTTCCTCAGAAGCAACAGGTTCATTCATACCAGTTCCGCAGTCTTACTTGGAACGCCAAGTAATTCTGCCTTTTGTCAAGTCATAGGGCGACATTTCCACCGTTACCTTATCCCCCGGAACGATACGAATATAATTCATCCGCAGCTTACCGGAAACGTGTGCCAGAATGGTGTGCTTGTTTTGCAGCTCCACCTTAAACATTGCATTGGGCAATGATTCGAGAACGACGCCTTCTACCTCAATGACATCCTGCTTTGACAAATTGATAACCTCCCCAATGGGTATCTTCGGGGCGTGGACGCGTTAGTCGCACGCCTGATATTGTTTCAACACATTTCTGAGCTTTTTATCCGTAACACCGTCCAGTTCCACGAACTGATCCGTCCGCTGGAGATGACGGAGATTTTTTCGTTTCGGAGAAGCGAGCTTCCGCCGTTTGCCGTCTGCGATGAGGGCATATCCGCCGTCCACCGACAGCACCACGAAAAAATTCC
>URFJ01000069.1 GCA_900547135.1 uncultured Eubacteriales bacterium | reverse complement strand
CCCAAATTGGTTTGTCTGGGCGCTAATCCGCGGGGCCTTTGCCGGGGTCGGGGGGGGGGGGGGGGTGGGGGGGGGGGGAGGGCGTCGCCGCGGGGGACGCCGAAGCCGCGGGCGGCAATGACGGCGTTTCCGTGCCTGGCGTGCCGCCTCCCGAAGTTTCGGGATTTGAGCACCCCATGGCAAACAGGATCAGAATTACAACGATGAACGCGATATATCTTTTCATACATTTTCTCCTTGTATAATTTTTCGTTCTCATATTATTATATTATGTTTACAGGCTTCATTGTAACCGAGGGTTTCTTTAACGGTTTGAGCTCTCGTAACCATCACCGAATAGCCGCAGACCGTGCACACCATATACTGGCCCTGCAGCTTCCATGTATGGTTTTCGGTGTACAGGTAGTTGCAGGAGGAGCATTTCTTCTTATGTCCGCTTCGGCTGGTTTCTAAAATCGTGCCGCCGGAATGGCTGGCGCATACGGTTATGTGGCCTAAAGAAGTAAGGTAATAATAGTTGTTATGATCATTTGTTGTGGTGTTGCTGTAGTAATAGTCCAGTATCCAGCTGTAGCTTCTGCCCTGGTTGGCGAACAGCTACGCGCCGTAATGATACAGCTTCCCGCGGTTGCGGCGCTCGTAGGTGGTTGAGCTTCCGGTGGCGTAAAAGGCCTGGAATATCTTCTTCTCCGAGTTGACCATTATCACGTTCCAGATTGAGCTTAAGTTGCTTAAAAGCCTTGACAGGCTCGAATCGGAGAGGTTATATCTGTCGGGATTGTATATCTGGTCGTCCGTGTTGTCATGCACGTGGAACCCTCCGCTGGAGCTCCTTGGCGACAGGGTTCTGAACCAGCCAAAGTTCTTTACGGCCATGCAGGCGGATTTGTGATAGTTGACATGGCCGGATTCGCTGTAGCCCACCTCGGCGCAGGCCACATATTTGCAGTACGTGAGAAAGTTTACGGTGCTTATCGCCCCGCCGCCGTATTCAACCCGCTTTACCTTTATCGTGGAAGGCATGGTTCCCGAATGCGACACGCCTATCTTTGAGCCGTCCCCGCGCACCGGCCTGTAGCCGCCCCGCTCCTCGGAAAAGCGGACGTCGAAATATTTAAACGCGGCGTCTTCATCCTCGTGCTTCAATATCAGATCCGGCAGGGCCAATGTGTCGTGGAATATCCTTCGCTGTCCATCCTCTGTTCCTACTGTAATGATCAGGTAATTGTTCCCATCGTAAAAGAACATGTTATCATTATAAACCAATATATTAAGTTTGACAAGATAGGATCTTTGGTCAACTATATCGGCCTCGATCAGGCTTTTATCCAATTCTTCGCTGTCGGTTGCGTCGCACATAAGCTCTACCGCGTTCACCGACGAAACGCTCCATATGCCTTCCTTCTCAACGGAATTCTGCGCCTCAACGCTTTTCATAAGCTCCCTCTGGCCGGCGCTTAGCAGCTTAAAGCCGGATGAATAGTCCTGTTCGCCGATTGCTTTGAAATATTCGCTTATCAGCGCCGCGTCGGCCTTGAAAAACGAACCGTTTTCCTCCGCCGACGCCAGCGGAAACGACATTACAATGAATACAGCAGCCAGCAATAGTGAAGTAAACCGTTTCATAATAAAACCTCCTCCTATTATATCTATATATGTAAACATTATAACAAAATAATTTTAATGAATATAGGCTAATATTCCGCCGGCCGTTGGCGGCGTTTCGCGCCATAAGCAAGATTTAAGCCCGCCTTAGGGTATTTAACCAAAGACGGGGGGTTTCAGTGTTTAACAGGCCTGCGGTTAAGCCGCTATGATACATAAAATTCCATTTCATCCTTATAATATATAGCGGACATCGCGGTTTTTGAACGTTGGTTAGATTGACACAGCGTTTTTGCCATGTTAGTATTTTTTATGATACGATAAAAAGCGTGTCAGGGAATTAAAAGCGGTTTTGTTGAGCGCATATGCGTCTGCACGTGTCCCTGGCGTTTTCGCTTTGAGCGTTTTCTCTCCGGATTTCCGGAAATATATACAAGAAAGGGTTTTGGGTATAATGGTTACATTCAAAATCGATGGGCGCACCGTACAGGCCGAAGAAGGCACCACCGTATTGGAAGCGGCGCTTGCAGAGGGCATAAGGATTCCTACGCTTTGCAACCTTAAGGACGTAAACAATATCGGCGCATGCCGCATGTGCCTTGTTGAGGATGCGAAAAACGGAAGGCTGCAGGCTTCATGCGTGCTTCCCGTTGCCGAGGGCATGGAGGTTCTTACAGCTACGCCCAAGGTGCTGAGCGCCAGGCGCGCGGTACTCGAACTGATACTGTCCGATCATGACCGCTCCTGCCTCACCTGCAAGCGCAACCACCACTGCGAGCTTCAAACGTTGTCAGACGAGCTTGGCATAACCGACATCGAGTTCGACGGAGAGCGCATAATTCGCACGGTTGACGAGGCTTCGCCCAGCATTGTACGCGACAACAACAAGTGCATACTCTGCCGCCGCTGCGTGGCGGCCTGCGAGAAAACGCAGGGCGTATGCGCGATCGGCATGCAAAACCGCGGCTTCAAAACCCAGGTCGGCTCAGCCTTTGGAAAAACGCTTGACGACGTAGCGTGCATAAACTGCGGACAGTGCATAGCGGCATGTCCTACCGGAGCGCTGACCGAAAAGGATTCGACCAAAGAGGTCTGGGCGGCGCTTGCTGACCCGAATAAAAAGGTTATCTTCCAGCCGGCTCCGGCCGTGCGCGTAGCGATAGGCGAGGAATTCGGCATGCCGATAGGCACGGCCACTCCGGGCAAGCTCGCGGCGGCGCTCAGAAGGCTTGGCGCTTATAAGGTTTTTGACGTAGACTTTGGAGCTGACCTCACTATCATGGAGGAGGGTACAGAGCTGCTCAACAGGATAAAGGAAGGCGGAGTGCTGCCCATGATCACCTCATGCAGCCCTGGCTGGGTTAAGTACTGCGAACACTTCTATCCCGACTTCATACCAAACCTCTCAACCTGCAAGAGCCCCAACCAGATGCAGGGCGCGATTACGAAGACATACTTTGCAAAGCGTAACGGACTTGACCCTAAGGAGCTGTTCATTGTATCGATAATGCCGTGTACAGCCAAGAAGTTTGAGATCATCCGGCCCGAGATGGGTCGCGAAGGCTACCGCGACGTGGACGCGAACCTGACCACACGCGAGCTTGCAAGAATGCTCAAGCAGGCGTCAATCGATTTTGTGAACCTCCCCGACGAGGAGTTTGACCCGATGCTTGGCGATTCAACGGGAGCGGCGGTCATATTCGGCGTAACCGGTGGCGTAATGGAAGCGGCGCTGCGTACGGTGGCTGATGTGCTGACAGGCCAGGACATGGATAAGATCGAGTACGAGGACGTTCGCGGCCTTGAAGGAATAAAGGAGGCGACTGTTGACGTTGCCGGCATGGAAATAAAGATAGCTATCGCCCATGGCACAGCAAACGCGGGCAAACTGCTCGACGCAATCAGGCGCGGCGAAAAGAACTATCACTTTATAGAGATCATGGGATGTCCCGGCGGCTGCGTAACCGGCGGCGGCCAGCCATATGTCGACGCGCGTACCAGGTACGAGGTTGATCCCAAGGCCGCGCGCGCCAAGGCAACTTACGGCGTTGACCGCGACATGCCGATTAGAAAGTCGCACAAGAACCCATCGGTAAAGAAGCTGTATGAGGAGTTTTTGGGCGAGCCCTGCGGCCACAAGTCGCACGAGCTACTGCATACGCATTACGTCGACAGGTCCAAAAAGTAATTCGAAGAACGGATAGCAGCTTTTTGCCTCCGGCGGCTTAGAACCTTTTTTGCAAAAAAGGTTCTAAGAACTCCAAAAAATGCAAGAGGGATAGAATTAACTTGGACGCACCTCTAAATATAAAATCCATCAAAAGCAGGCGACATGTGCGCCGGTCTTTTGATACCTTGAGAGTAAAAGTCAGTCTGATAGTTGCTTGCAACCGAAGACTGGCTTTTGCGGGTTAACTCGCGTTGCGCTGAACAAGCACGACGCGAATCGCCTATGGCGATAATAGGTTCTAAGAACTCCAAAAAATGCAAGGGGATAGCATTAAGCTTGGGTACATATCCTAAGAAATATAATCCATCAAAATCACCGGCATGTACGGTGATTTTTGATACTTTGAGAGCAAAACATGGTCCGATAGCTGCTTGCAGCCGAAGGCCGTATTTTGCGGGTTAACTCGCGTGGCGCTGGGCAAGCGCAACGCGAATCGCCTATGGCGATAATAGGTTCTAAGAACTCCAAAAAATGCAAGGGGATAGCATTAAGCTTGGGTACATATCCTAAGAAATATAATCCATCAAAATCACCGGCATGTACGGTGATTTTTGATACTTTGAGTGCAAAACATGGTCCGATAGCTGCTTGCAGCCGAGGGCCGTGTTTTGCGGGTTAACTCGCGTGGCGCTGGGCAAGCGCAACGCGAATCGCCTATGGCGATTTTACAAAAAGTCTCCTTTGGCGGGGTATGGGGCGGAGCCCCAAGCAACTTACTTAGTGCTAAACAAGGTCCAAGCTTTGTGTCATATACGCTAATTATTTATGGGTTGTATATCTTGGGAATATGTACCTAAATTTATATTATCTTTAAACAGATTTGTTGCTTTCCCGCCCTTCCAACAGCATTACTCTTTTCCGCCTGGCCTCCCATCTTTGGTGCTCCTCATCCAATATATCCATTACCATATCAACTGTTTCGGACGCTCCTGCCTGGCGCATTCTATCGCTGTATAATTTAATGAAAATGCGCCTTACCGCGCGGTCGATAACAGGATCTACCGTAGATAAAAGCAAAACCGGGAGTATGTATTCATAGCCGCTGAAATGGTCCACCTTGATTTCCCTGATCAAATCGTCATAAGTTATTATATCGTCGCTCATCATATAGTTTTGCATCTTCTCCAATCCTTCTATGTCCTCTACCAAAGATTCCAATACCGTTTTGTTTGACATGATCTTTTCGCTCCTTTTAAAAATTTAGAAATTGTACCCCATGGGACACCATTATATCATGGGAATAATCATATAATCAATAGAAAAGTGCCCGATGAGTCACCGAATTATAGGGGTTATAATTATGAGAAATATGATTCTTCAAAATGTAAGTTTATCTTCAAACCTAAAGCGGCTGCGTGCCGGTTCGGGGTTATCTCAAATCAAAGTCGTTGAACAAATGAATTTATTGGGCAGTAATCTTGATCGGCCTTCGTATGCGAAAATCGAACTTGGAAGGCGGAATATAAAGGTAACCGACCTGGTCGCCCTCAAACAGGTCTATAACGTTGACTTCTCTGAGTTCTTTAAAGGGATTCAGCCACATGAATAGTAAGAGCCGCTTGGACCATAGGCATCGCGTCGACTAAAAATACAATCCATCAAAAGCAGGCGACATGCGCGCCGGCCTTTTGATACCTTGAGAGCGAACGATGAAAATCCAAAATATAAAAGTTAAACATTGTTTTTCGGGATAGCGGGGTATGGGGCAAAAGCCCCATGCGGCCGCGCTGAGCAAGCGCGACGTGAATCGCAATGGCCGCATTTTGCGATCCTATGGTTTTAAATTCAGGGTTTTCTTTTTGTTCAGCGCACCTGTAAGCATATCCAGCCCCGACACGGCTGAAATCATAATCATGGGTATATAATTGGTACCGTATCTTCCCGTTACTTCCCACAGCATTAAAAACAGCATTATTCCAAACACGCAAAGCAACGGAAGGGTGTTTTCAACCCGCTGGCCTTTTATAAAAATTCCGCCTAACGCTGAGACGAGCATAAGCAGCTGAAGGGAAAAATAAACTCCCGAACAGGCGTACTTATACGTTTCATGGTTTTCGCCGTCATATAGGGCCAGCGAATGTAAAAACGTATTATTTGTGGGATTGTCGTCAAGAAAATCCGATTGCGCAAAGGTGGCGTCCCCAAAAGCGATAATGCCCTTATCATTAAACAGCTTTAGCATGCCGGCCACGCCTCTTTTTTTTATCCGCAGCTCTATCTGCTTTAATATAGCGGACTCGCGCTCGGACGGGTCTTCGAATGATCGCGTAAACTCATAATCGCCCGGATTGTACCTTCCGTCTTTATACAGCGACATCATGATCCAATGCGAATAGGGGATCTTCAGCCTGTCGGCCTTATCCTTGTCTATATGCACTGAGTAAAAATACGCATTAAAAAGCGCGAAAACACCTATTATAGCCGCTAAGGAAGCAATGGCGGCGGGGAGGATCGAGCGAAAGCCCTTTGTGCATATATGGTACAATATTACGGCGATAAGCGATATTATCACCGTAAACTTGACAAACATCCCGACCGCGCATGCCAGCCCTAATAAAACGGTCGAGACCACCTTTTTCTTAGTATTTTCGCCGCTGTCAAGATAACGCAGATACAGATATACGATCAGCACGGGGAACACCATGGACAGCGAATCCGTATAAAAAGCGGAGGCAATGAAATAAAACGGAGGACTCATAAGGACGAATATCAAAGCCATAACGCTTTGCTTGATTCCAAATAGTCTTTTGCATATAAGTGCGATAAGCATAACCGTAGTGGTGGCAAGAATCGCGTTGAATATCATTGCTATGGCATAGTAATCCGTTATGCCAAGCCATGCGACAGCCTTGAAGGCTATGAACAAAAGCGACATTCCGCCAAGGTTATTGGGGAAATAATAGAAGTAATTCGGGTCGCATGTCCTATTGATCCGGTTCATAAACTCGCCCGTTGACGACCACTGGGAGGCTCCGGTGAAAATTGCCCCGAGATCAAACGATGGTTCGTAGCGCATGATAAAACCAACGGCAACGTTTACTATAAAGAAAAAAAGCAGCCCAGAAGCGATTAATGTACTGTAGCGGCGCTCTAAAAACCCCGTATGTCTGCAAAAAGCGCGGTAGATGACGCACATCAGCGCGATATTGACGCCAACCAGCAACAATATTATTACAGGAGTACAATCATAAACGGTATTGGCAAATATCACGCCACCAATGATTATTATAAAGGAAAACGCGAAAATTATAAGAAAGATCTTGAGTAAAACCGCGCCTAAATTCATTTTTGCAGGAGTTGGGATTTCCGGTGCCCTGCCAGCCTTTTTTAATTTCATTAAGCTTTTTCTCCAAGATCATTATTTTAGTTTATGCTACTAGTTATTAACAATAAAATCAATTATATGATAAAAAGTTCACGGTATTTTTACAATATATGTAAGGATGGATAGAGTGGAAGCCTAAATCCCTTTATCAGTTTCGTATGTCCGGCCGCACGGGGAAAAAGCCCATACAGCAAAAGGCCATAGGCTAAATTTGAATTTAAACCTGCCTGTTAAATGCTCGGAACATGAGCGCAGCCCTTTGGTGAATTATGATATAATACGCTTTGTGGACTATAAATAACGGATGGTGCAAAGCGATGCTTAAATGCATATTTTCAAATGAACACGCGATGATGGAGATGACGCCTGTTGAAAATATATTCATTGCGGAATATATGCCAAAGGCGCCGGACAACAGCGTAAAGGTATACCTGTACGGGCTTATGCTGTGCCGCAACCCGTATATGGACGCCGGAGACATACAGCTTGTTCTTGAAATGGACGAGCAATCGGTAATCGAAGCGTTTTTTTACTGGGAAAGGCGAGGCCTTGTGCGCGTGGTAGGGGAAGATCCTGTTCAGGTAAGGTATTTAACGCCAAGGCAGCATGCTGTTTCCAGCGCCCCGTCGCCCGTGATGGAATACGCGGAGCACGTGGCCGCGCTAAACTCGGTATTTACGGCGCGAACGCTAAGCAGCACGGAGCTTAGGCATATGCTCGACTGGGTGGAGGTGTTCGGCATGGATAAGGACGCCATGGCCGCCGTTGCCGAGTACTGCGTGGCGATGAAGGGCCAGAAGGTAAGCGTGAATTATATGGACGCCGTGGCAAAATCATGGGCTGAAGCAGGAATACTGACAAAGGAAAAGGCCATGGAGCATATTAAGGCCATGGCAGAGCGCGCAAGCGGCGCGCAGAAGCTGCTGAACAGGTGGCGGATAAACCGAAAGCCCACTCAAGACGAGCTTAACATGTATGAAAAATGGACAAAGGGCTGGGGCTTTGACGAGGAGAGCATACAGGCGGCGTGCGTGGAGATGACGGGCGCGTACAAGCCGTCGTTCAACTACCTTGACGCCATACTTGAAAGCTACCGCCACAGCGGCGCTGTATCGGCGACCGAAGTGGACGAATACCTCAAAAAAAAGGACGCCGCGCGCGAGGCTGTGCGCGAGCTGACAAGGCTGATATTCGAGCGCGCCGGTATAAAGCGCGCGCCGAAGTCCCAGGAGCGCGAGCAGGTGGAACGCTTTAGCGGGGAATGGGAACTGCCGGCTGAGCTTTTGCTTTACGCCGCCGATTGCGCCAAAAACTCGTCAACGCCGTTTGCCGAGGTTCGCAGGCTGGCGTCGCAATGGCATGAGGCCGGCGTTTTAACGCTAAGCGCCGCACGGGAGCTGACGCGGGACGCGGACAAATCCGCCAAGAAGGGCGCAAAGAAAAAGGATGCGCGGGCATTGAGGTATTCCCAGCGCAGCTATAGCGACGACGACCTGAAGCATATACTGATAGATTTTATGGACGGCGACGCCTGACCTATACTAAAGGACTATAAAACATTTTTTGAAAGCTGGAAAACTAATGAAGGTGCCTGTTGAGATACGCCGCGAATATGAGCAAAAACGAAGCCGCGCCGCTGAGGAATGCGAAAAGCGCCGGCTTGAGCTGTATGCAAAGGAACCAGAGCTGTACGCGCTGAGCCAGGAGCGCAGAAACCTGGCCTTTTCCTTTGGCAGGGCAAAGCTTCAAAGGCGCGATGCCGACGCCAATGAGGCTTACGCCGCAATCCTTGCGCTGAAGGCCGCAGAGGCGGGCCGCCTGGCGGCGCTGGGCCTGGACGAGGACTACCTAAGCCCAAGGTACGAATGCGCCAGATGCAAGGACACCGGCTATCTGGACAGCTTGAGGCGAAGGCCGTGCAGATGCCTGATAGACAGGACGCTAAGGTATCGGTATTCGCTTTCCAGCGTAGACCCCTCCCAGAGGTTCGAGGCGTTCGACGCGTCCGTATTCAACGATGAGCAGGCGCGCCGCCAAATGCTTCGCATGCGCGATTTCTGTGTGGAATACGCGGACAGCTTTCCAGACAACAGGCAGAAAAACCTTCTCATGTTCGGGCCTGTGGGTATAGGCAAAACGTTTCTGTTGGACTGCATTGCGGTACGCGTGATAGAGAGGGGCTTCAGCGTGCTGAAGCTTACGGCCTATAATTTTATTAATCATGTAATGGGCGGCCTGAAGTCCGGCGAAGGCGCGCCGACGTTTATGGAGCCGGATCTGCTTATAATCGACGATCTTGGGACCGAGCCGGTAATACCCAACGTAACGGTCGAGCATTTTCACGCCGTTGTAAGCGAACGCGCCGCCGCGGGCAGGCACATGGCGTTTGCTACAAACCTTAATGTCCAAGAGCTGACGGATTTTTACGGCGAACGCACGGTATCCAGGCTGCTGTCGCCCAAGAACGGCCTGGCGCGACGGCTGACCGGAAACGACCTGAGAATGACGCGGCAGCGTTAGCTTTCTGTATAAGTTAATCTTTTAATAATTAGGCAATGAATAGGTTCAGCGCTGCCGGGCATAAGCAGCCGTTTATAATTATATAGTATTGACATAAGCGGCGCGGAATGGTCTAATTATCCTAGAAATGTAAGTATGATTTAAGGAGCTGATTGAGGTATGGAGTTCAACAACAATCCGACGGACAGGGATAACAGCAGGGGCTACGGCGCTTCCATAGCCAGCCTTGTTCTGGGGATATGCGGCGTGTTTTTTGGCTTATTGCTTGGGTTTTTCTTCTTTCCGGCTATACTTGGGCTTGCGCTTGGCATTGTTGGGGTCTTATTTGCAATCAGCGCAAGGAAAGCCGGATGCAACAGCGGGATCTCGGTAGCGGGCCTTGTTTTGTCCATCATAGCCACCGCCGTCTCGGCTATGATAGCCCTGACGTGGGTAAGCTGTATCGGCCTCAGCTGCTCGCTTGGCACATTATTCAATGAATTCCCCGAGCCCCTGCTCGAGTGGGAGCCAATGTTATATCGTATTGCCGCCCTGCTTTAGAGTGCGTATTACCGCCATAGGCGGTTAAGAAAACGGATTACTCCGTTTTCGAGTTTTTCCGTACGCGTTTACTCACCGCTCACGCATCCGCAAGGTGTAATTCTGGCCACGCATGTCGCCCAAAATCACGAATTTCATATTTACCTCCGGCGGCTTAGAACCTATTACCGCCTATGCGGAAAATCAGCGT
>URFJ01000068.1 GCA_900547135.1 uncultured Eubacteriales bacterium | reverse complement strand
ACTGTTTGAAAAGCAGCATAGCTTTATTGTGGATACTTCTTTCCAATGGTTCTTTCTTCTCAAAACAGGATCTAATATACTGAATTAGCGGTTCTTCTTCTAATGCCCAGCAAAACTCTTCAAAGTCCAGAGGGTACATCTCGATAATATCCATATACCCGACTGGGACGGAGCGAATGTCCTTCAAATCGACGCCAAGCAGAGAGCCGCTTAGTATATACCGATAGCTGCCTTCCTCCACTAAAAACTTGATAGCGGTGACGATCTCCTTGCACTCCTGTACTTCGTCGAGGAAAATAAGCGTCTCTCCCGGAATGAGCTGATCCCCGGCAACAGCGGACAGGCGCAGCAGCAGGTCCGAGCTGTCGCGGGCGTTTTCAAAGAGAGACTGCGCCGTCTTGTCCTCTAAAAAGTTTATCTCCACGAAAGATTTGAAGGCGCGCTTTCCGGCCTCGCGGATGATAAATGTCTTGCCGACCTGTCTCGCGCCGGTGATGAGCAGGGCTTTTCTATCCCCGATGTCAAAGAAACGCTGCAACTCGTTTTCGATTTTCCTTTTAATCATGATAATACCTCCATGAGAAATCCCACAGAGGTATTATACCACATCGTGTCCGTTTTTACAAGGAAGATGCGCATAAAATCGTCCGCTTTTTCAACATTAGCGGGTTCCCCAAAGAGATTTCATAATGGACTTCACTTTATATATCATTGAGCTTTATCATAGAGACTACAGAGCGGCAACGGCGAAACCTTGCGTTCGACTTTGTAAACGCAATCATAGAGTTCAAGGTTTTCGCGGAAGAAAACATGGCTGACGTTCAACACAGTGAGGCCCTCTAATGACAGAATCGCTCGTTCTATTTCCGCAGCTGTCTCGACATCAAGGGCAGCAAACGCTTCGTCCAGAATCAAAACAGGCGCATCGGCAGCAAGGGAGCGCGCGATTGCAATGCGGCTCCTCTGTCCTCCGGAAATGTTTTTTCCGTTGTCGTAAATAACGGTGTCTAGTTCGTCGGGCAGGCCTGCAACAAAGGTTTCCAAACCGGATTGGCGGATTATAGTTTTCAATCGTGCATTCGATACGTCACGATACATTGTAATATTGTTTAACAATGAGTCTTCCATCAGAAAAACGTGCTGTTCGACATAGGCAAACAAACTGCGATAACTTTCGTCTTCATAGCATTGAATATCTTCTCCATCGAGGTAAATAGTGCCAGATGTCGGCTCGTGGACTCGTTGAATGAGTTTGAGCAAGGTTGATTTTCCACCGCCGGACTGCCCACATATCAAATACTTATCGCCGCGTTTTATTTCAATCCCATCAGCTGATAGTATGCTTCGCTCAGATTCCGCATAAGAAAAATCAACATTTTGAAAAACAATATTATTATGAAATCCGCAAGATTTCCGACCGCTACTGCGCTTGGTGGTGGGCGAAGTTTCACTTTCTATATCCTTTAGTACGGCACGCCCTCCAATGAGGAGGGGAAACTGTTCGACTATGCCCATAAGTGGTGTTGGCAAATCCAGCAAACCCTGCAACGAAACCATGAACCCACCGAGGGTAATCAAACCCGTTGCGGAAAGGAGTCCAACTGTGCATACAGAAGCGTACGTTGTCAAAGTCACCCAAAAGGTTTCCGTCGCACCGATGCGGGTAAACAGACGCTTGAGTTCATACATGCTTTTTTCAAGGAACGATTGCTGTTTTTCAAAATCTGCCGCAACCTTTTCCTGCAGATTGTTCACATAGAATGTAAAAAAAGAGGCAAGGAATTCCTTGATATATGCGGTATAAGAAGCCAGTATCTGTTTGCGTTTCGCATACGCCTTACCAGATGGTAGGCTTGTCAAATAGGAAATAACAACATTGAGTGCAACGATTATCACGGCAACCAACAGCATGGTGGGACTTGCGGATGCCAACATCCAAATCGCTGCCCCTAAAGAGAACAAAGCCGTACCGATTCTGTAGATTGCAATTACGTAGTCGCTCTCCAGCGTTGCCATTGAATCTGTCATAGAAGAAAGCAGTTTATCGGTGTTCTTTCCATGTAGTTTTGCAAAATCAAGGCGAAGAAGCCGCTCTGTGTAACCGTTTCTTAACTCCACATTAGCTTTTTTTGTATAGCGTATGGATATGTATCCTTCAAGCAGATGCAGCGGGAGCGTTACAGTTAAGAACAAAATCAGCAGTGGCAATTCGGAACGTAGCTGTATTGCATTTCCGTACAGGCAAATATCCAGTAGAGCTGAGGCTTTTATGACAGTAAAGGCATCCACAAAGGCGGTTACTGCGTTTATAAGGAGAGCAAGTGCTAAGAGAGGAACTGCTTTGAAGTAAGCTTTTCTCATAATGCATCTCCTCCGTACTCTAGGTATTCTTTCACAGGTATAGTGTTTATTCCGTAATTCTCAATTTGCAGAACAAAATCATAACTGGACATCGACGTACCATGATTGCGGTGGGAAATTGTGAGCAAGGTGTTCGACATCGTGAGCAGCATTTTATCAATTTGTTCTGCATTAATGTCATCCAGATTTGCCGTAGGTTCGTCGGCAAACAGGATATCCGCATCGCGCAGAAATGAACGTGCGATGGCAATGCGCTGTCGCTCCCCTCCGGATAGGTTTTTGCCGTTTTGCTGTAGATTCCCATCCAAACCATTTTCGTTCCTGTTAACCAGTTCGGTAAGCCTGCAAGTCTCTAAAACGCCTTTGATTCTTTTTTCGTCTATACTTGAATCAAATAATGTAAGATTGTTCCGCAAGCTGTCTTCAAAGAGAAATGTGTCCTGCCCGATGACCGCCATGTGCTCAAGATATTGCTTGGTATTCAATTCCCTCAACTGAACACCGTCTACAGACAGACTTCCTGTATAATTTGTTTGCACACAAGAAATAAGGTTCAAAAGGGTGGTTTTCCCACACCCGCTCGGTCCAACAACTAGGTATTTTTTTCCAGGTTCAATGGTAAAATCGACATTGTGGAAAACAGGCTTATCTCCATATGAAAAGCTGAGTTTTTCAGCGGAAATGCGACCGATGCGTTCGATTGTTTTTGAATCAATCTGCTCCGAGGGTTTTTGGTCTTGCGTAAATTCAATATGATCCGTCAGGGCGCGAGCGGCGCGGATGGAATGGAAGGCTGTCACGCAATAATTGACTGCATAGCATATCGTGGAGCCGATTTGATATGCGACCAAAGCGCCAGCAACAGGATATCCGTCGACAATTCTAAAATATAGATAGATGATAATACCGAAAGACATCACCGATGCAAGTGCAGCAAGGCCGCTGTTTAAGAGAGTTTTGTACATGCCGTATTGTGCTCTTTTTCCCTCCAAACGTTGAGCAGCAATGCGATTTTTCTGAGAATACACCTGCTCCAGATTCGCAAGACGGATGATGTCGATTCCTGCAATGATGTTCGCTGAATCCGTCGTGTATTCTTCTTGTTCCGCAGAAACCTCAACTTCAAGCTGTTCAATTCTATTGGTTAGGCGTACGGAGAGAATAGCAACGATTGCTTCCACTGGTATAATGATACATAGAAGAAGTGGGTCAATAATGCCCAGAACACATACAGCTATAATCAGGAAAATAATCCAGTAAGACAAGTCCGCAATGCCACTGAAATAGCGGCTCTCGATGGTACGGATATCATTCACCATTCGAGATGCATATGTATCCTTTGATTTCTGTTCAAACAAGTTGTAGGGCAAGCAAAGAATACTCTCAAACACACGTTGACGGATTCCTTTTACATAAGCTAAAGAGTATTGGATTCGAATTTGATGAAGTTAGATAGCGACACTTTTTATGTCCACCATATTGCGGCGGTCATGGTTGATAATTTCTGTCGGCTCCTGATCGGTGTCAACCTGTCCGATAAAGCTGTACAGGATCTCAATCTTGCGCGTGTTGGTTCCCTTGTCCAGCTCGTGGATTAAGATACGGTCAATCAGTTCGTGGACGTTCTCATAAGTCAATTCCTGTATGTCGCTGTATTTCCCGACAATCTGAACGAATCTTGATATATCCCTTTTTCGCTCTGTGACGGTTTTGATCTGTTCTTGCAGCTCGTCTATCTTTGCGATAAGGGATTTCTTTTCGTCCTCGTAGCCGGAAGTCAGAAACACAAATTGACTGTCCGGGAGACGCCCCAAGGCGTTATCCTCATACAGCTTACGGAAAAGCGTGTCAAGCTCGGTCATTCGCGCCTGTGCTTTGGACAAATCCCTTTGCTGCTGCGCTAACGCTTTCTTTGCTTCCCGGTCGCCGTACTCGGTTGCCCTGCTGATAAACTCCTGTTCATGCTCCTTTACATACCGCAGTACCCGGCGCATATCTTCCAGCACCAGATCCCGGAGTATATCCTTGCGGATATAATGAGAAGTACACACAACGCCTGTCCTTGCCCGGTTGCGGTATGCGCCGCAAGTGTAGGCAAATTTACGAGGCTCAATGCTTACGCCTTGCAGATAGTACATCTTATATCCACAATCTGCGCAGAACAACAAACCTGAAAAGATGTCGATTTCATCTGACTTTGTTGGTCTGTGCCGCGTGGCGATCCGTTTCTGCGCAAGTTCAAAGGTTTCCTCGTCAATTAACGGCTCATGCGTATTAGGGAAGAAATAGCGGTGTTCCTCGTCATTCTTCCTCGTCTTTTTCGACTTATACGAAACCTTGTGCGTTTTCCCGGTGACGGTATGACCTAAATACTCCTGCCGCGTCAGAATGTCAAACAGCGTTTTCTCCGGCCATGTGTAGGGGGCAATCAGGGCTTTTTGATACCGCGTTTTCCCTGTCCGTTCATAGCGTAATGCTCCGATTGTCAAAACCTTGTTGTCGGCAAGCCACCGTTGAATGTCGCACATCCGGGTACCGCTCACATACATGGCGAAAATCTGTTTAACGATGGGAGCAGTTTCAGGATCGGGTATCAGGTGGTGACGGTTGTTTGGATCAGGGATATATCCGTATGGATATTCCCCGTTGACGCGCTCGCCCTTTTGCGCCTGCGCCTGTTTTACGGCTCGAATCTTCTTGCTCGTATCTCGCGCATAAAACTCGTTGAACCAATTTCGCAGCGGGGTAAATTCGTTGTCCTCACGCGCCGTGTCCACTCCGTCGTTGATAGCGATATACCGTACTCCGTTTTCGGGGAATACGATCTCTATCAGCTCGCCTGTTTTCAGGTAATTCCTACCAAGGCGGGAAAGATCCTTCGTGATAACTGTTGCCACCCGTCCGGCTTCTACTTCCTGCAACATGGCTTGAAGTCCCTCGCGTTCAAAACTCACGCCGGAAAATCCGTCGTCCACAAAAAACTTTGTGTTCAAAAAATGGTGGTCATCAGCGTATCTTTGGAGAATCATTTTTTGATGCTGGATGCTTCCGCTTTCCCCGGCCTGCATATCCTCTTGACTTAACCGGCAGTAAAGGGCGGTTATTTTATTCGACTGTAACATTAGTCCTCCTTTCCGACAGCCGAATAAACGGGTACAATGTACGTTATTATTATACCATATCCCGCCGCCAAATGCACTACTAAGATGCGAAAAAGCCCGAAATTTCGGGCTTTTTTTTGCAAATCCTTCACAATTAGTTTTTCAATTTTCTTATGGATTGTATCGGTCGCCCGTTCACTGGACGACGCATGAACAAGATAGGTCACTTTTCCTATCCTGCGTTCCGTAATTACTACTTGCTTTTTATCCAACGGAAAAACCTCCTGTTCGTTTGGATAAGCTAAAAAAAGAAAAGCAAAAAGGACGGCTGCGGGCGCAGCTCCACGGGAATTTCACCCCTCCGACGGTCTGCCGGGATCCGCTCATTGCCTGCGACGCTTTTAACGCTCGGACTGTGACTGCGAATGAGTACCATTGTTCCTTTTGCGCGTCGTCGCCCGCAGACTGCCGCGCCTGCTTTGCGGCTCAGTGGTTGTCGCTCGGCATATCCTCCCGGATATGTGTCATGGCGCACCCGCCGTATGGCTCGGCGCAAAAGGGATGTGTCCTTTATTGCTGTTATGATGCCTCGCCGTTATCTTGCGGGCATATTTGTCAAGGAACAAGGGTATCATGTTTGATGTAAAAGTGGATTTGCGGTCTTTAACCCGGAATTTCCGCGTTGAACGATAGAACCGCGCTCATCAGCTTTGCTTTCAGCCGTTCGCGCATATCGTTATTCACTCCGAAATAAATACCGCCGTTTTCATCCTTTACTTTCCGCATGGACAAATAGGCTATGTAGCCTGCGTAGTGTTGAATGACAAGTTTCATTGCCTCATTTGTAGCGGCCAATATTACTGAATATGGCAATAAGCCGCGCTCTGGGCTATCGCTGCCACTCAATCCATTCATCCGCATGTTCCTCCATAAAGCGTCTTAGTTGACTGAACGAGCTTGTCCGCCTGTACTGCGCCGTGCTGCGCGGAATGCTTAGTATTTCAGAAATTTCGGCATCCGTCTTGCTATGGAAATAGTACAGCATAATCGCGATGCGCTTTTCTTCCGGCAATATCCTTAACGCATCAGTCAACAGCTTTTCAGAAATCCGTTTGCCCGCTATATAAAAATCCCGGGCGGTATCATCCCTGAAATATTTGTCGTTGGTGTACAACTGGTTAGCCTCATGTTGTGCCAGTTCTGAAAAAACGACTTCTCTTTTCTTTAGCGCCCAGCTTTTCCGTAGCATGTCAATCGTCTCAATTCGCAAAACGCTTTTACAAAATCCATTGAACGTGCAGCGTATTTGCCATTCAGTACGGTTAGAATTCATTTTATCACCTCCTTTCTTTGCAGAGCTGTATTTATTTGCCTCTCATATTCCCTCGACGTAGAAAACAGAGATTTGCCAAACATTCGCAAAATTATATATAAAAAATGCGTCCGGCTTGAATGGACACATTTATTTTATATATTTATATGTGCTTTTATTTTTGCAGTCAATATTTTGTTACTTAAATTCAATAATAACAGAGTACATTAATGCAACAAAATACATTTCTGTAAGTAATAAATTTTATCCTTATTTGTCTTTGAAATTAGCCATACAAATTGTGTCACTAAACTTGGAGTTAGTCAATATACCGTTAATTTATTATTAAAATAATATATTGTTTGACAATGTTGATTACACGGTATATTATAATTTTAAGATTCTTTACTACATAATATATGACACCTGTACTCAAACCTTTAAACGAATGATTTAAGAGAGGAGAACCCCTGATGAACGGTCTGCTTTATAAAGAATCTAACTACAACTTTGAGTTCCCCTATGAGGATGAAGGTAACGAAGTTAAGCGTGTTCTATACAACTCACGTACAAATGCCCTTGCGTTGATTCATGAAGAAAAGTATGCGCACTTCCGAAGTTTTAAAAGCGAGGGCAGCCAATCTCCGATGAAAAGTTATTGGAGGACTTGAAACACGGCGGATATATACTCCGTGATGATATAGACGAACTGGAATTAATTAGTTTAAATCTTCTGCAAAGCCGGTATAGCACATCTGGTTTAGGATTAACCATAGCTCCAACTTCTGATTGTAATTTCCGATGTATCTATTGCTATGAAAAGGAGAGCCTTAAACCCGTTATAATGTCCGGGGATGTTCAGGAAAAGGTTGTAGAACTTGTTAAGGCCCGGGCGGAATCCGTTATGCGCCTGTCCGTTACATGGTATGGTGGGGAGCCGCTTCTGGCGTTAGATATAATTGAAAATCTAACGAATAAGTTTTTGGAGATTTGTGAAGAGCATAAAATCAGATACGACGCTGGAATAGTAACAAATGGTTACCTGCTTACAACCAAGGTGGCAGAACGCCTGAAGGATTTAAGGATTACGCACATACAGATTACGGTGGACGGCGCGCCCGAAGAACACGACAAACGAAGGCCGCTTGCCGGAGGCCAGCCAACATTTCACAAGATTATATCAAACTTACGGGCAGCGAAAGAAATACTGCCTTGCAAGGTAAGCATCAGGATTAACACGGATAAGGATAATGCAGATCAGGTAGATGAGGTTCTGAAAATATTAAAGGAAAACGATTTGAACGATGTGGCTTATCCATACTTAGCTATGGTTGAGAACTCTAATGATTGCTATGCTGAAAGCAGTTGCTTTCACCCAAAAGAATTTTCAAACATTGATTTTAGTTACAGAACACGAAACAAAGAAAGTATTTTAAACTCATATCCCCATCTAGTCACAAATGCGTGTGGCGCTGACGCAAAGAACAGTCTGGTTATTAATGCAGATGGCAAGCTCTACAAGTGCTGGAATGATATAGGAATTGAAAGGAGAAGCGTTGGTGATTTAGTCAATCAGGAATTAAACGAAGGAGCTAATGTATTTTTGAAATACTTGATGTATGATCCTACGAATGACCCCGAATGCTCAAAGTGCAAATACCTTCCTATCTGTATGGGCGGATGTCCTCATAGAAGGATATTTAGGACTGATATACGATGCAATATAATGAAATATAAGCTTAAAGATTATATGTCGCTGATTCCTTATGAGATTAAAAAGTCAGTTTAAGTACTGAGAAAATCTTTTAGCAGAGAGTACTATGTGCGGACAGTAGAAAGGAGGTTTATTTATGGAGTTTCTTGTTTTTCCACAAGTAGGTGCTATAAATGCTAGTAACTGCCATATAGAAGATAGGAGATTGTCCCAATCTTGAATGTATCTGTAAAGAAGGTCCCTACATATGCGGGGCCGAATGTTCAGAACAGTGCATTGCAAATTCCCCTTGTTCTCCAAGATGGTGTGCGGTAAAGGGAACAGTAGATTTGCCACTTAACGGCTAACTCAACAATACGATTTGGTTGAATAATTAGGTTAGCGGTCAAGCTATAGTGACTGTCCGCACAATAGTATATTCATATTAACGCTTACTGCTAGCCTAATATATAGATGAAAATCAATGATGAATCGCCTCTAATTCGTTTAGGAAGGAAGTAAGATGATGACTAAGAATATCCTAAAGGCAGTCTTTTCATGCTTCATATGTATGTTGTTGCTGTTTGGCTGTGCGCCAAACAGTCAAACCGATATAACACCTGATTTCAATACCTTTGCGCCAACTTTCCCTCCAACTCCAGAGCCAAGTCCCCAGCAGACGCAGAACATTGCGGACGAAGCTATGGGATTTCAGAACTTTCCGTTTCCAAATGATACCGAGTTACAGTTAAATAAGGATAAAATACAAGTAATATTTACTAGACAACAAGCATTTAAAGACTATTATATAATGTGGGAAATTCTTGTGGAAAATTGCCCTGTTATTGATGCGGCCAAAGACATAAAGGGGATTGACTGGCAGAATATCAAGTCTCGGTATGAGGATATCCTGTCAGCGCGCATTGGAACGGATAATATAATTACCCAAAATGAGTTTTTCGATTTCATTATGGTTTGTTTATTAGAATTTCAACATATAGGGCACATTAACGCTGTACCATATAGCCTGTATGAAAGCTATCTAAGCTTTCTTGATAAGCCTGATGCCTCAGAATATGAAAAAAATCAACTTGCATTATTGGAAAGCGAGAAAGTGAAAAATTTATATGGTTATTTCGCTTCAGAACAAAATCAAAAATATAATGCCACTGAGAAAATGCCTGAACCATCAATGTCTAGCGAGGACGTTGAAGATTTATTGTTTGAAAATGGAATATTTGATTATAGTGAGATTGAGGGCGTACCATATGTAAAGGTTCGTTCATGTTTGTCGCCCGGTACTGACGAGGGAGATGCGCTCATTAAT
Source organism: uncultured Eubacteriales bacterium (assembly GCA_900547135.1). Lineage (GTDB taxonomy): Bacteria > Bacillota > Clostridia > Christensenellales > CAG-138 > UMGS946. Next base: position 865 of record URFJ01000068.1, on the reverse strand, counting down.
TTACTCCATGAAACCTTTGCTGAAAATAAAGATGCTAAAAACATTATCATCGATATGCAGGGAAACGACGGCGGAGCTACTCGCGCATGGATTGAAGGAATTGTTATACCTCTTTTAGGAGAGGCATTACCGCCATATTATATATTGCGCGGGGTTAAGTCCGGCGCACTTAACCAATATTTTTGGGGAGGTGTCAATCCGCCGACAGATGAGAGTGCTGAAACAATGGATGCGATATTAAAGATTTTTCCAAACCTCAAAGAAGAAATATTGTCCGAATTTGATGCTTTCAGCATTCAAAGAAACAGTATATCTCATTCAAACGTTGGATTTGAAGGGAATATATGGGTGTTAGTTGATGATGGGACTTATTCTGCGGCAGATCAATTCGCTATATTTTGTAAAAGAACAGGATTCGCAACACTGGTAGGTACGGAAACAGGTGGAAATGGAGCTGGAAGTACTCCCTATATGTTTGCATTGCCAAATAGCGGATTATTGGTGAGATACGAAGCGTTTTATGCGTTTAACGACGACGGAACCTGCAACGCCATCGTGGGCACAAAGCCTGACATTGAAGCAAAGGAAGGCCAGACCGCGCTGGAAGCTTGTCTGGAGCAAATTCAAGATGGGATTAGCGGTAATACCTAGAAATATATTCGGCAATATTGCGGACAGCGTTGTATTATTAATTATAAGACAAAAACATCAAATAAACATAAGCTTAATTTATTTAAAAAGGAGGTGATTTTATGGAATATTTGGTGCATCCTCAAGGCGGTATGGTAGACCAGAACTGCTTCATAGAGTGTTTTATTGATATATGTGGGGCAGAGTGTAAATCGCTATGTGGCGTTGAATGCAA
>URFJ01000067.1 GCA_900547135.1 uncultured Eubacteriales bacterium | reverse complement strand
CAGCTTGCGCTGGACTGGCTGGAGCCTTTCACGTAAGGGCGGGCTGCGCGGTTCTCTGCCTAGAGTCCAACGCCCCTGTACGAAAACCCTTTTTAACGCTATAATTGCATATAAAACTCATGGAACGGAGAACGCCCATGCTGAACAGGCTGGATACGGAGCTGACGCTTAAACGTCAGCTTGCGCTGGACTTAAATTGCCGCCCTTCTGATTTTGACAATAACGTGAACATAATAACCGTACCTGCCATACGCCATGGCAGACGCGAGTATATCAGGGGCACATCTTTCTTTTCAATGGTCACGACGGGCAAAAACGCCGTCATATCCGCGGACGAGGCGCTGCACCCCTGGCTTAGGGACTATGCGGCATCAAAGCCGGGGCATTATCTGTTTGAGCATGGCTCCCTTATGGAACTCGAAGCTCAGCTTGCCCTACACGGGAAACGCCTGGGCCAGAGCCACCACATGTTTCTCCCCCGTCCCGGGTTTGCAGAAGTTAGGGCCGGCGTAAAGGTAAGGTGGTACGAAACAGACGGTATCATGGGCCTTTACGGAGGAGGATTCCCAAATGCATTGTGCAAGGAATTCGACCCAAAGCGCCCCGACGTGCTGGCCGTAGCAGCGCTCGACAAGGACGGCGGTATAATGGGGCTTGCGGGCTGTTCGGCTGACTGCCAAAACATGTGGCAGATCGGCATAGACGTCTTCCCCCCGTTCAGAGGCAGGGGAATCGCTGCGTCGCTCGTTTCGCTGCTTAGAAATGAAATACTCAAAAGGGGTTATATCCCGTTTTACGGCACAAGCCTGTCCAACCTTCACTCATGGAACGTAGCTATCAACAGCGGCTTTTATCCTGCATGGGTAGAAATAGCAACCGTTGAGGAGGATTGAAAACAAAGCTCCCCGCCGCGGACAACCGCTATAAACTCATAGCCCAAGGAGTTAATGACCCAAGCACCGTATTTGGCGGCTCTTTGACAAGGCGGGAACCCGCCGGCCGGAATTGTGGCCCTGAACCGCCAGCCTAACTTACAATGCATTGCGCTCAACTGACAGGTACTATGGTGGCTCAGCGGCGCGTGACGCATTACCGCCTGGAAAACCAAGTGTCCACGCCTACGCGCCTACTTCCGCAAGCCAGCGGCCTATGTCCGCGAGCATTGGGTTTTTGGACAGCGAAAGCGCTTCCATCTCCCGCGCGTTGAGGCGGCGACCTGTCAATAGCCCTGGAAGCTGGCGGATAAACGCCTCGTCCATTGCGTCCGAGTACGCGGTTGTATCCAGTATCGTCCCATCCTTAACCCTGAAGCATAGCTCTATACCGCCCCATGAAAAGCGGGTGTTAAACTCAACATTGAACTCGGGCGTTTTTCCCATGCGCCACTCCCAGGACGCATGCCGCTCCTCAAGTGCGCAAAGCCTGCGCCTGTCCAGCGAATCCCCGTCCACCCGGACGCATTCGCCATATTCGGCCTTAAACGCGGCCTCTACAGCGGCTGCCATTGAATCAATGGTGATGGCTGGGTTAAGCTCCCTGAGGTTTGCCACACGCGAACGGACGCTGTCCACGCCCTTGCTTTTGAGCTTATCAGCGGATGGAGCCAGGTATCGCGATAGCTTATCCATATTCACATCTACAAGAATTGTGCCGTGGTGCAGACCCTTGGCACGCGAAAAGCAAAACGCGTTTCCCGAAAATTTGCCGCCAGCAGCCGTGACAAGGTCGTTCCTTCCAGTAAACTTCGCGTTGACGCCCTGTGAGCGCACCGCCTCAAGTATTACCCCAAGCTGCCTTTCAAGGTTATAGCCATCCCGCGGCGTTATAAACGTGAAGTTCAGGTTTCCCATGTCGTGGAACACGGCGCCGCCTCCCGACGTGCGCCGTGCAAGCCGGCCGCCTTCGCGCTCAAGCAGCTCGGCGCGGCACTCCTTCCACGCGTTCTGATTGCGCCCTATTACAACGGTGTTCCTGTTTTGCCAAAGATACAGCACTATTCCCTCGCTGTGCGAAGTGAAAAGCAACTCCTCCAGCGCCAGGTTGCGCCATGGATCTGTGGATTCAGAGGTTATAACCGTGTTCATAACGTCCGCCTCCAGGCACATCCCATCCATGCCATCAATCCTCTATTGCCTCCCTGCCCTTTGGAATAAGTATGTCCACAAAATCCGTAATCAGGTCAATGGCCTGGTCGACATACCGCTTGTACATCACGTCCGGCGTGCCCTCCCTGAGCGGCGGCATCAGCATATTGTCCCAGTTGCCTATCATAAGGTCGGCGCTCTCCCCGGTAAACCGGATGAACAGCCCCGCCTTTGGCGCAACGTTTCGTATGCAGGCCCTGTAATTTAAAATCATGCCGCACAGCCGCTCATCCAGGCATCCGGCATCCTCTGGCTTTAAGCACAGCACCTCGAAATACCTGGCGAATTCCTCGGTGCCGGCGTCTGGCACAAGCTGCTTTTCCCTGTTCATCCTGTGGCGCAGGCCCTCGGTATGCTCAACGCCCTTGGGCCTTATGGTGATGTCTGGGAAATCATAGCCCGTAAGCCCCAGCATGCGTATAAGCTGGGCCTGGTAAGAGGGCTTTATCTCGGGGCTTAGCTTGCCGCGCGCGTTATGCTTGAAAAGCACGTGCGACGTGTCAAACACCACGCCCCGGTACATGGCCGCGAAACGGCGGCGCGTTATATAAGTCCTTCCCTTTTCAATAAAGCCTATCTCCGTTACGTCCTCCTTGCTAAGCCCGTTTTTCGCGCTGTAGGCATACTTTCCGAAAGCCTCTTCAAACCTTTTAAAGACATACTCCTGCTCAAAGGTAGTATAAAACCGCTTTTCCGACGGATCGACGAATACGCCCGCATACACCAGCGAAAGCACCACAAACGCCATTCCGATGTAAAACGAATAGGGGATCTTCATGAACATGCCTAGTACAATGATAAGGCCTCCGACAGCCAGAATAGCAAATGTAACATAGGAATGGCGCCTTCGCTTTGAAGCGCATTCATCAAGCTTTTTGGACGGACTCATAATATATCTCCTGTCTTATGGTGTGTCGTGAGCACGGCCATGAGCCGCGCTCGATTTATAAAAATTTTTTCAGCCTTAATCCCCATTTATATCATGATCCGTAGAGGAAGTGCATTGCAAGCGCCCCATAAACGTTGAACATTATGGCAAGGATGCAAAGCAGGCCCTCATACCGCTTCAGCGACCAGGCATGGCAGCCCTGCGCGTTTTTAACAGCGTCCTTGTCCACAGGTTCCAAATCCTTTGCCCCATACGCCAGATAGAACAGCACCAGGGGGATCATATCCACGGTATAGCGGGCCCCGAACTGCCAGCCGCCAAACGTCTTATGCGCGCACAGCAAAAGCAGGTTGAGCAAGATTGACGCAATAATGGCTATCCGCACAGAATCCATGCGCTTTTTAAGCGCGTCGGCAAGTATACGCACAAACAGCATTAAGAATATCGGGTTGGCAATGAAGAATATGAAGCCGTTGAATATCGAATATTTAAGCTTTAGCCCCTCTTCAAAAGTAATAAAGTTTAGAAAAATATTTTTAAGGTTCTGGGGTATATAGCTGAAATCAAACTGTCCGTTCGGAGCGGCCATAAACTCGGGCAGGTAGTTGTGCCCAAACTCAAGCGGGTTATTGAAGCGCGCGGCGTTATACCACATATACGCGCCTGCAACCAGCAAGGGAATGATAAAACAGGGCCACTGCGAAAGCGCGGTTTTAAAAAACCCCTTTGAACCCTCCTTAGCCCTGTCGCGCGTATAGAAATATACGAACAGGGCCAAAAAGCCCGCCGCTGAGAACGGCCGGCAGCCTACCGCCAGCGCGACCAGCGCATAGGCGGTTTTCCTTTTATCCTTAAGCGCGCAGTATACCGCCGCGGTCAATAACAGCATATTCAGCAGCTGCGCCTGGAACCACACGCCTCCGGACGTACTCATCCACATCGCGTTTGAACCCCATACGACAAGCATGGCAAGGAGCGATGCCGCGCCTTTTTCCATGTTTACAACCCTAAGCACCTTATAAGCCAATAACGTGGTAATTATCCCGTATAGGGCTGATATAAAGTTGCTGGGAACATTGGCTCCAAATATGAAGGTAAGCGGCAGCACGACGACGCTTGGAACCGGGGGGAAGGATACATAGTACTTGCCCTCGAATATCGCAAGTTCCAGGTATTCGTAATTTCTTCCCAGATCCAAGCGGCCCTCGCGCCAGGAAAGCGCCTGTAGCGTGTAGCTGTCCCACGAGTTGTACGAAAAAAGCGTGCCCCCGAACAAGTCGTGAATAAGGACGTAGCCGAGCAGCATTATAATAACGATGCCAAGCATATTAAGATCAAAAAGCGATCGTTTCTTCTCAGGAAGTTTCTCCATTTGTGCTCCTTTCGACTTGCAGTTATATATACCAAAATAATTATACAGGAATTGGGCGCGATTGGCAATAAGGGCCGTGCCCGAAGAATTTGACGGACCCTGCTTAATTGTCCCAGCCAATATGAATGCGACCTCAATCCCCTTATCAATGCCCCAATATGCTTTATTCATACCCAATTCCATTGTTTTCTGTTGATATGTTAACGGTGCGTGACGTATGACCCTAAGGCCATGCCAAAAACATGGGAGCGCGATATAAAAGCTGGATTATACGGATTGGATCCGTAATAAAAAATTAAAAACAAAATAATAATGATTATATATAATTATCATAAATTTCACCGAAGTCCATGTAATTTGATCTCTGAATCCGGGTTAAGTTTTAAAAAGGCCTATAAATAGCTCAATTATATCATGGCGGCCTGCAAAATATCCCAAACATGATTGCGTTAGGACTATTGTTAAGCTATTATTTAAATATGGAGCTTTGGCGGTTCGCCGCCATTACCCAACATCCGCCGTATACGGTAACGGAAAAAGGAGGAAGTAATTTTGATCAAAAGAGGATTAGCGCTAGCGCTGGCGCTTATCATGCTGATGTTAATAACCTCATGCGGTGAAGAGACTGTGGATGGAGTACTTACCAAAAAGCAGCTTGCTTTCATTGACAGTTTAGGAAAGACCGAGGATGGCAAGCGGATTGCCGCCTATGGATGGGACAGCAAGAATAAGATTACGTATATCGTCGTTGAGAAGTCAAATCCGGAGGAAGGTACGCCGGAATTTACAAACGACGACATAACCCAATATTACATCTGCAAAACGGACGCCTACTATAACGCAAACAGGGCGAACGCAAAGGAAGGCTCTTATTCGGACGCGCAACGCTGGTTTATAACCAGCATATTGGACTGCCCGCTCAGGGGTGGCGGCGAGTATAACAGCTTAATTGAAAAACTCGAAGAAGAGGGTTTCACCATTATAAGGTGACCAGCCGCCATTAATCAGGAGGATATATAAAAAAACAAAAAAGCTAGCTGCTTTAGCGCTGGTGTTGTTGATTGAACGCTCTCTTACCGCCCGTGGCAAGAATATACGCTCAAAACCACGTCTGGATTCGGTAAATCCGGCATAGGATACAAATTCTAGCGGAAATCCGGACGCCTCGCGTGCGTGGATTGGAACGATTTGCCCATTATTTATGCGATATACCAGTCTATTGTAGCATCCCCATGTGGGTGCGTGGATTGAAAAGAAGAAAAAAACCCGGACCGAAACAGCAAGGGCCGGATAACGGCCATAAACAGTTCCATTTCCTTTGGCATGCCATAAAAAAGGGGCCGCTAACAGCCCCCTTTACCAGATCACAAAGCATGGCGATTAATATTGTATTTTAATCATTTCTCCTATCTAACCTTAAGCCCGCTTTCCATATCGGCCATAGTGGTCAGGGCGGACAGGTTAACGTCCCCTTCGTCCGATGCGCACAGTATCATGCCCTCACTGAGCACGCCGCGCATCCTTTTGGGCCTGAGGTTGGCGACCAGCACCACCGTCTTTCCAATAAGGTCGTCCGGAGCATACCAGCCGCGTATTCCCGACAATACCGTGCGCGTGGAAGCCCCCACCTCAAGCGTAAGCTGCAGGAGATGGTCCGACTTCTTTACGGGTTCGCACGCTACCACCTTTGCAAGGCGCAGGTCGAGTTTTGCAAAATCCTCGTATTCAATGTATTCAGGCTTATCCAGGTCTGCCGCAGCCTTATTTTCCACAGCTAAAGGCGCACCGCAAGCGCACGGCTTTTCCTTATCCAGGCCTGATGGGGCCGCTTCCCTTTTGGCCAATCCGGCCTCAAGCTCTTCAAGCTCCTTTTTTATATCTATACGCGGAAACAGCGCGCCGCCCTTTTTAACCATGGTTCCGCTCACAAGCGCCCCAAAGCGCCCCAGGCCCGCAATTTGTGTCAAGGGGCCGTCCTCCACCCCCAGCTGCCTGAATATCTCCGGCGTGGTCCGCGTGAGAAAGGGTCTTAGCATTACGCCGATAAATCTCAGGCACTCCGCCAGATTGTACAGCACCGTGCCAAGGCGCGGAAGCATGCTTTCATCCTTTGCTAGTATCCAGGGACAGGTTACATCTATATACTTGTTGCACGCGCCGATCAGCTTCCATATCTCCTGCAGCGATTCGGGCAATCGAAGCGCCTTCATATGCCCGTCAACGGCGCCCGGCAGCGCCCTTGCCTGCGCTATAAGCGGTTCATCCTCTAATGCGTAATCGGCAGGCTCCGGAATGCGTCCTCCAAAGTATTTTTCAATCATGCTTACGGTGCGCGACAGCAGATTCCCAAGATCATTTGCTAGGTCGCTGTTTATCCTGGTGATCAGCGCTTCGTTGGAGAATACCCCGTCCGCGCCGAAGGGCACCTCGCGCAGCAGGAAATAGCGTATCGCGTCCACGCCGTAGCGGTTTATAAGCTCAACGGGGTCAACCACGTTCCCCTTTGACTTGGACATCTTGCCGCCGTCGAGTATCAGCCAGCCATGGCCGAACACCTGCTTTGGCAACGGCTCGCCAAGGGCCATGAGCAGTATGGGCCAGATTATCGTATGAAAACGGACTATCTCCTTGCCCACCAGATGGACGTCGGCAGGCCAGTATTTTCTATACAGGCTGTCGTCGTTTGAATAAAAGCCCAGCTTTGTGATGTAGTTTGACAGCGCGTCAAGCCACACGTACACGATATGCTTTTCATCAAAGCTAACCGGAATCCCCCACTTGAACGTGGTACGCGAAACGCACAGGTCCTCAAGCCCGGGCAGCAGGAAGTTGTTGAGCATCTCATTTGCCCTGGAAACCGGCTGTATGAACTCCGGATGCGCCCTGATGTGCTCGATAAGCGCTGGAGCGTACTTGCTGGCCCGGAAAAAATAGCTTTCCTCCTCCACAAGCTCGGTCTTCCTTCCGCAGTCGGGGCAGCAGCCGTCTGCAAGCTGGCGGTCCAGCCAGAAGGATTCGCAGGGCGTGCAGTAATGGCCCGTATAGCTGGCCTTGTATATGTCGCCCTGGTCGTACAGCTTTTTAAATATCCGCTGCACGCCTTGTACGTGATAGCTGTCGGTGGTGCGCACAAATCCGTCGTTGGATATGTCAAGGCGTTTCCATAAATCCTGAAACGTGGCTACTATGGCGTCGACGTACGCCTTGGGCGTTACCCCCTTTTCAGCGGCTTTTTTCTCTATCTTCTGCCCATGCTCATCCGCTCCGGTCAGGAAATAAACGTCCAGCCCCATCTGCCGCTTGTAGCGCGCTATCGCGTCGGCCGCCACGGTTGTATACGCATGGCCGATGTGAAGCCTGTCGCTTGGATAGTAGATAGGCGTAGTGATGTAATAGGTGTTTTCTCCCATAAGTTCAAATCCCCTTTCGTCTTAGTTCATTGCTCTAGTCCCGCGTTTTTTTTACGTGCAGCCCTGTGCAGGCGGCGCTGGTTTTCCGGTATCGGGCATAACAACCCGAAAAACGCATAAAAAAAGCCGCCCCAATATAGGGGCGGGCTAAGCCGCTGTACCACCCTACTTCCCCTGCTAAACTTTTTCAAAAAAGTAAGCAGGGCTCATAAGTCCATGCTGTATCGGGCATGACCCGCTATGCCTAAGGCGCCTGCGGCGCGTTCGGCAATAGCCGCTCCGGAGCCATGTTCGGCGGCCTTTGCGCGTCCGGGCTTTCACCCTGCCCCGGCTCTCTTATGCGCGCGCCTGCCGCTTACTCTTTCCTTCAATGCGCAATACTATATCAATTCATTTTAATATAATCCATAATATGCGTATATGTCAAGCGCTTTATTCATAAAAGCCGCCTGTAGGACTACAATACATCTTGGACAGCGCGAAGAAAAATAATGAAGGATGGGCACAAATCGGTTATTGTGAGTTGGCAAAGCGAGTTAACCCGCAAACATGGCCCTCGGCTGCAAGCGGCTATCGGGCCATATTTTGCTCTCAAGGTATTAAAAGCCGGCGCACATGCCGCCTATTCGCCTTCGGCGTCGTAATGCGCTTGTTCAGCGCAGTACGAGTTAACCCGCAAAAACGGCCCTCGGCTGCAAGCAGCTATCAGGCCATATTTTGCTCTCAAGGTATTAAAAGCCGGCGCGCATGCCGCCGGCTTTTAATGGATTATATTTCTTGGGGATTATGTACCCAAGACTTATATTATCCTTCTTGCATTTTTTGGAGTTCTTAGAACCTTTTTTGCAAAAAAGGTTCTAAGCCGCCGGAGGCAATAAATTCGTAATTTTGAGCGACATGCGCGATCAAAATTACACCTTGCGGACGCGTGAGCGGTGAGCGAATGCGGGCGGCGCCTCATGTATTCGGGTCTCGACAGCACTAAGCGAATCGCCTTTGTCCTTTACATTCGGCCGAATACAGGATATCATAGATACGTGGTTTTACGTGTTCCGTTCTAAGCCGCCGGAGGCAATAAATTCGTAATTTTGAGCGACATGCGCGGTAAAAATTACACCTCGCGGACGCATGAGCGGTGAGCAAATGCGTCCGGAAAAACTCAAAAAACGGAGCAGTCCGTTTTTTGAACCGCCTATGGCGGTAATAGGTTGCCGGTATCGATATATGCGGAGCAGTTGCCAATATACAACATATAACCCGCGCAGCAGGCGCGAATTGGAGGTATAGATGCAAACCGTTGTGGGTATAAGGTTCAGGAACGGGGGAAAGGTGTATTACTTTGACCCTAAAGAATTAGATATAAAAGAAGGCGATCATGTAATCGTTGAAACGGCGCAGGGTCTGGAATACGCTACGGCCGCGCATGGAAGGCGCGAAGTAGGGGACGATCAGGTGGTTACGCCGCTTAAGCCAGTGGTAAGGTTTGCCACAGAGGAGGACGAGGCGCTGTATCAGGAACTTCTTGCAAAAGAACCGGAAGCGTACGAAATTTGCCTTAAAAAGATTGAGGACCACTGCCTTGATATGAAGCTGTCCGGCGCCGAATACGCCTTTTCAGGCAACAAGCTCACGTTTTACTTCACTGCTGATGGAAGGATAGATTTCCGCGAGCTGGTAAAGGATCTGGCGTCAGTATTTAAAATGCGCATAGAGCTCAGGCAGATCGGCGTCAGGGACGAAGCGCGGCTGATGGGCGGGCTTGGCGCTTGCGGACGCACGATATGCTGCCGCTCGTTCCTTTCCGACTTTCAATCGGTGTCCATAAAGATGGCGAAGGAGCAGAACCTTTCATTGAGCCCAACCAAGATTTCGGGCGTATGCGGAAGGCTGATGTGCTGCCTGCAATACGAATATGAATGCTATGAATGCACGAGAAAGCTGATGCCGGACATAGGCAGGGAGGTCGTTACAGTGGACGGCCCTGGAATCGTGCTTGAAAACAACATAATCACGGAACGCACCAGGGTCAAGGTCGCGCTCAAGGACGGCACCTATGAGATCAGGGAATATCCGTTTAGGGAATTGAAGCTGATCGACGGCTAAAAATAATTCGCTGAAACTTTGGACGCTGATTTTAATGAACAAGGCTTATCCGGTTCAGATGCGCGCATAAACGCATGAATCGGATTTTTGTTACAATATACAACCTGCCAATCCCCCAATATCAATAAAAACGCAAAACCCGCTATTGCGTTAAGAAAGCTTTCTCCGCTTTAAACTCTATTTCAGCTTCCAGTTCTTGACGTCATAGTTCATATATGTGGGGCTTTCCTCAACCTGCCTAAGACAGACGACCTCGTCATTGCAGTAATACATATTATAGAACCACCAGGGCTCGCCCGCCGCCTTCGCGCCCTCTATCACCTTGTCCAGATCCTCCTTTATATACAGCTCAAGGCGGCTTTCCATGCCGTCGGATATTACCGGATACGAATGCTTTGTTATACCGTATCCATTCAAAAACAACAGGAGGAAATCCCCGAACACGAACTCCTCGGTCTTTTCGTTTACTATGTAATACGGTTCGTCCCCGTCGTCAGTATAGTTTGGGTTTTCTTCAACGCGCCTGACCTCCAGTATGCTCACGGGACCCAATCCCCGTCCGTCATAGCCCGGCAGTCCGGAGCGGTCGGAGGGCTTAATCGCGCATATCTGAACAATCGCGCTCTCAACGGGCGCGTTCTGCTCCTCTGCCCTCCAGAGCGGCCACGTAAGAGCGCCTAGGCGGGCCTCAAAATTATAAAACGTATTGCCCTTTTCATCCGTATCCATAAGACCGAACCCGCACTTTTCCATAAGCCGGCCAAGGCTGGCGTAATCCCCGTCCCCAAATTCGATGTCATGGCGCGAATACGCCGCGTCCTTGTCCGCGTCCTGCGTGGGGCTGGGGAGGGCTGCGGGGGACGGCGTAGCCGACGGGG
>URFJ01000066.1 GCA_900547135.1 uncultured Eubacteriales bacterium | reverse complement strand
CGCGGAAAATAGCATACATTATTTATAGTAAATATCCTCCAAAAAACGACATGCCTGGCAAGCGCTCCGGGCATGATTCTTGTCTAATTAGTTGCTTGTTAATTTGACAGGAAGCGTATATAATCAAATGGGAAAAGTATTGGAGGATAATATGCATTACGATACGGAACATTGCAACGAGGTTTTACGGCTGCTTAGCGATGCCCATCCAGACGCGGCGCCTGAGCTTAGGTTCAAAAACCCATTTGAATTGCTGATTGCAACGATTTTAAGCGCCCAATGTACGGACAAGCAGGTCAACAGGTGTACGGAAACGCTGTTTAGGGACTATCCCGACGCGGAAAGCATGGCCAGGATATCGCCGGATAAATTGAGCCAATATATAAGGCCGTGCGGATTTTTCAACACAAAGGGGAAGAATATACTTGCAACCTGCAATATGCTGATCTCAATGTATGGCGGCGAGGTTCCCCAAACGATGGAAGAACTTGTGTCCCTCCCTGGAGTGGGTAGAAAGACCGCCAACGTGGTGCTGTCAAACGCCTTTAAAAAGCCGGCCATAGCTGTCGATACGCATGTGGCAAGGGTTAGCAACAGGCTGGGGCTTGCCGACTCAAACGATGTGCTAAAAATAGAGAAACAGCTTATGGAAAATATACCGGAGGATAAGTGGTCGATAGCACACCATTGGCTTATATTCCACGGAAGGCGTGTATGCTCGTCAAAAAAGCCAAAATGCGGCGAATGCACGCTTAAAAGTGTTTGCAGGCACTATGCGGAAGAAACGGAGGTGCGGGCGGAAGCGGCCGGCGGGTCAAGCGCCCTGTAAAAATGCAGTTTGTAGATAAAGCCAAGATTATAATAAAGTCAGGCGACGGCGGCGACGGATGCGCCTCGTTCCACCGAGAAAAATATGTGCAGCGCGGGGGGCCGGACGGCGGCGACGGGGGCAGCGGAGGAAGCGTAATATTTGAGGCCGACGAGGGTATGAATACCCTGCTCGATTTTAAATTTATGCGCCATTACCGCGCACAAAGGGGGGAAAACGGCAGGTCCCAGCTTCAGCGCGGGAAAAACGGCGAGGATCTGATTATAAAGGTGCCTGTAGGCACGCTCGTGCGCGATGTGGATAGTGGGAAGATCATCGCTGACATGAACAGGCCAAAAAGGAGACGCGAAGTACTTAAAGGGGGAAGGGGAGGCAAGGGCAACGCCAGGTTTGCAACGCCAACCAGGCAGGCCCCGAGGTTTGCGCAGCCAGGCATAAAAACGCTTGACAGGGAGGTTGAGCTTGAGCTTAAGACGATTGCCGACGTAGGTCTCATAGGTCTTCCAAACGTGGGGAAGTCAACCATATTATCGGTGCTTACAAGCGCAAAGCCTAAGATTGCAAACTATCATTTTACAACTTTAACGCCTAACCTTGGCGTAGTTAAGCGCTACGACCGCACGTTTGTGCTTGCGGATATACCGGGACTTATTGAAGGCGCGGCGGAAGGCGCGGGATTGGGCCATGATTTTTTAAGGCATATAGAGAGGACCAGAATGCTGGTGCATGTTCTTGATATTTCCGGTTCTGAGGACAGGAACCCGATTGAGGACTATTACAGAATAAATGATGAGTTAAAGCGGTACAGCGAACGCCTGTATGAACTGCCGCAAATCGTGGCGGCAAATAAGATGGATATAACCGGAGCTGACGTTTACCTTGAGCTGCTTCGGGAGGAGCTAAAGGATAGGAATGTCAAGATTTTTGCCGTATCCGCCGCCACGGTGCAGGGATTTGAACCCTTATTGGATGAGATTGTAAAAACGCTTGACACGCTTCCAAAAACTTACGAGTTTGAAGAAGAGGAGATAACCGTTGCCGGCCGGTATGAAAAGGGCTTTGAAATCAGTAGGGACGGGGACGTCTATGTTGTAGAGGGCGGGACAGTAGAATATATACTCGACACCACAAATGCCGACGATGAGGAATCAATGAGGCGTTTTCAGCAATATCTCATACGCGAGGGTATAATTAACGCCCTTAGGGAAGCAGGCGCTAGTGAAAACAGCACTGTGCGAATGGGCGAATGGGAATTTGATTTTGTAGAATAGGGGTATGATAATATGAGTATCACAAGTAAGGAAAGAGCACGTCTCCGCGCTATGGCAAATGGGATGCAGCCCGTATTTCAAATAGGAAAGGGAGGGCTTACCCCTGTTATCACAGATGAATTGGACAACGTATTGGAAGCACGGGAGTTGATAAAGATATCCGTACTTGAAACCTGTTCTGAGGATGCTCGGGAGCTGTGCGAAATACTCTCTGTTAGGCTGCGCGCCGAACCGGTGCAATGCATCGGACGCAAATTTGTAATTTACAGGCGGTCAAGAGAGGGAAAGCATATCGAACTTGACTAAGCTCAAGCTAAAACAAGAAAAAGTGCCTGCGGATGCGTATTAAACCGCCCCATGTCTTTACAGGGGGCGGTTCATATCTGCGCCGGTCATTTTACGGATTTAACCTGCGGGAGCGTTTTCATCGCCTTTTAAGGCCAAAGCGTGGTCCGTCCACCATGAAAGCCCGGCGAAGATTACGCATATGCCAGCCATAAGCCTGTAATACAGAGCAAAGCGTGTGGTAAAGGACAATGCTATAAGCCCTAGAGCTATCAAAAGGTAATTCCTTGCCCTTGCCGAGGTAAATACCACCATTTTTCTTCTTCTTCTGTTCCGCTTCTCTTCAATCATACCATCTATCAGGGCCGCCTCAAGCGTTTCCACATCTACATATAAGCCAAGTTCATCAGCATACTCCAAAATGTTGTCCGGCCCGTGTATGTTAACGTCAACATCGTTGAACCTTCCAGCCATCTTTACCGCGCTATCGTTTGCGTTTGTAGCGGAGAAGACATGTATAGCGTCAGCATGCTTCTGTTTTGCCATCCTATACGCCCTAAGTACGTCATCGGGATCAAGGGGGGCGGCTTTCTGTACGGCAAAGAGCAATCCTTGGCCTTCTGTCCGTTCAAAGCAGAACCTAGCTATTCTGGCGAATTCCCCCCTATCCAATATGAGAAGCGTCTGAAGGGCGTGCTCGCGCTTAAGCCGGATGCGTTCCTTTTTTATAAATCTGTCAAGCCGCATGCTCTTTATAAGCTCGATGGCTACAGAGCACATGAGAGTAGCGATAATTGATAGCGTCACGGACAGACCGCTGGGCGTATTTTTAGATTTAAACCACAGGTATAAGGCTGCGAATATAATCAGCCTGAGTACTATAAAATCCAGTGCGCGTGCAAAAGCCGTCCGGTTTTTATACAGCCTGTTCTTATAATATCGCTTTAGAAGAATACGGTTGTTCATATCATCACCCCATAGGATATAATTCCCATTTAAAGCGATGTTATACACATGTTGATATGCTGATCGGACAGCTTGAAATCAAACAGTATAGTCAACAGAAACACTGCTTTCGCGCACATCATGCATAAATGGTTTAACAGCATTCTTGTGATAGGGATTCTCCTGATATGCCTCAAGCGCGTCAAGGTCATCTAAAACCACTTCAAGCACTAAATCATATGAGCGATCAGAATGGATAAGGTCAACGCCAACGTTAATGCTTCGTATCATCGGAACCCTGCCCTCCATGGACAAAAGAACCTGCCGTGCCTTTTCAGCCGCTGGTTCACTTCTGTCCTTAAGCTTGTAGCATACAATGTGCTTAATCATATGCATCCTCCTACGTTAATTCTAGTTTATACAAAAAGCAAGAACAGCATAGCAGCATAATGGCTGGTTCGCAAGTGTTTACACAAATATCCGCAATATCTAAAATTAATGTTGACAATGATTAGGTCAGATATTATAATATGTTTCGCAGGCAAATTGATCTGCGGTCGTGGCGGAACAGGCAGACGCGTACGTTTGAGGGGCGTATGGGAGACCGTATGGGTTCAAGTCCCATCGACCGCACCATAATGATAAGACCGTTGACGAAAGCTGGCGGTCTTTCGCTATAAATCCCCAAATGACACCTATTTTTGATGATATTATTCACGACATCAAGGATTTACGTTATTGGAGGAGTTGTAGTATGAACTTAAATGAAGAACAAGCATTAGAGATCTCCTTTGTGTATAATATAACTACCGATTTGTTGAGAAGAGTCTTCGTGTTATTAGTTTCGCATAATGCTTATGTTGGCAATTAAGCACGCAAAATCCGTGCATCTATTTCATTCGACAGAGTCCATATGCATAGAGTCATTTCGCCACGTAACACTTACAGTGTCGTTTACATAGAATATGATGAATGGTGTAATGAAAACATTCAAATACCGTATTTGATGGAAGGAGATAATATGGCAATTACACTCAATAATTCAGCAAGCGTAACTTATAATTTCGCTGGTCTAACCGATTGAGCATCTTCAAATATTGCCACGACAAACCTTGTGGAGGATTACAGCCTGATGGCGGTAAAGCAGTCCAATAACAGCAGTTGGCGGCCAGATAACCTTCCGGAAAAATTAACAGTTGAATCTATCAGATCCAAGACAAATGGCACAGTAACGCTATTTGATGCCGCTGGTTATTCGCTTGATGCAACCAACTAACTCGTTTTGCCGACCTCAGTCACAAAAACCATATCCGTTCCTGCTGCCACCAGTGCCTGAAACGGAGTGACAAGTGTCACAGTAGTGGGCGTAATAACCGCCTGATACATAATCGCAAAAGATGCCCTCGCCAGCCGATACCGATTGATTATTTTGGGTTGTGGCATGAAAGACTGTATCGCCACTCGCACCAGTGATTATAAATTCGAACACGCCATACTTTATTTTTATAAACGGGCTGTTCGGATGTATTTTTTTTAAGACGAAAGATATGATTAGAGAGATCGAAGCCAATTCCTATTCATTCAAATTACCCACAACGTTAATTTGTGTTTAATAAAAAGGACTGGGGGAATGCAAGCTACTACGCATAATAACATAACCAACTCGGCGTTTTAACCATGGCGATGAAAAACAACACTATTTGTGAGTACTTGTTTTGGCTTTATCGACAAGGTATTCCCGCCAATAGCGCGTAAGCGTTCATCGTAGACCAATAACGGGCGCTGCCTGTTTTGCTTTAATTCTGAACTTGTGCGTTGTGGTGTCTGCTTCTTCATTCACCGTGAGCATTTATTTACCTGCGGTTTGGCGCATGTTAATAAAAACGTTAAAAAGTTAAAACTATTGCACTTACTGCTGACATATGGTTTATAAAACATGAGAAAGTGTCCATACATTATTCAGCACTTTAGATAGAGGTTAGCACCATGTTTCGTATCAATGGCGAGCGGCATAGCTTTATGCGAATACGATTTAGTTTTTTACTGGCAATGTTTTGCGCGATAGTTTGTTTTGGGCTGTTCACCTTCCTAAACAGAAGTTAAATCGGTTGGGAGTGATATCATAAAGGTTTTGGATAGTTGGTCCCCTTTGACTTCTTTATCATCGGAAGGACTATCAATTAATTTTGCTTCAGATAAAGAAAATATGGTCTTTGGGGTTCACGCCTGTGATGGGGGTTTCTTTATTCCTGAAAGCGGGTTTCTGATATTACGCTCGACAACGGCGGGGCTGCCTACAGGACATATTTAAAGAAACGGACTCACCTTGGAATGGGACGACAACCTTTTTAGAAGTCCTGATTAAAGGCGTACACTATGTTGGCTATGGTGTCGTAAAGATTGAGCGTCCTGACGATATATATACATACAGTGCAAATGTTATTGAATGCAAGGAATTCCCCAAAATAAAGGATAACTATCAGGCAATATCAGTTGAGTTGATTAAACAGATGATAGAAGTGGCAAAGCAAAAGTCCTGACTTCCAGTTTAGGGCAGATCATGAAGGCGGCGTCCATTGTTATCCGGCACTTTAGGTTGGAGGTTAGTATCATGTTTCGTATTGAGCAGTATGTGGTGGAGAAATCGCTATAAAGCGCATGAACAGTACTGCTTAACGGTTGGCCTGTGTGCTTGTGATGATAAAACGGATAATTAATAAAATATCGACAACTTTGATCATGGCTTTGGACATTGTAACCACAATCACCTCAGCCGCCTCCAACCCCAATGGGGCAATTATCACCGAGGTTTTGAGGCTAAATATAGGCGAAGGCGATTCTATATGGGGGTAGATGGCATTCCGCAATGCTATATAATGAACGAAGGAAACCCGATAGGGGCGTCAACCCGTTTATTATAAGGCGATACGGTCTGGTTATGATGTGCTGGTTTTAATATCACGGGGCTTAACAAGACGTTGAGCAGCAGGACTAGAAATATAAGAAGAGGGAATATAGTTGTACGCCTTGGGCCTATTTACTCTACGGAGCGTTTATTGATTTGCACTTGTTCCCTTGCTAGAATGATATAGGGAGGTGACAACTATGGATTATGCAAGGATCGGTGCGCTTATCCGTACCCTGAGGCTTGAAAAGCATTTGACGCAGAGGCAGCTGGCCGGCCTTTTGGGCTTAAGCGATAAGACCGTATCAAAGTGGGAGCGTGGGCTGGGCCTTCCGGACGTTTCGCTGCTTGCGGGGCTTTCAGATATCCTTGGGGTCAACATAAAGGATATGTTGAGTGGAGGTCTTGCTGAAAACACCTTTGAAGGAGGAAATATGAAGAAATCAAAGTTTTATGTCTGTCCCATATGCGCAAATGTAAGCATATGCTCAGGCAACGCTCAGATATCATGCTGCGGCAGGACGCTTGAGCCGCTTGAACCCAAAAAAGCGGCTCAGGATCAGATGCTAACGGTTGAGCTCGTGGAGGACGAATGGTATGTTACAAGCGGCCACCCAATGCGAAAGGATAACTATATATCATTTTTGGCACTTGTAACCAGCGCAAGAATACAGTTTGTAAAGCAGTATCCGGAATGGGATTTGCAGTGCCGCTTTCAAAAGTGCGGCCATGGCTCGCTGATATGGTATAGTACAAATAAAGGGCTGTTTCATCAGCTGATATGAACGGAACGCATAAATTTATAATCTTTAAAAGCCGCTTTCAAAGGGGCTTTTTTTTCGAGCATATCAGCTTGGATTGTTAGGCACTTTAAGCACTGAAAAAACATAGTTGAAATACGTGATTAGTTAATTTAGAAAAGCGCTTAAGGGTATTCATTAAGATAATTTTAATAAAAAATTATCCAATTAATAATGACAGTATCAAATAATAATGATATTATATTGCATATGAAGCTGGAATGATTGCCATTATTAATTCCGCAAAGAACTTTTCTATTATACATGGTTAATGCGATTCGAGTGTGCCTGCTCAATAGGACTTAATATTTCTGGGAGGTTTGCCGATAGTATCTACGGAATATAGTATTACTACGCTAACGGGCAGCATATATCTTAATCTGCAAAAGATTCAACCTATGAAAGAGGAACAAAAAATGTTTGAAGTTGTATTCGAAGGTTTTGTATCCGTACTGCTTGGGTGCCTTATAGGATGCGTATTGGGGCTTGCCATTGGCGTTGTATTTCTAAAACTGCCGAAGGCTCGCATATGCTGGCTTATAGCTCCCAGGGCGACCAAAAGGAGAATTTCAAAAATGATTGGACGCATTAACGGAAACGCTTACACAAGCGAGAATCCATATTACAAAGTAATTGAGTTTATCAATTGCGCTCCAGCCATATTTAAGGATACGCTATCTTCAGAGCTTGAATGCTCATTTTCATCAAGCAATGGACAAAGAGCCCAGCATAAACATACCGGCGCGTAAAATCTATCACTTCATTTGCTTACAATGAAAAAAACGTATTCAATAAAGCAGTTATATAAGCGCTAGCGTCCAGAGCTTTCTTTAGGGGCCAGCTGCCAATGTTCCGCGGCTTACAATATTTATGCGCAAGTGCTTCTCCTTTACTTTTATTTAACATATCAAACCTTTTGTACTTTACAAACGCGGGATAGAATCAATTCGTAAAGTATTAAAAGGAGAATGAAAACATGAAAAAGACATTGGCATTGATTCTGGCAATTACAATGATTGCCTTTGCGGTAACGGGTTGTACGAAAAGTGGAGGCGGATACGGTAATGGAGATAGCACCAGCAGTCCGGGCATAGGTGCCAAGCCGACCTCAAAACCTTCTTCCAGTCAGGCTAACCCTACCGATAGCACAGGGTTTGACAGCAATAGGGATATCACCGTAATTTCTAGGGAAGATGGTTCCGGCACCAGGGGCGCGTTCATAGAGCTTACAGGCGTTGAGCAAAAGGACGGGAGTGGCGAAAAGGTGGATAATACTACTCTGGACGCGCAGATAACCAACAACACCTCTGTAATGATGACCGCCGTGGCTGGAAATGAATATGCTATGGGTTATATTTCCCTTGGCTCCCTTAATCAAACGGTTAAGGCTATAGCGATCGACGGAGTGGAAGCCAGCGTTGAAAACATAAAAAATGGAACCTATTCCTTGGTGCGTCCATTTAACATAGCTACTAAAGAGAATATCAGCGAACTGGCTTCGGATTTCATAAAGTTTATATTAAGTTCAGAAGGACAGGCGGTTGTTGAGGAAAGCGGCTTTATCACAATTGACGGCGCTAAAGCTTACGATGGAAACAAGCCTTCTGGCAAGATTGTAGTGGCTGGCTCATCATCCGTAACCCCTGTTATGGAAAAGCTTAAGGAAGCGTATTTGAAAATAAACCCTGACGCGAAGATTGATATCCAACAGAACGACTCGACTACAGGAATGACGTCGGTCATCAATGGAATATGCGATATAGGAATGGCGTCGAGGGAACTGAAGGAAGGCGAACTCTCAAGTGGTTTGAACGCCACCGTTATAGCCCAGGATGGAATTGCGGTAATCGTCAACAATGATAATCCCGTAACCCAAATGACCGTAGAACAGATAAGGGATATATACATTGGATCGGTTACGAGCTGGAATGGCTTTGTGGAATAAGGTGCCTCTTACGGCACATCAGGGCAGGTTAGGCCTGCCCCTTTACCCTTAGGAGGGACTATGGCGAAGATTAGGGAAATGATTATGCGCGGGGTATTCTTTATCGCCGCGCTTGCCTCAATACTGGCTGTTATTCTGATATGCGTGTTTCTGTTTGCCAATGGAATACCGGCAATAGGAGAAATAGGCGTATTTAAATTCCTTCTCGGCACCCAATGGCGTCCAGGCAACAATATCTATGGAATATTGCCTATGATACTGGGAAGCTTCTATGTGACAGCGGGAGCGGTCATAATCGGAGTGCCCATAGGAATATTAACGGCTGTATTTATGGCAAGATTCTGTAAAAAACGGTTGTACAAGGCGCTGAAGCCGGCGATAGGCCTTCTTGCCGGAATCCCCTCAATCGTATACGGATTTTTTGGGCTGGTTGTCCTCGTACCGTTTATCAGAAACACCTTTGGGGGCGATGGAAGCAGCATCCTTACCGCCTCAGTGCTTTTAGGGATAATGATACTCCCTACTATAATAAGCGTATCCGAGGCTGCGCTTCGAGCGGTTCCGGATCAATATTACGAGGGAGCGTTGGCGCTGGGGGCCACGCACGAGCGAAGCGTGTTTTTTACTGTGCTTCCGGCGGCGAAGTCGGGCATATTTGCGGGCGTGGTGCTTGGCGTCGGGCGCGCGATAGGAGAGGCCATGGCCGTTATGATGGTAGTAGGTAATCAGGCAAGACTGCCAGGCGGCATTCTGGATGGCGTAAGAACGCTTACGTCAAATATAGTCATGGAGATGGGTTATGCTACAGACCTGCACCGTGAGGCGCTTATAGCAACCGCCGTAGTATTATTTGTGTTTATCCTTATTATCAATATTTCGTGCTCTGCGCTGAAAAGGAGGACAAACAAATGAGGGCGATTTCCAAAGGCATGCGCGGTGTACGAGGACAAAGGACGCTTTCGGCTCTCTTGAGATTTATTGTATGCGTTTCAGCGGTAATAACGGTTTCGGTGTTCGTATTCCTGGTTGGGTACATACTGGTAAAGGGTGTTCCTCATATTACGCTTGATCTATTCGCGTTTAAATACACGTCTGAAAACGTATCGCTGTTCCCAGCACTTGTAAATACGATTACGATGACGCTCGTATCGCTGCTAATAGCGGTGCCGCTTGGTATATTTGCTGCAATATATCTGGTTGAGTACGCAAAGCGCGGGAACAAAATCGTGAGTGTAATAAGAATGACCGCGGAAACGCTGGCGGGAATCCCGTCGATAGTATATGGGCTGTTCGGCATGCTGTTTTTTGTAACGGCGATTGGCTGGAGCTATTCAATGCTTGCCGGAGCGTTTACGCTGTCAATAATGATACTTCCGCTTATCATAAGAACGACTGAGGAGGCGCTTATATCGGTGTCGGATTCTTACAGGGAGGGCAGCTTCGGCCTTGGAGCGGGCAGGCTGCGCACGGTGTTTCGAATCGTTCTGCCGTCGGCGGTGCCAGGCATACTGTCAGGGGTTATACTGTCCGTTGGAAGGATAGTAGGCGAGACGGCTGCTCTGATATACACGGCCGGAACCGTGGCGGATATACCAGCGGACCTCCTGTCGTCGGGCAGAACGCTGGCTGTGCATATGTATGCGCTCTCCAACGAGGGTTTGTATATAGATAAGGCATATGCTACCGCCGTAGTATTGATCGTAATTGTATTTGGAATAAACGCGGCGTCCGCGTTCATCGCAAAGAGGATAGCGAGGTAAGGATAAATGGAAAAATTTGAACTTAACAACGTAGAATTAAAATATGGAGACTTCACAGCGCTGAA
>URFJ01000065.1 GCA_900547135.1 uncultured Eubacteriales bacterium | reverse complement strand
GCATAGGCGTACAAAAAAATGTACTTGATAGAAACGCAAGCCAAGAGGAGCTAATCAGGGCTATAGAGGCCGCAAACCATGATGAATCTATAAACGGCATTATGGTGTTCAGGCCTCTTCCTGGACACATTGACGACGCCGCGGTTAGAAATGCGCTCGACGCCCGTAAGGATGTTGACGGGATTTCGGACAAATCCCTCGTAGGCGTATTTACAGGCTCAAGTATCGGCTATCCGCCGTGTACTGCCCAGGCGTGTCTCGAAATCCTTGATAGGAACGGCATAGAAATCTCTGGTAAGCGCGCGGTCGTTGCAGGCAGAAGCCTTGTTGTTGGAAAACCCGTGGCCATGATGCTTTTAAAGCGCAACGCAACAGTAACAATATGTCATACTAAAACGGACGATTTGCCCTCGGTATGCAGGGAAGCGGAAATACTTATTGTAGCCGTCGGCAAGGATGGCGTAATTGGCGGGGATTATCTAACTAAAGGCCAAACTGTTATAGACGTAGGAATAAACTTAGCTTCCGACGGAACGCTCTGCGGGGACGTACGCTATGATGAGGCGCTCGGCACAGTGGAAGCCATAACGCCCGTTCCAGGAGGCGTCGGAACGGTAACGACGGCCGTGCTGATGAAACATGTCGTCAATGCTGCGCTGCAAATGATAAAACGGATTTAGCGTACTTTACGAAACATTGCACCCTGTTCCTAAAATCCGTTTTATACATAGGGTTTATAACTAAGACATTCTATGGCGGGCGGCTGGTATAAGGTTAATGGTGTGTATTTCAGAATTGCCTTAAGTAATTTTAGTATTTAGTGGCCCGAATATGTATCTCTATGGCCCTAAAACTCTTTCATGTACCCCAGCCTTTAGTTGATGAGTTGGTTGACGACGTAATAGCCGTGCGTTAAAGCTATAGCGGCGCCTTACAAAAGGCGCTGCTTTATATTTGGCGAACTAAATGCGTTATCCGCCGTTTCTAATACCTCGTTTCTTTTCGCCGCACATATATAACATTTCTTCAGCGTGCCGCAGGGCGGATTCAGACTCGGAGCTAATGCCTAAAATTCGAGCTATCTCATGCTTGCGCTCATCCATAGTTAAAGTACGCACGCTTGTCGTGGCTCCATCTCCCCTGTCCTGCTTCTCTACAACAATATGAGCGTCAGCGTATGCTGCAATCTGGGGCGAATGGGTTACGCAAATCACCTGATGGTCTGCGGCCGCGTGCACGAGCTTCTCCCCCACCATGCCAGATATACGTCCGCTTATGCCGACGTCGATTTCGTCGAATATCAATGTTGGAATATTATCCGAGCCTGCTATAATTGTTTTTAATGCCAGCATTATACGTGACATTTCGCCTCCGGACGCGACCCTTGCAAGCGGCTTAAGCGGTTCCTTGCTGTTTGCCGTAAGAAGGAACTCCACCCTGTCCATTCCGTCGGGGCCAAGCTCTGCCTTTGTTTCTAAGCTGACTGAAAACCGCGCGTTTTTAAGGCCCAGATCAGCCAAATGCCCTTCAACCTCTCCGCTCAATTTCTCGGCTGCAGACCGCCTGAGCCCGCTTAGCTCGCCCGCTGCCTCATTATAATCATTCTCGCACTGTTTAAGCTCGTTTAGTATGTTTTCCCTGGCCTCGTCCGCGCAAGTAAGCCGCTCCAATTCCTCCTGGTCCCTGTCGCGAAACTTCAGTATGTCTCTTATACCGCCTCCGTACTTTCTCTTTAATCCAGCTATGAGATACAGCCTTGATCCTATTTCATCAAGTCGCTTTGGATCATATTCAAATGATGACTGCATATCCCTGATGCTGTATCCAACATCTTCAAGCGCATAATACGCATCGTTTAGCCTGTCAGCCGCCTCCCTATACAGCGGCGATATTTCGGATATGCCAACCAGCGCATCCGCGGCTGACCGCGCCTTTGACAATATGGAAGCTTCGTCTCCGCTCAGTAGTACATGGCATACACAAAGTGCATCCATGATCCTCTCCGCATTTGCAAGAACTGACTGTTCCTCCTGAAGCGCTTCCTCTTCACCCTCCTTTAGGTCAGCTGAATTGATTTCATTTATCCTAAAGTTTAACGCGTCTATGCGCCTCATCCGCTCGGGTTCTGATAAAAATCCCGTTTCTAGTTCGCCCCTCAGCCGCCTGTATTCGCTGTATAATTTCAACACCCTTTCCTTAAGCGCTGAAACGCCGGCGCCTGCATAAGCGTCCAGATAGCGTATATGGGCATGCGTCGATAAAAGCGATTGATGCTCGTGCTGACCGTGTATATCGATCAGATATGACGTAACATCCTTTAAAGCGGAGACGGTAACAGGGATTCCGTTCAGTCTGCATACGCTTTTGCCAGATACGTATATTTCGCGTGAAATTATCAGCTCGTCGTCAAAGTACTCTATTTCAAATCCGTTTAGAAATTCGCGGGCCTCGCTGCATCCGGATATGTCAAAAACAGCCTCCACCTTTGACTTTAGCGAGCCGCTTCTAATCAATTCACGGCTCGCCCTCTCGCCCAAGATGAGACTTACAGAATCAATGATTATAGACTTACCAGCCCCCGTTTCACCTGTTATAACATTAAAGCCAGGCGAAAGCTCAAGATCAAGCTTGTCTATAAGTGCAATATTCTCAATTAATATGCGTTGGAGCATAATTCCTCCGCGCCGTCTAACACATGAGCTCTTTAAATCGTGAAAGAACCTCTTCTACAAGCCCATCGTCCCTGATGGCGACAAATACGGTGTTATCACCAGCAACCGTGCCAGCTACCTCATCCCATTCAAGAGAATCTATTGCTTCCGCCGACGCAGCGGCTGTTCCGGTTATTGTCTTTACTATAATCAGATTGCCCGCCGATGTCAACGATGTTACAGAATGAGAAAATATCTTCATGAACCGGTCCTGTAGTCCCGTCTTAGTAACGTCGGAAGTAGCATATTTGTATCTTCCGTTATCCATCAGAACCTTTACAAGCCTAAGTTCCTTTATGTCGCGTGAAACTGTAGCCTGTGTTACATGTATTCCATGCTCGCGCAGCAACTTGGCCAGATCATATTGCGTTTCTACGCTATAATTGGATATCAATTCGATGATAAGCGCATGTCTTGCCGGCTTCAAGTGAACACCTCCGATTCAATACATATTATATTCTATCACATTTGTCTTGACATTACCAAGACGAATCCGTAGTCAACTTAAGATAAACCTATCTAAACTAAAAATATGCCGCTAATGGACAACATCTATAGTTTTACATATTTTACCAGTAATTTCAAGCTAAAAATGATTACAACTTTAATATTTTAGATACTTTTTATGCAATTATATTAATTTTTCATTTATAAGTTTATATTCGTTGCGATTATGAAGCCTTATAAGCTCTATTGATTCTAATGAGCGTTTAACCACAATTTCGTTACAGGGGTATAGGTCCATAACGTCAACTCCATCTGAAGAAAAGCGTGCTTCGTCCCTCAAGGTAAGCTTTATAACAGCATCCCGTGATAATACTACTGGACGGATGCCAAGGGAATGTGAACATATTGGAGTAACCGCTATCGCTTCAAGTCCGGTTGATATTATCGGCCCCCCCGCTGAAACCGAATAACCCGTTGAACCGGCTGGAGTGCTTACAATTATACCGTCGCAGTAAACGCTTCCTGCCTCCATACCGTCAAAGTACATATCAATATGGGCAACTGAAGAAAAGCATTTTTTATAAAATATGAAGTCATTTATACACAAGAACCTTTTATCCTTTATTGTACACTCAAGCATCATATATTTTACTACATTAGAGTTTCCTTCAATAATACGCTTCATTGCCTGCCCGAGTGAACTAATATCCGTCTCGCTCAGGAAACCTATCCTTCCAACGTTTACCCCAAGGATAGGCATCATCTCCCCGTGTCCCTTGAGCATCCAATGAATGGCCCGTAATATGGTTCCATCACCCCCAACGGCGAGAAGTATATCTATCGTACCGTCTTTATACATGGTGCTAGGCTTTCCACATTCTGTCCACCTTATCCCAATACGGTCTAAAATGGACTTCACGGCGCTTACAGCTTCCAGTGACCGTTCTTTGTTGGGATTTGCAAATATGCCCGCAATAATATTTTGATCCTTTATATAAGCCATATCATTCATCCCTTCCGCAATGCTTTACCATCAGCTCGTCATGCGACCTGTCCACCGTGCGTGTGGCCATCTCGCTTATTACGGCTATATCTTCCATTGCGATTCTCCTATCCTTCTTTAATACGAGCAAAAACTCAATATTTCCCTTTGGCCCGGTTATCGGCGAAAAGTCCATATTGATTATAGAATATCCGTTTTTTTCGGAAAATAAGGCTATATCGGTTAAGACGGCCTGATGGGTCTCATTCGAGCGAACCACCCCATTCTTGCCAACCTTATCCCTGCCCGCCTCGAATTGAGGTTTGACAAGCGCTACAACTACCGCTCCATGTTTAAGGCATTCATATAGTGGTACCAGTATCAATTTAAGCGAAATGAACGATACGTCTATGGACGCAAAATCCAGATAACCCTCATACCAGGACGGCTCCATTTTCCTGGCGTTATGACGCTCCAGAACTACTACACGAGGATCGTTGCGGAGTTTCCAATCAAGCTGCCCGTATCCTACATCAACCGCAAACACCTTTTCCGCTCCGTAGGTAAGCATGCAGTCCGTAAAACCTCCTGTCGACGCGCCAATATCAGCGGCAAAACATCCGGTTAAATCCAAAGCATTTGCGTCAATAGCCTTTTTTAGCTTAAGCCCGCCCCTGCTTACAAAAGGTATGGGGTCTTCCTTAACCGTTATTAAGTCATCGTTGGATACGGGAGCACCGGCTTTATCGACTCTAACCCCGTTTTTATACACAACACCGGACATGATTAGGGATCTTGCCCTTTCCCTGCTCACAGCAAGGCCTAGCTCAACCATACGTATATCGGCGCGTATATTATTGCCGGATTTCATATTGTAACAAGCGCCTCCTTCAGTCTCTCCCTTATTTGTCTAGCAGTAAGGCCGCAGATTTCATCCTGTTGAGATACAGTAGCGTGTCCTACGGGATTATCTGGAACGCCTAAATTTACAAGCTTTACGGCTTTCCCGCAAACCGCTTGCGCTATTAAGGCCCCGAAACCGCATGTCGTTATTCCGTCCTCAAGCGTTATTATAACATCCGCGGAATTTATAAGCCTATTAAGCACGTTCATATCAACCGGCCTGATAAACCTCGCGTTTATCACTCCCACCGATAGGCCCTCCGCAGCTTCAAGCGCGGTCTGTACAAGTCTTCCGGTTGCAATGACATTAACGCTTTTTATTTCCCGCAAGACGCTCCATTTTCCATATTCTATATCATCGTTCTTATCCAGGGTTTCAATAAGCAAGCCCCGATTATATCTTATCGCGCTAGGCTTATCCAGCGTTAAAGCGTGCCCCAGCATCATACGCAGTTCCTGCTGTGATGCAGGAGAATAAATCGTAATCCCAGGGGCGCTTAAAAGATAGGCTATATCGTAAACGCCCTGATGGGTTTCGCCGTCCTCACCTACTAGGCCGGCCCGGTCAACAGCCAATATTACAGGCAGCTGCTGCAGGCAAACATCATGTATGATCTGATCATAGGCCCGCTGCAGAAACGTTGAATATATCGCCGCTACCGGCCGCATGCCGCCCGCCGCCAGTCCGGCTGAGAGCGTAACGGCATGCTGCTCGGCTATGCCAACGTCAAAAAAGCGGTCCGGATACAGCCTGGAGAAATCTGAAAGGCCTGTTCCGCTTGCCATTGCGGCGGTTATTGCGCATATCCTGGGATCATAGCCGGCCAGGCGCGAAAGCTCCTCTCCAAAAACTTTAGAGTTGCTTAAAGACGGTTTCCGCTTAAGTTCTCCGGTATCCTTATAAAACGGCGCTACGCCATGAAACAGTTCAGGATCTCGCTCGGCCGGGGGATAACCCTTTCCTTTTTTTGTAACCGCATGAATCACCACAGGCTTATCAAAGCCCTTCGCCTTACCTAGCACTTCTAATAGTTCGTGGATGTTATGCCCGTCTACAGGTCCTATATATGTAAAACCCATTGCCTCAAACCAGATGTTGCTTGGCAGCATAAAGTATTTAAGTCTATTTTTGAATTTCTCAATGTGCTTGGCAGCCCACTTACCTGCCCTTGTACGGTCAAGAATACGGACGGTCGACTTTTTCAACAACCTGTAACCCCTGCTTGCCCTCATCAGGTTTAAATGCTTGCTCATTGCGCTTCCGTTATAGGATATTGACATGTCATTGTCATTTATAACCACGATAATTGGAAGCTGCCGCTGTCCCGCATCGTCCAGCGCTTCATACGCCATCCCTCCGGTGAGAGCCCCATCCCCTATTACCGCCACAACGGCGCCCTCCTCTCCTTTGAGTCGCTTTGCGCATAAAATTCCAAGCGCGGCTGATACGGAGGTGCTGGAATGACCGGTTTCAAATACGTCGCAGGGGCTTTCACTCCTTTTAGGAAACCCGCTTATTCCTCCAATACGCCTCAAACGTTCAAAGCCATCACGCCTGCCTGTAAGTATCTTATGAACGTATGCTTGATGACCTACGTCGAATACCAGGGAATCCTCGGGCATGTTAAAAACACGGTGCAGCGCTATCGTAAGCTCTACAACGCCAAGGTTTGAGGCAAGATGACCCCCATTATCAGATACGGAGTCGACAAGAAACGAACGAATTTCTTCTGCAAGCGGCTCAAGGTATGTGCTGCTTAGCAACTTAAATTGTTCGATACTGTTGATTTTGCTCAAAATCGGATATTTCTCCATCACCGAAGCATTACTTCGCACTGGATTTTTTCCGTTCGCCGTTTTTGGAGAACAGCGCAAACAATTTTCCAACCATAAACACTATCCTTTGGCTGTGCTTCGCCGCGATACGCTTGCCCGATGCTTTTCCGCTTACGGTTATCGCAGCTATAAGCGCTGATATAGCAACATTTATTATCAATGCTTCTGTAGTTGTAGAAGAAATTATTATTGCCGTGGATACGGCTGCTCCCATCGCTCCCGAAACTATTCCGCATATATCACCTACAACGTCGTTACAGATATTGGCCACCATAGCCGAGTTTTGAACGAGCCTTATTGAGTGTTTAGCGCCGCGAATCCGCTTTGACGCCATAGCCGTATATGCCGTAACGTCCTGTATGGTCACTGCCACACCTACTATATCAAATACAATCCCAGTAAATATTATAAATATCAGTACGAATACCGCCACATACAGCGGCACTCCAAGCAAGACCGTTTCAGATAAAAAGCTTAACACAAGCGCTATCGCCAATGTGATAAAAAAGACCTTTACAGGCCAAAGATCTCGTTTATTCTTACGGCGCCTGTTCTTGGCGTCGCTCTTCTTTTGTTGTGTATCCATACATCTCCACATACCATATATAGATATATGGTGGTGGCACATTGAGTAAACTTTGCGCCTTAAGGTCCGGCTAGATTTCCTCGCCCGCCACTTCCCGTCGCCGTTAGAAGCGGTTTCCCATTATGTCGGACGCTGCGCTGTCTCCATACGCAGGGCCGGACTGCCACTTAGCGCGCACCGTAATCCCCAATATGCCTTATTTTCAACAGTCTAGGAGCTTTCCTCAGCAGCTTTACCATCCCCTAGCCTCTTTTGCAGTACAGGTTTCAAAAGGGTTATGCGATATTGCAAAACCGCCTTATTCCCCTGACACCACTCAAGGCAGGCTACACTGTACACAGCGTTTACCGCAATACAGGTTTAATCCTATGGAGTAATCGAACTCAAGTTGCCGACCACCCATATAGGTCTCCACGAAGAACGGGTCGCCTTCCACATGCCTTTGCAGACCGCCCGGTCTTCTTAACTCCCAGCATAAACCCCCGACTGGCATCGAAAGCAAACACCAGGAACTTCATCGATGTGCCCTCAACGGATTTTTAGGCCCGCTTTCAGGAACAGCATTGCTGACTAGAATACTGCACCACCGTTATTATTTTGCCACAGCACACAGTTAAATGCAAGCGTCAATATTTCCTGTCCATCGTCATGTCGATAAGCGAACTGAAAAACTCCGTATCACCGTCTATTTTATTCAGTGCCTTTCTCGCCCTTTCAGCCGCACTTTGTGCCATCAGCCTCGATTGCTCCAATCCAAAAAGGGTTACATAGGTGAGCTTTTTAGTGTTTGCGTCCTTACCTATACTTTTGCCAAGTAAATTCATGTCTCCTGTGCAATCCAGAATATCATCCGTAATCTGAAACAGCATTCCAAATGCATCCCCAAATTCCATTAACGCACAAATCCATTCAGCACTGGCACCGCCCACATACGCTCCTGCCATTACCGACGCCCTGATTAACGCTCCGGTCTTATCCTTATGAATCGACCTCAGCGTTTCCTCGCTGAAATCAGCGTTCAAAGAGGCTTTGATATCCTTCATCTGTCCCGCTATCATTCCAGTAGCGCCAATCGCCCTGGCCACCTCCCTGACCGCTTTATAATAGCCCTCATTACCGCAACGCTTATCAAAGCCGTCCAGCATAAGCTCAAACGCGGATGAAAGCAGCGCGTCGCCGGCAAGTATAGCTGTCGCCTCTCCAAACGCCTTATGATTTGACGGTTTGCCCCTCCTGAAATCATCGTTGTCCATAGCGGGTAGGTCGTCGTGTATTAATGAATATGTGTGAACCATCTCTATTGCCCCCGCTATTGGCAATGCAGCGGCAACATCCCCTCCGGAAAGCCGGCAGGCAGCCAGCGTCATGCACGGTCTAAAGCGCTTCCCCCCTGCCTCCAGGCTGTAAAGCATTGACTCCTTAAGCGGGGAGGGTATCAGGGCGGTTTTTACGTATGACAACATATACGGTTCGACTATAGATCTATACTCGTTCAACATAAGGGCAATTTCCACTTTAATCCTCCGTATCCTTTGTCAGCATCGCTGAAGCCTTTTCTATACGCCCTTCGTACTCTTCAAGCATATCTTTGCACAGCCTGGCAAGCGCCATCCCCTTTTCATAAAGCTCCACCATCTCGTCAAGCGGCATGCTCTCGTCCGTAAGCCGGTGCGTAATGTGCTCAAGCTCGCCCATGGCCTCCTCATATGTCATCCCTTTTACTTCCATGGTCAACCCTCCTTGTTCTTTATTTCAGCCTCGGCTGTTCCATCGCGCATTATCAGTTCAATGTGTTTCCCGGGTGTTAAATCATTTGCAGAGTATAAATAACGCCCAGTTTTTGACCTTATCATAGCAAATCCCCTCCGTAACACATTCTCAGGTCCGCATAGCCTTAGGCTTTTGACAATACCATACATGCGGTTCCTGCGGCTGTCCATTGACGAGACCATGCCGTTCCTAAGCGCTTTAATATTACTGTCCGATCTATCCTGCTCCTTATGGATCGTGTGCATTATATCCTTATTGATATGCGGTGCCTCAATCCCCCTCGTACTGCTCCTCCCAATCCTCAATCTTGAGTTGACAGCCTCGCCTATTGAATCTATTCTTGCCGACAAGCTTTGCTGTCCGGCGTCGATACGATAAACTGGAATCATAATCGCATACGAGGAGGTTATGGAGCTGATACGCGCCTGCCTTTCTGAAATTTTGTTTTTTACGGCTCTAGTTATATAGTTCTGTGCGGCGTTTAACGAAGCCATAATGCACTCAATCTCGGGGGTACACAGCTCAGCCGCGGCTGATGGCGTAGGGGCGCGGATGTCAGCTACAAAATCCGATATCGAATAGTCGGTTTCATGGCCAACAGCGCTGACCACCGGTATCGAGCAGTCGTAGATTGCCCTGGCCACAATCTCATCGTTGAACGGCCAAAGATCCTCAACGCTTCCCCCGCCCCTGCATACGATAAGCACGTCGGCCAGTTTAAGCTTGTCCATGCGCCGTATCGCATCGGCAATCTGTGAGGCTGCCCCTTCTCCCTGAACGGCGGTGGGACAGAGCAGTATATTCATCTTTGGAAATCTTCTCGCCACTATGTTTTTAATATCCGAATACACTGCGCCCATCTCAGAGGTTACCACTCCGATACATTTAGGCAGCGCCGGGAGCGGCTTTTTATGCGACTCATCAAACAAGCCCTCTTTGGATAGCTTCTCTTTAAGGTCCATGAAACGGAGATACAACTCGCCCTTCCCCTGCTGATCCATCTCCTTAACGTATAATTGAAAGCGCCCCTCCTGAGCATATATGCTTACATAGCCTCTGACTGTAACGAACATCCCGTTTGATGGCTTAAACCCTAAACCGAACGTATCAGGCTTAAACATAACGCAGCTTATTACTGAGATTTCGTCTTTTAACGAAAAATAAGCGTGTCCCGACGTGTGGCGCTTATACCCTGAAATCTCACCCTTTACACAGATATTTTTCAATAAAAAATCGCGGCGAAGTAAGTTTGCAGCATAATCATTTAGCTGGCTAACGGTCAGTACTAACTCTGACATAACTATTATCCATCCTTTCAAATTCATGCTGCGCCTTCAGCGCGACCCCAACCGCATTATCCGACGACAGCTTCGGTAACGCAAATTCAATTATAATCTCTCTCTTTCTAGATTTAAGCCTATTAACAAGCAGATCTCTGAGAATTCCGCTTGACGCAACGCCTCCGGCAAGCAAAAATTTGCATATCCCCGTCCTTTCAAAAGCGTTTAAAATCATCTTCGCAAATGTCCTGGCAAGGCAGTCGTATAAGGCGCGCGCTATTTTGGCATGATCCTTTGAACCGTCAACCATTCCTATAAGCCTTGTTTCAGCGCCTGAGAAGGAACAATCTAAATTCTTTACCGAGCTTGGAACAATAATATCCGAACAAACCGTCTTAAG